>DATEGX010000138.1:0-4074 GCA_035279875.1 Binataceae bacterium (SeqCode)
CTCGAGTTCGAGCGCAACCAGGAGCGCTATCAGTTTTTGCGCTGGGGCCAGCGCGCGTTCGACAATTTCCGGGTAGTGCCGCCCGATACCGGGATCGTCCATCAGGTCAATCTCGAATACCTCGCTCCGGTGGCGTTCACCGCCGCCAGCGGTGAAATCTATCCCGACACCGTGCTGGGCACCGACTCGCATACCACGATGATCAACGGACTCGGGGTGGTCGGATGGGGCGTCGGCGGAATCGAGGCGGAAGCAGCGATGCTCGGGCGCTCGATGCCGATGCTGATTCCGGAAGTGATCGGCTTCCGGCTCAAGGGCAATCTCAAGGCCGGGGCGACCGCAACCGACCTGGTCCTGACCGTCACCCAGATGCTGCGCAAGAAGGGCGTGGTCAACAAGTTCGTGGAGTACTTCGGCGACGGAATCGCCAACTTGAGCGTCGCCGATCGGGCCACGCTCGGCAACATGTCCCCCGAATACGGCGCAACCATCGGCTTTTTCCCGGTTGACGACCAGACCCTTGCATATCTGCGGATGACCGGGCGCTCCGAGCAGCAGGTGAAATTGATCGAGGCCTACTGCAAGGCGCAAGGGATTTTTCGCGTCGCGAATTCGCCCGAGCCAATCTTCAGCGATACGCTCGAACTCGATCTCGGTACGGTCGAGCCGAGCCTGGCCGGCCCGCGCCGGCCACAGGATCGGGTGGCGCTCTCGAGCGCCCGGCGCGAATTTCGCCAGGACCTCGCCAAGGAAGCCAGCGGGGAAAATGGCGCCCCGGACGCAAAATTAGTCCAGCGATGGATTACCGAGGGCGGCAATCCCAAGCTGGCGCCGCACGAGCGCCTCGCAGCCAGCGACCTCGGCCCACTGGCGGCCTCGGTCGAGGTCAAGCAGAATGGCGCGAGTTTCCCGCTCACGCAGGGTTCACTGGTGATCGCGGCTATCACCAGTTGCACCAATACTTCGAACCCGTCGGTAATGCTCGGAGCGGGAATACTGGCGAAAAAGGCCGCCGAACGCGGCCTCGTAGTTAAACCGTGGGTCAAAACCAGCCTGGCCCCAGGCTCCAAGGTGGTGACCGCCTACCTGAAGCGCGCCGGACTGCTGCCTTACCTGGAGCAGCTTCATTTCAACCTGGTCGGCTACGGATGTACGACCTGTATCGGCAACAGCGGTCCGGTGGCCGAGCCAATCGCGGCGGCGATCAAGAAAGGCAACCTGGTGGCGTGTGCGATCCTGAGCGGGAATCGCAACTTCGAAGGCCGCATCAACCCGGTGGTGCGCTTCAATTACCTTGCCTCGCCGCCGCTGGTCGTTGCCTACGCGCTCGCCGGGACAATGGATTTCGATCCGGAAAGCGAGCCGCTCGGACATGACTCGAAGGGCGGCGCGGTGTACCTGCGCGATATCTGGCCGAGCAGCGAAGAGGTCAATGCCGCGGTTGCGAAATTCGTCGATTCGGAGATGTTTCGCGCAGAGTACGGGCAGGTCTTCGAGGGTGACGAACAGTGGCGCGGGCTCAAGGTCCCGGAGGGCGACCTGTTCCGATGGGACGAGCAATCTTCCTACGTCAAGGCGCCGCCGTTCCTGGATGGGGTCGGCCGCAATCCCGCGCCGGTCAAGGACATCGCGGGAGCGCGGGTCCTGGCAATGCTGGGCGATAGCGTCACGACGGACCACATCTCGCCGGCCGGCTCGATTGCGGCGGACGGTCCAGCCGGAAGGTACCTGATTGGGTTGGGCGTGCAGCCGAAGGACTTTAATTCGTACGGCGCGCGGCGCGGGAATCATGAAGTGATGATGCGCGGGACCTTCGCCAATATTCGGCTGCGCAACCTGCTGGTGCCAGGCGTCGAAGGCGGCGTTACGCTTCATCTGCCCGATGGCAAGCGCACAACGATTTACGAGGCCTCTGAGCAATACCAACGCGAGGGAGTGCCGCTCCTGGTCATCGCCGGAAAGGAATACGGCTCGGGCTCGTCGCGCGACTGGGCGGCGAAGGGCACCCAACTGCTGGGCGTCCGCGCGGTTATTGCCGAAAGCTTCGAACGAATCCATCGCAGCAACCTGGTTGGGATGGGGGTGTTCGCGCTGCAATTCATGCCCGGCCAGAATCGCGAGAGCCTTGGGCTGAGCGGTCGCGAAGTTTACTCGATAAAAGGGCTCGAGGCGGGTCTGAAGCCGCGCCAGGTGCTGAAGGTGCGCGCCGAGGAGGACGGGAAATCGAGGGAATTTGAGGTGCTCGCGCGAATCGATACGCCCGAGGACGTCGAGTACCTGCGTCACGGCGGGGTGTTGCCCTACGTCTTGCGTCAATTGCTGACCGCGTAGCTCGCGGAGAGCCTGGAAGTCCGAGACGGTCGTCGCCCAAAAGCGGGCGATGGCCGTCTTTTTTTGTGCACTTTCTTCGTGGTGATGCGGATTAATTCATCAACGCGAGGTTGAAAGTCCCCCATCCCACGTGTTGACAGCGTGCTATGCTTCGCGCATAAGTCGCGAAAGGTATTAGATATTTTTGAGCGTGATTAAAGTCGCGTTTAACTCCGGCAGGCGCTTCTCAGCGCCGTAGCGATTCTACATAGCCGTGCTCGACGCGTATCGGCGCCGCACGACGAGTCAGTGCCCGGGTGGTCATCCAGGGGGACCGGATGCCAGGGAATTTGGAGGGCCTAAGCCCTTGCAAGTTTTCAACAAGCGAAGGAGGCACAAGACTTATGGGCGTTTCCTGCAAGAGATGGGGTTTGCTGCTGGCAATTTGCCTGGGGATGCTGGCCCCGCCCGCCGCGGTTTATGCTGCGTGCGACCCGGCGCCCGGCACGGTGATCACCAAATCGAACTGGCAGCAGTATAAGGATTGCTTCTCCGAGGGTGTACAGCATTTCTGGGAGGGCGATCTGTTCTGGAAAATGCCGGACGATGTGGAGATCCACGTCGGGCCGGAACACACCTGGACCCTGCCCAAACCGTTCGTCGAAGCAACCGAGAAGTATGGCGGCCAGACCCGGCTCGAGAAGCAGGCCGATGGGCGCTACAAGCTCGTGAACTATGTGGCTGGCGTTCCGTTCCCCAATCCCAGCGGACCCGACAAGGGAACGGAGATCATGGCCAACGATACCTACAAGTTCCAGGGGTACCTGGTGGCCGTGGCGCTCGAACTTGGTAATCAAGGGGCCTTCTACACAAAGGACCGTTTCGGCAATTTTTCGCCCGAAGTGGTCGATGCCACCTACCGCCAGCTCGCCTACAACTGGGAACCCGATCAGCCGCGGGTCGACCCGCAGGCGGCGGGCGCCTGGTATTCCGAATGGATCATGGTCGAGCAGCCCGAACAGTCCAAGTACACTGCCGTGCTGACCCTGTTCTGGCAGGATAACCTGAAGGACGAGGACGACTACGCTTTCGTACCGGCGCTGCGCCGCTCACTGCGACTGTCGTCGTCGGCCCGATGCGCGCCGTTGCTCGGCAGCGACATGGTCAAAGACGATCAGCGCGTTGGTTGGAATGGCGGCGTTGGGAAGTTCGAAGGCACCTGGCTGCGCGACCAGAAGATCCTCACCCTGGTTAACATGAACCCCAAGGCGCCGGGTAACTTCCCCGCCGAATATGACGGCACGCTAGGATGGCCCAAGCCGTCGTGGGGCAATTGGGAAACCCGCGAGGCCTCCGTGGTCGACGTTCGCCGGATTCCCTCCCTGGCGCCCGGCTACTGCTACGGCAAGCGCGTCGACTACGTCGACAAGCAGTACTACGGCAATATCGCGGAAGACATATACGACAGCAACATGAAGCTCTGGAAGGTCATGTGGGTCGCGAGCACTCCTACCCAGCTGGACAATTACGGCGAACAATCCGGCGTATGCGGAATCGTCGAGAATTACTGGGATGTGCAGAACGATCACGTCAGCTATATCACGAGCTTCAACCCGAAAGGCGCCTGCTCGCTGTGGGACAAACAGGTCCCGTCGCAATGGAATAACATCAACAAGTACGCCAGCCCTTCGGGCCTGATGCAGTTGATGCGTTAGGCACGAAAGCGCCCTTCTGCAGCACGGCGGGGGACCCCCGCCGTGCTCA
>DATEGX010000139.1:0-21091 GCA_035279875.1 Binataceae bacterium (SeqCode)
CGAGCCGAGGCGCACCGCCGAGACGTCCGTGACGAATTCGGGCAGCGAGGTTGCTGCCGCCAGCATGATCCATCCGGTCCACATCTCGCCGAGCCCGGTGCGATGCGCGATCCCATCGGCTGACCAACCCAGCAGAACTCCCGCCGCGACGACCGCAGCGCCGCTCACAATCAGCGCTAGGAGAACATGCGGCATCGTCGAAGCATTCCTTCCGCTAAATCGAGTACACTTCCGACGCCCGCTCGACGCCGCCGGCCGGCCGCGCCTGCTCCGGCTACGATTTTTTGAACCATTCGGCCGCGCGGGCCAGGGTCGGGTACCCCGACCCGATCTGGATTAGCACGCCATGACTCGAACGCGGCGAGATAAACGCCTCGTAGGAATCCGGACCGTAATCGCGTTCGTTGACGACTTTGACGCCCTGTTGCTTGAGGTCTGCGATTCGCTGCCGTGACTCGGGCACGTCGAGGGTCAGGTGATGGACGCCTTCGCCGTGTTTGTCGAGAAAATCGTGCAGGAAGGAGTTCTCGCCCCACGGTTCAAGCAGTTCGAGCGTGAGGCCGCTCAGGTCGAATTCGAAAATGCGATATCCAGCCTCGGGATTCGCGTGCTCGTAGAGAAAGCGCGCGCCGAGCGTGCCTTCGAAGAACTTGCGCGCTTCGGCGACACTGCGCACGGCGATACCGATATGATCGAGCTTGCCGATGGGCGCTTCGGCCATATGTCTGCTCCTGTTTTTCAACGCGAAATTTAGTGATTGGCTGCGGAAACGGTCAAGCGCGGCTTGCATCGCCAGCGCGAAGCTGATTTTGACGAACCATGTCGCCCGCCGATACCCAACTCTGGAAGATGCCGCCGATCGTCAAGATTTATGAGGCGATCGGTGCGATTGGCGATGGCCGCGTCACGCTCGAGGACGATCACCACGCGAGCGTCTGCTCGTCCGATGGCAGCAAGACTTACCAGGTCGAAATCTCTGCCGATGGGCGCGGAATCTCGTCAAATGACAACGCGTCCTATTGGCAGGGTTACCTGGGCTATCCGGCGATCGCGGTGATTCTGATGCGGGGACTTTATCGGGTACGCGACGATGTCATCGAGGCCTTGAGCGGAATCGAGTGGAAGGAGCTCAACCGCCGTTTTCGCAATGATTACGAGCGCACTATCAGGGAAGTCATGCAACGTGCGGAAGCCCGCGGCCTGGACACGGGTGCCATTGCGACGGAAGTCGAGGCGGTACTCAGGGCGCTGCACGAATTTGCCCCGACACGGGGAATGCGCCGCCGCCCTGCGCACGCATCGCGCGTCCCTAATACGAACGCTGCGCCCGCCACGAGCCCTCCTCGATCTGGCTCCCGCCCGCGTAACAGGAATAACCCCCATTGACCGATTGGCCGATATCAACGCCGGTGTAAAGACAGCTGGTGCCGTCCGGCATCTGCACACGGATGTTCATCCGCGCGCCATTTCGTGCGACGTCCACCACCTTGCCGCTGGTGTTCATATGATAACAATCCATGTTGCCGTATGCGCACTTGTACTTGCCGGTGAGCTTCCCACCCTCGTCCAACAGAGTGATGGTTACTCTCTGCTGGGCGTTGCATCGGCTTGGAGACGGAGTGAAACCACCGCAAAGGGCCAGCGTGGTACCTTGCCACACACCTGCGATATCAGAAGGTCCGGGTGCTGCGTTCTCTCCGTTCGAAACAGGTTGGGTCGCGGTGTCGCCGGCCTTAGCCTCCGAGGCTTGCTGCGCGGAATAGCTTTCGGCGACGTCGCTACCGGAGCATCCGCAGATAACCGCAACGAGCATCAGCCCCGCGAGCGCAACCGCCAGGCTGCGCAATTGATCAACTCGCTTCATGCGAATCGAAGCCCTTTCTGTCCTTCCAGCCTCACGATGGCGTTTCAATAACTCCGCTCCGCACGGAAGGTTCCATATTCTATCGGTCCGCCCCACTGGCATGTATAGCTTCCCTCGAGAATATCGTTCTGGGGCATTGCCGTGAAAAAACACATCGAGTCATCATCGAGCATCACGCGAATCCTCAATAGGTGATCGCGCATGTGGCCGTCGCGAATTATGCCGGTCTCGGCCAGTCCACGGCATTCCTGATTACCGAAGCGGCATCGGTAATGCCCGGTCACCGTCTGCCCATCCTGGAACATGATAAACGTGATCTTTTGCCGCGCGGCGCAGCGTCCCGGGTTGGATATGGTAATCTGCCAGCACGCGGCAATACTGTTGCCCTCCCATACACCGGTCACGTTATTGGCCGAGCCCGGAGGAGGTCCCTCGTTTGCCGCAACGACCGCGGGGCTTGCGCGCGCCTGCTCGGCGGCCGGCTTTTCCGCCGATTCGGCACAGCCGCAAATCAACCCAGCCAGAGCCAGAGAAAGTAACCATCGCGACCGGTTTGCTCGCATCTCACGAAACCTCCGCCGCCGATGGGAAACGCAAGCCGAATCGTAGAAGCGGGGCGCTTACCGGTCAATCGCAAATCTTCGATAGCCCCCTCCGGTCAGGCGGCGTCACGCTTAGCTCCGCGGCAGCGGCTTCAGACGGCCTGAACAAATCTCAGTATCGCGTCGATGCAGGCGTCCGGATCGTCAACGTAAATCTCGTGGCCGCGGCCTTCGATCACTGCTATTCGTGCGCCCGGAATCGAATCGCGAATCATCACCTGTTCGCTGAGCGGCGAAATCGGGCTGCGCGCCGGCGCCAGCACCAGCGTCGGTACTCGCACCTGGCCGAGCAGCGGCGTTATATCGACGCCGGGGACTATTCGGCAGAGCCCCTGCAGCACGTGGGTAGGAGTCTTGGACCATTCTCTCACGATCCACTCGACGTGCGCGGGATTGGCGCCCGCGATGCCGTTGCCGCGCTCCATCAGTGCCTTCACCCAGCCACCGGGCCCGAGTTTACCCAGGGCGCTTTCCCAGCTTTCATGGCCAACCGCGAACATGCGCTGAATCGGTGGCCGGATCGCGGTCGGGGTTGCGCAGAGGGTCATGCTCTTGAAGCGTTCCGGCCAGCGCTGCAAAGGCCACGCCGAGAATCCCGCCCAACGATTCTCCAACATAATGCACCTGGCCGAGCCCTAACGCGTCGAGGAAGCCCTTCATGTCGTCCAGCAGGTCGTCGACTGACCAGACGTAACCCGGTCCCGGATCCGCGGATTGACCATGGCCGCGCATATCGCGTCGAAGTACGCGAAAACTGCGAGCAAGTGGCGGTACCCAGTGATACCAGAAGCGGGAACTGCGTCCGAAACCATGCTGGATCCAGACGGTTTCCGCGGTCTTCCAGGGGTCGGTAAAGTCGTCTAGCTCATAATGCATCTGGTAGTTGTTGGCGATAATTTTCGGCATCGGCGAGTACCTCCCGATACGTTTAATAGCGGCGCGCTCGCGCGGGTGTGAGACGCTCAGTGGCCACGCTCGAGCCTGGCGCATGGCCCAAGGCGCTCAGCGATGGTGCCCCGTATCCCGCGGCAATCCCTTTGCGCTCGCAAAATTGCTCAAACCGCAGTTTGGCAAGCGAGCGAACATCAACTCTATCAACCATTCGCGACAATGGTTAAACTGCGCCGCAAGCCGCGCTTCGCACCCGATTGGTAGAGCATCGATGAGGATTCCCTGGGAGAACTTCGAACGAGAGACACTCGACAACCTGCGCACCCTGGTACGGCTGGATACCACGAATCCGCCGGGCAATGAACGAATCGCGGCCGACTACCTGGCGGGAATGCTCGCCCGCGAAGGAATTGCGCCTGTCAAGATCGAACCCGCACCGTCGCGCACCAGCCTGATCGCGCGAATCCCCGGACATGATCGCAGCAAGCCGCCGCTGATGCTTTCGTCGCACACCGACGTAGTGCCGGTCGAGGCTTCGCGATGGACGCGCGCGCCGTTCGGCGCCGAACTGGCCGACGGTTGTATATGGGGCCGGGGGGCGATCGACATGAAGTCGAAATGCGCCATCGACCTTGGCATCGCGCTCGCTCTGAAGCGTGCCGGCCTGACCCCGGAGAGGGATCTGATAGTGGCGGCGGTGGCCGACGAGGAGGCGGGCTCCGAGCTGGGCGCGCGCTACCTGGTTGAACATCATCCCGAGTTGGTGCGGGCTGGATTTGTGCTCAACGAGACCGGCGGCTTCACCTTGTTCATGGGCGAACGGCGGTTCTATCCGATCCAGGTCGCGGAGAAGGGGTTCGTTACGGTGAAGATGACCATCATGGCGACGCCTGGGCACGGTTCGATGCCGCGTGCGGATACCGCGATCGCCTGGATGGCCGAGTTGATCACCCGTCTCACGCGCACCCCGATGCGCCGGCGGCTGACGCCGCTGATTCGCCAAACTCTCGGCGAACTCGGCATAGTGCCCGACAAGGCGCCGCCCCTGTTCCGTCCAATGATGGCAAATACGGTCTCGCCGACTATCGTGCGCGCCGGCTACAAGGACAACGTGATCCCCGGCGAGGCGAGCGTAATCCTGGACGGGCGGACGCTGCCGGGCGAGGACGAGCGCAGCTTCATGCGCGAGTTGCGCGAAATCGTCGGGCCGGAGCCGGCGCTGGAAGTGATCAAAAGTGCACCGCCGGCCGAAGCGCCCTTCGATACTCCCCTCTTCCGCCTGATCAAATCACGGACCGAGGCTGCCGACCGCGGCGCCCGGGCGATTCCATGGATGCTGCCCGGCGCGACCGACAGCAAATTCTATGCGCAATTGGGCGCGATTTGTTACGGCTTCGCACCGGTCAGGCTCGACCCCAAGATGCCGTTTGGGTCGCTCTACCATGGCAACGACGAGCGGATGCCGATCGACGGACTGCTATGGGGCCTGCGGCTCTACACTGACGTTACGTTGGCGTTTCTCGGGCTCAACCTTAAAGATGTCTTCGAATAGGTCGCGAAACCAGTCACTTTGCGCTTTGGCAAAGACTCCAGGCGACCTCGGCGATATTCGGCACCCGTTCGTCGTAGGTGGCGAACATGGGGTCGTCGGCCTGGCCGCTCAGATAGCGCGAGTAGCTCCCCTCGAGGATGATCGCGAGCTTGAACAGCGAGAAAATCTCGTAAAAGGCGAAGCCGCGCATCGCGCGGCCTGACTTCTCTTCGTAAAGCGCGACCATTGCGGCACGCTCGAGATAGCCCGGCTCGCTATCCATGCTCGAGACCACGCTGCGGCGCAGTTCCGTGTCCGAGCCATCGCTCCAATAGGTTACCATCCAGCCGAGATCGGCGAGCGGATCGCCGATGGTCGACATCTCCCAGTCGAAAAGTGCGATAGCGCGGGGATGCTCGCCGGACGGCTGCCACATCACGTTGTCGAGTTTGAAATCGCCGTGCACGATAGTCGCGGGCTGCGCTCCCGGCATATGGACGGTCAGCCAGTCGCGGATTTTCTCCATCACGGGCAGTGGACGGGTGAGCGGCGTGGTGCGAGTAAGTTGGTCGGTCCAGCGGCGTAACTGACGCTCGAGATACCCGTCGGGACGGCCGAAGCCCTCAAGCCCGGCCTTGCGCCAATCAACCGATTGCAGAGCAATCAGCAGGCCGATCATTCCTTCGCTTACGGCGAGGCGTTTGGCCGGAGTGTTGGCAAAGCTGGGCTCCGCCGAGGGTACCAAACCCGAGCGGATCACCTTCCCGTTCATGTACTCCATCAGGTAGAAGGGCGCCCCGATATAGGCCGGATCGTCGCAACTGGCGTAGACCCGCGGCACCGGAACCGCTGTCTCCTGCAGGGCCGCCAGCACGCGGTACTCGCGAATCACGTCGTGCGCGGTAGGCAGCAGCGGTCCGCGCGGCGGGCGCCGAAGCGCCCACGTATTTTCCGCGAAGCAGACCAGATGGACCTCGTTGGAATGGCCGAACGAGATATTCTCGGCGCGCAGGTCGGAGGGATCGCCGAGCTTGTGTTCGCGGATAAACCGCTTGAGGCCCTCGGCGTCAATCGTGGCCGAGGGACCGGTTTTCTCTTCGTTTGTTTCGGTCATTGCGAGTGGTTCCGTTTCATCGAAGGCGCATTGCAGATCGTTGGGGCGCTTGCCCCTCGCCCAAAAACCTATAGCCCGCACCGTGAAATCACGGCAAGCGGGGCCGCAATTCCGAGTGCGGATAACGACAGATTATGGCTGCGTCTTCGCGGATTGCGAACATGCGGAGCCAAAGGGCGCTAATCACTTTCTCTTGCGAATTTTTGCCAGGAATCATCGGCATCGCGCGCCTGCTCGCTGGATCTGGCCGTCGTCGAAAGACGCGCTTCCAAGGTTCAAGCTGGGTTCAACGGATGCCATCATGGCGGTGAGTTTCGTCGCTATCAGCACGCCGGCGAAGCAGTTGCCGCGCCGGTTCCAATGTCCCGTGCCCAGCCGGGTGTTCGGGAAGCCGTGAAAATAGACGTTGTGGGCCCGGGCATAGGAACTCATCGCCGGCACCAGATCGGCCACCGCGAAACCATCACGGGCGCCCAGCGCATCGATGCGGTGATTGGGATAAAACAGGTCGCCGCCGCCGATAATATTAAGGTAGCGCGCTTGTACCGCGGGATTAGGCTGGGTCTGGGCGCCGGTATCTGCCACTACCGCCAGAAAAAGCGCGCCATGTGCAGCGGAATCGCGAGCGATCATCTCGATTTCGCCTTCGCTAATCTGCCAGGCCTGGCGCCACGTCGGATCGGTCGGCGGGCGGTAAATCAGGTCGTTGACGCCGGGCTCGCGCGCGGAAACCCCGGAAGTCTCGTTATGGCGCCCGTCCGCCTTTGGCGCTGGAGAATCGCGAGCATGGAGGCGGCGGAGCGCTGCGCGGAGTCCGCTGCGCGCTTCACCCAATATATTCAGCAATTGCGAATCATAAGATTCGAAGCGCATCACGCATTTGAGACGAAACAACGGCGAATCCTCAAAAGGGCCGCCTAGTACCAGGCGGCCATCATCGGGCGCGAAGAACGGCCGGCATTTGTCGCCTTCGAGCACGACTGAATTGTTGCGCACGTCGTTGCCGGGAAAAAACACCAGGACCACGATATCAGGCGAAAACTGCCAAACGTCACGCGTCAAAGTGAAGAACTCCTGGGCGGTGCCGTAGCCATCGACGCCGAAGTTCATAATCTCGACCCGTTTGATGTTCTTATCGCGCCCGCGGGCGAAATCCGGCAGCGAGTTGGTCAGTTCACGCTCAATAACCGCGCAGACCGTTATTTCTTCGGGCACCTGCTGCGCCTCGACGAACGAATCGCCAAGCACGGCCACTCGAAGTGTCCCCGGCGGCTTTTCGCGACTCCATTCCGGGCCGCGGTAGCCCCACCGGTTTACTCGTATGAAGGCGTGGCCTTCGTCGGTTTGCCAGCCTTGCGCTCCGGCCCGCATTTTCCATCCGCGAGCCGCCGAATAGGCGTAAAACTCAGGCTTGCCGAGCCCAAACAGGCGCACCGCCGCCTCGGCGATCAGGAAGGCCAGGAAAACACCCGCCACTATTAGCAACAACGAACCGCCGAGATGCCGGCCAGCGCGATCGTGATTGCCATTAGCAGGCATCGTCGAGTTGGATAAGACCTGCTTAAGTGTGAGATCTGGCTACGCCGGAACGCCCGCGCCGAACCGGAGAAACGCGCGAGTTTCCATCGCATTTCGCCTGCTCGTACTTGTGCATCTTCCCCGGCGTCGGCCGCGAGGGAGACATCAGCCGGGAGTCGATTTATTAATAACCCGGCAGCACCCCGACGTGGGTTTGGAACGGGTTACGTCCGAACGGGCTTTGACCGACCGAGCCGAGACCGCCGAGCGTGACCTGGAATTGAAACTGCGTTTCATTCGGGTTGACGGTCTTGGTGATGCCCATGTCGAAAGCCCAGCAATCACAGGCTGACTTGAGCCGGAAGCCGTATTCGGTCGAGAGCATATGATGGGCCGTGAAGTCGTACGATGGCGCAAAGAATACGCCCATCCGGTTGAACAGGTCGTAATACATCCGCATCGTCAGGAACTGGCTGATGGCGGCGTTCACCCCCGGCTCCGATTCCGGGCCGGGACCGATGTAGTTGTAGCTCAATTGAAGGAAGGAACCGGTGGTTGCCTTCCCCATATACATGCGGGGAACGTTGTTAAGCCACCACGGCTGGAAATTGACGAAGGTGCTGGCGTAATGGATCGTGGAAGCTTGCGGCGAATAGCCCAGCTGCCCGCCCATCGACCAGACATGAGTCGGAAACATCGTTCCGGTAATGTCCAGGTCGGAGAACCGCGAACTGCCCTTCGCCACCGCGTGAGCGGTGTCATAAGCCTGCAGCACAGAGAGACGCAACAGTTCTTCGATCGCCGAACCGTTGGCATAGCTGCGGGCCCGGAACGGATTGGTTGATCCGTTGTTCTCACCTTCGGCGGTCTGGGTATCGAGGTCGCCGCCGCCGTCCTCGTCCTCGGGCTGGGCTGCATTCGACTGTGCCAGTTTGACGAAGATTCTTGACGTTGCGCCGTATAAGAAGAGGCTGCGGCCGTTGATCCGGTCGATTTCGTCGAACAATGGCAGCGAACCCTGGTCGACGTTGGGCACGTAGGTATAGGCCGCGTAGGGCTCGATCGTGTGCTTGATCTTCTGGACCGATTCCCAATTGAAGTTGTAGACCTTCTCGAGTTCGGTCGCGATGCCAGCCGTGCCGTAAATCATCTCGCGGGTCTGAAAGCCACCAGGCGCGAGCGGACCTAGCGCGAGGTTGTTGTTGTAGAGCCGTCCCTGGGTGCCGACCGGGATGACATCGATCTGATCGCCCGACGTGTCGTACATGGTCTCGCGAAGGCCGAGCGTGCCGAAACCATAGATATAGTCACCCAGCCGCCATGGCATCGTGACGCTCGGGCTGAGGTCGAGCCGGGTTCCGGATACCCCCTGCTGGCGATAGAAATTGTCGCCAGTGACGTCGTAGTCGGCGTGAAGCAAGCCGCCGAGTAGGTCCTTACGTCCGCTCACCACGAGTTCGGGCAGGGTTTGCAGCGCGAATTGCTGCGGCTGGATCAGATCCTGATTGAAAGTTCCCTCGAGGTTTGCGTAGCCATCCGCGTAGCTGTAGATCCCCCCGAAATCCGACATCGCGTTGCGCATCTGGTAGTAGTCACGTGGAAAGAAGATGCCGGAGGAAGCGGTGCGTGACAGCGTCCAGACATTTAGCTCACGCAGCAGCAGAGGATCGCTGACGGTGGTGGTATCGCCGTACACCGCCAGGTCGGGTGTCAGGTGCTCCCGCGTCATCGCGAGCAAGTCGTAGCGGTTGGTTGGAATATTCGGATCGGCGATCTGATTGTCGACGATATCGTCCTGGCGGTTCTGCTGGCTGCGAATGCTCTCGTTGTAGTAGGCCGCGTCGATCGCCAGGTAATCATCATCGCCGCTGATCAGGCGGTACTCCGCGAGTCCGCCGATGCGCTGCGAGGTTTCAACGTCGAGCGCGGCCGTCGCGTCAGAACTCTTGTTGATTGCCAGGTAATAGGGCTGCATGAGCTGTACGCCGCGCAGCCCCGACTGCCCGATGCGCGGCGCGAGCAAACCTGAATGACGGTCGGTGTCGGCCGGGAACACTGCATAAGGCGAATAGAGCACCGGGTAGCCAAGAATATTGAAATGCGCCTTGCGGGCGGTTCCCGAGTCGCCCATGTGCACGTCCATCTGGTCCGCCGAGATGCTCCAGTCGGGCGTACCGGGGTCACACGCGCAGGTAGTGAACAGCCCATTCATTACGGAATAGCGCTGGCCCAGCAGCTTGCGCACCCTGGTGCCCTGCAGCCGATAGGTCTTATTGTGGTCGGTTATAGTCGCGTCGCTCAGGTCGGCGGTTTCGTCATTGAGGTTGATGCGGCCTTCGCGGGCCCGAATTTCGCCCAGTGCATCGACCATATGGACCTGGCCTTTGGCATGCAGTTCGCGCTTACCGCGCGCCAGGTCGATCTCGTTGGCGGTAAGGATGCTGGCCTGCTGGCGCACCACCGCGTCGCCGGTGACGATGAAGCTATTGGTCTTGTAATCGTAAACGAAGTTTTGCCCGGTGACGTCGAGCGGCCCCTGATGCTCGTTGTTGACCACCGAGGACAAAGAGGTTTGCGCCCGCGCGGTGGCCGGCGCAAAGCCGAGCGCGACCGCCGCGAGCAGCAGCGTCAGGCGGGCTGATTTAAGCCTCGGCCTCAGGAAAGAGTCCACGCCGTCCGTCTCTTTTCAGGAACCAAGGATAGACCTCCCCGACCAGGTATACGGAACCGGTGACCAACACTACATCATCGCGGCTGGCCTGCGCCATAACCTCGCCAATCGCTTCAATCGGTTCATAAACAACCCGCGACGGGACTTGGGATGAAAAGATTGGCAGCAGATTGCTGGGGTCAAGTGGACGCTTGGGCTGTGCCCGGGTCAGGACGGCCGAACTTACTCGAGGCGCCAGCATAGCGCCCATCCGGCGCCATTGCTTGTCTTCGAGGCACCCGAACACCAGCCGTGGCTTGACCCCGGCGCCCAGCTCGACCTCGATAGTCTCGAGCAACGCCTCGATCGCAAGCTCGTTATGCGCGCAGTCGAGGATCACCAATGGCTGGCGTCCCACCACGTCGAACCGTCCGGGCCATACCACTTCGCGGAAGCCGCGGCGGATCGCATCTTCGCCGATCTTCCATCCCTGGGCGCGCAATCCCTCGAGCGCGGCCAGCGCGATCGCGCCGTTTTCATGCTGAAACGGTCCGGCCAGGCCAATTTCCAGGTTTTCCAAGTCGATCCCGAGGCCGTGATAGTCGAAACAATGCGCCGGGGCTTGCGAATGGTACGAGAATTCCCGCCCGATCATGAAGGCCGCGCTCTGCCGCTGCGCTGCAATCGAGCTGAGCGTCAGACGCGCTTCGGGGTCGCGCGCGCCAATCACCACCGGCACGCCGGGCTTGATGATCCCGCCCTTTTCGCCTGCGATCGCCGCAATCGTGTAACCCAGCCGATCCATATGGTCGAAGCCAATTGGCGTTATCACGCTGAGCAGCGGCCGAATCACGTTGGTCGAATCGAGTCGTCCGCCGAGCCCGGTCTCAATCACCGCCATGTCTATCGCGGACTCGGCGAAGTACAGGAACATCAGTGCGACGGTGAATTCGAAGAACGTCAGCGCCAGGCCGGCCCGCTCGTAAATTGCGCGCAGCCGTTCGATATACTCCAGCATCCGCGGCGCCGCCATCTCGGCCCCGTCGATTCGCGTGCGCTCGGTCAGGTTGACCAGGTGAGGCTTGGTGTAGAGCCCGCAACGATAACCCGCGGCGCGCAGCACCGCGTCGATTATCGCGGCGACCGAACCCTTGCCCTTGGTCCCGGCAATGTGCACCGCGCGGAGTTGGCGATGCGGATTGCCGATCAGCGCCAGCGCCTGATCCATCCTTTCGAGTTTGTAGATCTCGCCGCGCCCTTCGAGCGAATAGAGCCAGCTGAGCGTTTCGGTCGTCCGTTCCATAAGCCGCTGGGAGATTCTAGCTGCGCATATATCCGCGCGAAAGTGATTTCAGGGCGTCTCCATCTGCCCGAGATAGTAACAGTCAGTAGGGAAATCGCGCGTTAAATCTTCACCCCGGTCGCACAGCCCGCATACGCGTGCTACGCTGCTGACGCGGCGGTGGTGGCCAAGATGCTCAAGCCTGCGGCGCTGATGCCGGGCGATACGATCGGAGTGGTGGCGTTTGCCGCCGCGCTGGAGCACGACCCGCTCGAACGCGGCGCGGCGGTGCTGCGCGAACTCGGGTATCGGGTCAAGCTCTCGCCTCACGTGCTCGATCGCGCCGGGATTCTGGCGGGCGACGATCGCATCCGGGAGGGCGAATTGGCGGCATTCTTCCGGGACCCCGAAGTCCGCGCGATCTTCGGCGCGCGCGGAGGCTACGGATGCGGCCGGCTGCTGCCGCTGCTGGATTTTACCGAACTCGCGCGCACACCCAAGATTTTCATGGGATTTTCCGACGCGACCTTCCTGCTCAACGGGCTGGTCGACCGCGCCCGTCTGGTCTGCTTTCACGGGCCGATGGTCGCGATGGATTTCGCGCACGGACTGAGCCGCCGCTCCCTGAGCCATTTGAGCAACCTGCTCGCGGGCCAAGCCCCCGGGTTCGAACTCGAGGCGCGTGAGGTGCTGCGCAAGGGCGTGGCCGAGGGGCCGCTGATGGGCGGATGCCTCTCGGTGGTCGCCGCGATGCTGGCGACGCCGTGGCAACCTTGCTTCGACGGTCGTATCCTGTTTTTGGAAGATACCGGCGAGAAGGCGTATAGGATTGATCGGATGCTGGTGCAGATGCGCCAGGCCGGGGTGTTCGAGCGAGTCGCCGGCGTCGTGTTCGGCGCGCTCAGGCCGCCCGGCGGCGACGAGCGCGAGCGCACGCTGATTGCCGAATGCGTCGCCGAGCAGACCGCGGGCCTTCGATGTCCGGTGCTGTTCGGCATCGAGGCCGGGCATGGCAGCGAGAACCTGACCTTGCCCTTTGGCATCCGGGCGAGACTCGATGGCCCGGGCCGCAGGATGGTGGTCAGCGAAGCCGCGGTCGCTTGACCAGCACCGGCTTCCGAGTCTGTCCGCCGTTTGAATCGCGGCGTGCAAAAAGGGGGACCTAGCGGTTTTGGGATGGACTGAAGTCGAGCAGGCTTTCGCCGAAGCGGTTGAGCGCGACGCGATTCCGGGCGCGGTGCTGGTGGTGCGCCGCGGCGACGATATCGCTTTCGAAGGCGCCTTTGGCCATCGCACGCTCGAACCCGAGCGCGCGCCGATGCGCCTTGAAACGGTCTTCGATCTCTCGTCGCTGACCAAGCCGCTGGCCACCACGATCGCGGTGATGATGCTGGTGCGCGACGGCAAGCTCAGGCTCGACGAGCGCGTCACCCGCTTCTTCCATAATTTCGGCGTCCACGGCAAAGCCTACGTCAGCTTCCGGCAGTTGCTCGCGCATTGCTCCGGACTCGCTGCCTGGCGCCCGTTTTATCAGCAGATCGCGGAAGTCGAGAAGACCGGCAAGGTCAATTTCATGGCCAGCCGCGGCGCCAAGGAGTTCGTCTACGAGGAAATCCATCGCGAACGTCCTGAGTATCCTCCCGGCAGCAAGGCGCTCTATTCGGATCTCAATTTCATGCTGCTCGGTGAAGTGATCGAGCAAATCGTCGGCGTCGCCCTCAACCGTTACTGCCGCGACAAGATTTTCCGCCCGCTTGACCTGCGGGCGACCGACTTCATCGATATTTCGCTGGTCCGGACCCGCCGTCTCGAGCCGGTCCAGGACATGTTCGCTCCAACCTCGTTCTGCCCGCTGCGCAAACGGCTGCTGATCGGCGAAGTGGACGACGAGAACGCTTTCGCAATGGGCGGTGTCGCGGGCCATGCGGGCCTGTTTGCGCCGGTGCGCGAGGTCGATCGGATTGCGCGCGAGTTGCTGCGATGCTTCGCGGGCCAATCAGACTTCGTGCCGCAACGCGTCGTGCAAGACTTCTGGACCCGTGACAAGGCGGTGCGCGATTCGACCTGGGCGCTCGGTTGGGACACTCCGTCGTCGGAGTACTCGAGCTCTGGTCATCATTTTTCGGCCGAAGCGGTCGGCCATCTGGGCTTTACCGGCACCTCGATCTGGATGGAGCCGGCGCGCGGTATCGCGATCACGATGCTGACCAACCGGGTTCACCCCAGACGCGACAACCAGGCGATTCGCGAGCTTCGGCCGCGTATCCATGACCTCGTGATGGACGCGCTGGGCGCCAAGGCCTAATCCCTACGTTAACATTGAATCATGGAGTCGCGAGCCGAAGCCGATCGCGCGCGTCCGGAACATAGCGGCGTGCCGGTCAAGGATCCGGTCTGCGGGATGACCGTCGACCCGGAGCGCTCGCGCTTTCACCATGACTACCACGGCCTGACCTATCACTTTTGCAGTGCCCGATGCATGGGCAGATTCGCCGCCGCTCCGGAGGCTTATCTGACCGGTGCCGACGCATCATCGGATCCCGCACCGGCCGCCGCGACACCGCCAGTCCCCGGCGGCATCGAGCAATGGACCTGCCCGATGCATCCGGAAGTCCTGAGCGACCGCCCCGGCGCATGCCCCAAATGCGGGATGGCGCTCGAGGTGCGCGACGTCTCGCTCGCGGCTGAAGACGCTCCCGATGCCGAACTGCGCGACATGACGCGGCGCTTCTGGCTGAGCGCGATTCTGGCAGTGCCGGTGATGCTTCTTTCGATGTCCGAGATGATCCCGGGGATGCCGCTCTATCGCATCCTCGAGATGCGCACGGTGGTGCTGCTGGAATTCGCCCTCACCACCCCGGTGGTGGTGGTCGGGGCGGCGCCGTTTTTCGCCCGCGGACTCCGCTCGTTGTGGAACCGCAGCCTCAACATGTTCACGCTGATTTCGCTCGGAGTCGGCATCGCTTACGGGACCAGCGTTGCCGCCACGTTCGCGCCGTGGATTTTTCCGCACAACGCGCGCGACGAGATGGTTCCGGTCTACTACGAGGCCGCGGCAGTAATTACCGCGCTGGTGCTGCTCGGCCAGGTGCTCGAAATTCGCGCTCGCGGACGCACCGCCAGTGCAATTCGCGCGCTGCTTGGGATGGCGCCGAAGAGCGCGCGTATCGTCCGCCCCGATGGTCAGGAGGAAGACGTTAGCCTAGCCGAGGTGCGGCCCGGCGATATCCTGCGGGTGCGGCCGGGGGAAAAGATTCCGGTCGACGGCATGATTATAGAAGGCGCCGGGGCGGTCGACGAATCGATGCTCACCGGCGAACCGATTCCAGTCGAGAAGAATCCCGGCGAGCGAGTAGTCGGCGCAACCCTGAATGTCACGCGCTCGTTTATCATGCGCGCCGAAAAGGTTGGTCGCGATACAGTGCTCGCGCAAATCGTCGCCGTTGTGTCCCAGGCGCAGCGCAGCCGCGCACCGATCCAGCGGATTGCCGACGCGGTCGCGGCCTGGTTCGTTCCCGCGGTAATCGCGATCGCTGCGATTAGTTTCGCCGCCTGGTACGGGCTTGGCCCCTCACCACGCTTCGCCCATGCCTTGCTGGCGGCGGTCGCCGTGCTGATAATCGCCTGCCCGTGCGCGCTCGGCCTGGCTACACCGGTAGCCGTGATGGTCGCCACCGGTCGTGGTGCGATTGCCGGCGTGCTGGTGCGCAAGGCCGAAGCGCTCGAGTTACTCGAACGGGTTGATACGGTCCTGATCGACAAGACCGGGACACTCACCGAGGGCAAGCCGCGCCTGGTGACGCTCGAGCCGACGGCTGAGGTCGCGCCCGCTGAAGTTCTGAGGCTGGCCGCTTCGCTCGAACGCGCCAGCGAGCATCCGCTGGGCGCAGCGGTAATCGCCGCGGCACTCGAGCGCGGCCTCGCACTCACCGGGGTCAGTGATTTCCGCGCGTTGGCCGGCGCAGGAGTGAGCGGGGTGGTCGACGGTGCGATGGTCGCGGTCGGCAGCGAGCGGCTTTACGATTCGCCGATCGTCCCGCAAGTTTCGGCGCGGGCAGCGGAGCTGCGCGGCGCCGGCCAGACGGTGATGTTCGTTTACCTGCGACAACGCATTATCGGACTGCTGGGCGTGGCCGATCCGATAAAGCGCACCACGCCCGAAGCTATCCGCCAGCTTCATCGCGACGGAATGCGCATCGTGATGTTGACCGGCGACAGCCGCGTCACCGCCGCAGCGGTCGCCGCACGCCTCGAAATCGACGAGGTTCGTGCCGAGGTGCTCCCTGCCGAGAAGGCCGCCGTGGTCTTCGATTTACAACGCCAGGGCCGCCGCGTCGCGATGACCGGCGACGGAATCAACGACGCTCCGGCGTTGGCTGCCGCCACGGTCGGAATTGCGCTTGGTACTGGTACCGATATCGCGATGCAGGCGGCGGGGATTACGCTGGCCGGCGGCGACCTGATGGGTCTGGTGCGCGCGCGCCGCTTGAGCCGCGCGGCGATGCGCAATATCAGGCAGAACCTGTTCTTCGCCTTCATCTATAATGCGCTCGGTATTCCGATCGCGGCCGGCGTGCTCTATCCGTTCTGTGGCCTCCTGCTCAGCCCGATGATTGCGAGCGCCGCGATGAGCGCGAGTTCGGTCTCCGTGGTGATTAATTCACTCCGCCTTCGCCGCCTGGCGCTTTGACTTTCGACAGCGCGCTGCATCCTGGCTAATGCATCGGCGGGAGCGGCCGCGTATCCTGAAGGAGCCAACGAGGCGGGGAGGGGAGGCGGCCGGCTATGGAGATTGCGCCAGATTCGCGCGCTCGCCTGGAACGGATTCCCGGCGAAATTGATCACGTCCATTTGATTGGCGTCGGCGGCTCGGCGATGGCGGCGCTGGCCGGGATGCTGGCCGAGCGCGGCCTGCGGGTAACCGGCTCGGACGATCACATCTACGAACCGACCGCGTCACTGTTGCGACGTCTACGAATCGAAATCCGCGAAGGCTACGGCGCCTTCAACCTGACGCCATCGCCGGACTTGTGCGTAGTCGGCAACGTGATCACGCGGGCCAATCCGGAAGCCGCGGGGTTGCTGGCCTCGAATATCCCGTACCTCTCGATGCCGGAAGCCTTGTGGCATTTCTTCCTGCGCGAACCGCGTGTTCTGATGGTCGCCGGAACCCATGGCAAGACCACCTCGACCGCGATCATGGCCCATATACTGGCCAGCGGCGGACGCGACCCTTCGATGCTGGTCGGCGGGGTGGCGCGGGACTTCAACGCCAACTACCGGCTGGGCCAGGGCGTCGATTTCGTTATCGAGGGCGACGAATACGATACCGCTTTCTTCGACAAGGGTCCGAAGTTCCTGCATTATCGCCCCGCCGGCGCGATAGTTACGGCGGTCGAGTTCGACCACGCCGACATTTACCGGGATCTCGACCACGTGAAGGCATCATTTCGCGCGCTCGCCGCAGCGATGGGTCCCGAGCGTGTGCTGGTGGTGTCGGCGGACTTCCCGGAGGCACTTGATGCCACTGCGGCCACGCGCGCGCGGCGTCTCACCTTCGGGCTGCGCGCCGGCGAGTATCGTGCCGGCGACCTCGAATGCGATTCACGGGGGGCGCACTTCTCGATCGTACGCAACGGACAGATCGTCGCGCGCGGTCTCGAACTGCCGGTAGGCGGACGCATGAACGTCGCCAACGCGCTCGGCGTCTGGGTGCTGCTTAATCAATTCGACGTGGGAGAAGACGAGTTAAGGCACGGTCTCGCGAGTTTTAGCGGAGTGGCGCGCCGCCAGGAAGTCGTCGGAGAAGCGGGCGGCGTCACGGTCATCGACGACTTCGCGCATCATCCGACCGCGATCCGCTCCACGCTCGAGGCAATTGCGGAGCGTTATCCCCATCGGCGCATCCTGGCCGCCTTCGAGCCGCGATCGAATACGGCACGGCGGGCAGTCTTTCAGTCGGGCTTCGCGGAGGCATTCGACCGCGCCGCGCGGGTTTATCTGGCGCCGGTTTATTTCAAGGAAAACGACCCGATACCCTCCGGAGATCGGTTGAACACCGATGCATTGGCCGAAGGTATTGGGGCGCGTGGCCCATCGGCTCGCGCGTGTGGCTCGGTCGACGAGATAGTCCAGCGAATGCTTTCTGACGCTGTCGCGGGTGATATAATGCTATGTATGTCGAACGGTCCGTTTGAGAAGTTAACGCTGCGCCTGCTCGAAGGTCTCCGTCCCTGAGTCTGATCGGATCTCTGGGCTTCAGGCCAAAGCTGCCAACCTCTGCAGGACCTCGTCGAGGTCGGTTTCGCGCAGTGATTGCCGCACGATATCCGCCTTGGTCAATCGCTCAGGGGTTCCGCTGTGGCATATTGCCAGCACGCGCATCCCGGCGCCACGCGCGGCTTCGACCCCTGCAGCAGTGTCTTCGATCGCCAGACATTCGCCTGCCGTGATTGAAGGCCGCGGCCGCAAAATGAACCCCAGCCGCCCCAACGCCATCGCAAAACCGTCGGGAGCGGGTTTGCCGTGCTCGACGTCCTCGGCCGCGACAATGTCGGCGAACAATTCACGAATCCCGGCGTTGCGCAGGATAGTCTCGGCCTCGACCCTCAGCGTGCCTGTTACCAAGGCGAGCGGAAAGCGCTCGGCGCAGCTTCGTACAAAGTCCACCGCACCCGGGAATACCACCTCACGACCCTCGATAATTCCCTGATAAACCTCGGCTTTTCGCTCGATCAGGGCAGCGAGTATCGCGCCGTCGGCGGGCCGATCGTGCTCCTGAAGGACCGATTTGAAGCAATCGCGATCATCACAGCCGATAAGCCTTGAAAAATAATCGTCGCGCGGAATTTCGATCCCTTCGGCGCGTAAAACTGTGTTGAAAGCCTCCAAATGCAACGGCTCGGTATCGGCGATCGTGCCGTCGAGGTCGAATATGATCGCGCGGACCGGCATTATGTTAGAACTTCGTTTTGAACGGCGGGTCACGGACGTTTCACGCGGCTCAGGACCCGCGACGCGCCGCTCACGGAACCGGGGTGTTCGGGTTGGTTCCCTGGGGGGTCAGAGGAGGCTCGTAGTATAAAGGATTGGTGCCTGGCGACGGGGGTGGCCCTTCGCGCTTGGTGCCGTATCCGGGCTGAGCCGGAGGAAGCGGTGCGGTGGCGATCCCGCTCGCCGCATTGGCTCCGCTGGCCGACGCCTCCGTCTGCGGCGGCGGACGCGACCAGTCGATCTCAGGTTTGGGAACCGAAGTGGCGTCCGAGGGCAGCGGGGTCTTATCTGCGGTCAAGATGAAGGCGGTCGAGGGCGCCGGACTGGTAAGCAGGCTGGTAGCTATCGCCTGGTATTGCCATAGGCGCTGAGGTGCGTATGGCGCCAGCTCGCTGACGGTGCCGAGACCGATCTGGTCGCGCCCGCGTTCGACCGGGATCGAGCGCACCAGTATCGCCCCAGTCTCGCTGCGCAGGCTGTAATCGCCGGGCGGCAAACTGGCGGCGAAAGAACCGTCATTATGGGTTGGCGACAGGAAAACGTCGCCGGTGACGTTGTTCTCGAAATGCAAATCGCGGCTGACCAGCGGGGTCGAAGTCTCGTACCCGGTAAGCACCCCGCTGACTCGTGCAGCAAGCGCGGGTGAGGCCGCGGTAGCAGCGGCCAAGGTGACGATCATCAAGGCGCGCGCGATCCATCGGGGTTGCTCGCTCGGCTGCCGCCGATGAACAGGCCCGGCGGGACGAATAGTTCCGGCTGATGGGATTCGGACGCTCGAAACGGCTCGGCTCATGTTCTATCCTGACTTGCGTCTTTCAGCCGCACGCTTGCGGGAACGAGGCCCAACCAGCATGGATCGCATAACACTTTATCATAACCCGGCCTGCAGCCATTCGCGCGGCGCGCTCGCGCTTTTGACCGAACGAGGGCTTGGCTTCGACACTATCGAGTACCTCAAGACCCCGCCCTCGCGCCAGGCGCTCGAGGCGATTATCGGAATCCTTGAGGGGCCGGTGGCCGAACTGGTGCGCAAGGACAAGCGCTTCGAGGAACTCAAGTTGAACCCGGCCGACTACACCACGAGCGAGAGCGTGATTCCGCTGCTGCTCAAGTATCCCGAACTGATGCAGCGTCCAATTGTTATTCGCGGCGGCCGGGCGATTATTGCGCGCCCGGCGAGCAAACTCGAAGCTTTGCTTTAGCACGCCCCGGCGGACAGCCGCCGGATGTGCGGGCGCTCCGCCGGCGGCGCTCACGCGCTCTTGCGTACCCGGCCGCTGCGGATACAGCGGGTGCAAACCAGGATGCGCCCGACCCCGCCAGCATTGGCGGCGCGTATCTCCTGCAGATTGGGGTTCCAGCGCCGCTTGGTCTTGTTGTTGGCGTGGCTCACGCTGTTGCCAACCGAGGGGTGTTTACCGCAAATCGAACACTGTCTCATCGTGGACGATGGTTCCTTATTTGGTCGCGCCCTTATACATCCGCTCGGGCCGGATTAGGGAGCGCAATCCCGACAATCTAGCCTGACGCGCGCCTAGATTAAAGACCGCCACTTATGCACAGCGCGGCGCTGCGCCTGTTGGCCGAGGGCCGAAGCGCCGCCCGCCGGAGCTTACCGGCGGCTTGAGTCGCGCCGGTCTAAATCGCACAGTTAGCTTGGGGCTAAGATGGCGCAGCGGGTTATCCATATTCTGCCGGAGCAGGTCGCCAGCCAGATCGCCGCCGGCGAGGTGGTTGAGCGCCCGGCCTCGGCCGTCAAGGAGCTGGTCGAGAACTCGCTCGACGCCGGTGCCCGCGCGATTTCGATCGAGATCGAGCGCGGCGGCACCGATTTGCTGATGGTCGCCGACGACGGCTGCGGGATGGGGCGCGAGGACGCGCTGCTCTCGCTGCGCCGTCATGCCACCTCGAAAGTGCGCGAGGCCTCGGACCTGGCCGCGATTCGGAGCTTCGGCTTCCGCGGCGAGGCGCTCGCCTCGATTGCGAGCGTGGCGCTGCTGCGGATGCAGACCCGGCGGCCGGCCGACCCGCATGGCGTCGAACTCGCCGCGGTCGCCGGTGAAGTCGAGCAGAGCGGCGAATGCGCCCTGGCACCGGGCACCCGGATCGAGGTGCGGCGGCTGTTCTTCAATACCCCGGCGCGGCTCAAGTTCATGAAGACCGTCGCGACCGAACACGCGGCGGCGGCCGAGGCCGTGCAGCGGCTGGCCCTGGCCAACTTCCAGGTGGCGTTCCGCTTCGTCGCCGACGGCCGGGCGCTGTTCGAATTGCCGCGCGCCGTCTCCCTGCCCGAGCGGATGCGCCAGCTTTACGGCGCCAAGGCCAGCGCGCGGATGCT
Source organism: Binataceae bacterium (SeqCode) (assembly GCA_035279875.1). Taxonomy (GTDB): domain Bacteria; phylum Desulfobacterota; class Binatia; order Binatales; family Binataceae; genus JAMXLL01. The sequence goes on from DATEGX010000139.1 coordinate 20,784, forward strand.
GGCCTTTGACCATCGCGCCGGCGCTGCCCGCGCCAGCGGCTTGACCTCGATGAGCCAGGAGTCATTCGCGGCGGCGCGGATGGTGCTGACCTACGTCAACCGCCGCCCGGTACGCGATCGGATGCTGCTGCGGGCGATCGCCCGCTCCTACGAGACTCTTCTGCCGCGCGGGCGGCATCCGATGGTCGCGTTATTTGTCGACCTTCCACCCGAAGAGGTCGACGTCAACGTTCATCCGATGAAGACCGAGGTGCGCTTCCGGCACGGCGGTGCGGTGTTCGAGCTGGTGCATGCGGCACTACGACAGC
>DATEGX010000140.1:0-4429 GCA_035279875.1 Binataceae bacterium (SeqCode)
CGCGCGGCCGGCAACGGCGCGAATTGGCTTGAAAGCGCCGCGTTAAATACGAATGATAGCCAACCACATCGGCTGGCCCCGAGCCAGCTTGCACCTAAGGCGTGGGAGGGTCACCTTTTGCTCGAATTTGCATCGAACCCAGCAACCGTACCTGCCGAATCGTGAGCGAGGCGCTTGAAGGGACGCGCGAGGACGAGAACCAGCGCCGTCTCACCAGCGAATTTCCGCTCGGATGGATGCATTACCGGATCGTCGGTCTGTGTTTCGCGGCATGGATTTTCGACTTTTATGACCTGATTCTCTACACCTTCCTGCTGGTGCCGATCGCCCGCGAGTTGCACCTTAGCAACACCGAATCCTCGCTGGTGCTCGGCCTGTCGTTTGCGATGGCCGCGATAGGCGGCGTGTTCTTCGGTTTCGTCGGGGATCGTTACGGCCGCAAACCCACGATTGTCGCCTCGGTCCTGATCTACGGAATCGGCACCAGCCTGTGCGCTACCGCCCATTCGCTGGTCGCCTTGCTGGTCTATCGCTCGTTAACCGGGCTGGGCATCGGTGGCGAGTGGGGCGCCGGACAGAGCCTGATCGCCGAGACGATGCCGCCGGCGCATCGCGCACGCTACGCGGCCTATGTGCAGGTGGGCGCGCCCCTGGGCGTTCTGATGGCGGCCTACCTCGGCGGCTTCCTCGAACCGCGTATCGGCTGGCGCGCCTCGTTCGTGGTCTCGGCGGTCCCGGCGTTCGCGGTCGCGGTTGCGGTCTGGCGATGGATGCCGGAGAGCGACGTCTGGCGGCGCGGCAGCAAATCCGGATGGCTCGGACTCGACGACGTTCGCATGCTCTACCCGTATCGGCGGATCGTCGCCCTGCTGTTCATCGTGCTGCTGGTGAACTCCGAGGCGTACTGGTTCACGTATAGCTGGTTGCCACCCTATCTTCAGCTCGTGCGTAAGCTGACCGCCCGGTCAAGTGGCCTGCTGATGGCGCGCATGCAGTACGGCGCAATTTTTGGCTACGCGGTTTTCGGCCGACTGGCGGACCGCTTTGGCCGGCGACCAATTTTCTGCGCCTATGCCTCGATGATGGCGATCGGGCTGCTACCGGCAACCTTGCTATGGGATTGGGCAAGCGGGATCCATGGCTTGATCCCGGCCGCCCTGATGATTGCGGGAATCGGTACCGGTATCTGGTCGGGGGTCGGGCCGATGATCTCCGAGATGCTGCCGACCCAGGTGCGCAACACCGCGCTTGGCCTGCTGCTCAACGTCACCCGCGGTATCCAGTTCGCGACACCCCTGATGATCACGCTTTTGAGCGACCGAATCGGTTTCGGCGCGGCGCTTTCGATAGGTGCGCTGTTCTCGGCAATCGGTGCCGGAATGGTGTGGTTGCTGCCGGAGACCCGCGGCCGCCTGATTACGGCTCTCGATGCCGCAGAGGCGTAGATAAGCGGTGCGCTTGGCGCGTCGCTACGGCGATCCACCAAGGGACTGGCGGGAAACCGTCGCATCGTCGAGGTAATCGCGGCCCTCGAATTGCGTCAAATACAGTGTCGTAACGACTTCTTGCCCCTGCAGGACCAGATAAGACGTCATTTTTCGCGGCTGCGGCGAATCCGCCGGTCGACTGCCATGCGCCAGCCCCTCTTCGAGCGGACGCCCGGAGGCTCCTGCGGGCGTCGTTTGATTCAGAATCTGACGAATAGTCGGGGCGATGTCGGCATTGCCGCTTGGATCGGGATCGGCGAAATGACGGCGAAAATCAGGGCCCTCGACCGCGCAGAAGTTCCGCAACTCGCGCGCCCCGGCCGCTCCGTGAATGCCCATCCCGGTAGAAAAGGACAGCGCGTCCGAATAGACCACCCCCGGCACCGGCCGTACGAGCGGCTGCGAGACATTCTTGACGGCGACCTGCCCATGCAGACCCAGAGCAAATGCTGGATTCCCCGGCCCGGTAAGCCCGCGATTATCCAGGTTGGGCAATTCGCGAAACGAGATAACCAGGTCGGGCGAGCGGGTTGAATTGGACAAACCCAGAGCGTCCTGGGCGAACGTGCCAGGAATCCAGCCCAGGTGGTTCTGCTGATTCTTGGGGTCGTTGGGCGCCGGCTTCTGCGAAAAAATCGGCCCGCACCATTCCTGCGCCTCCGCAAAGTCCACGATGCGGGCCAGCGTGGCGCGCCGCGCCTCTTCTGTAGGAAAAGCCTCCGGCGAGAGATAAACCAGGTCTTCGCCGCCATTTCGCGCCACCACGATATCGTTGCTGCTCTGCGAGTGCTTGATTCCGGCGCCGACCAAAAGCTCGGAAAGTGACAGACCCATTCGCACGGTTGCGAAGCCATGATCGGAAACGACCATGAGGTCGGTCGCGCGCTGGAGGCCGAGCCTGGCAATTTCGCCCCGGATCTTCGCCAGGTTCGCATCGGATTGCCGCAGCGCATCGAACGCCGCCCGGGTGCCGAGGCCTGCAACGTGCTGCGCCAGGTCGGGATTATGTTGCCAGAAGACCACCATCGCCGCGCGTCCCCTAGCCGAAGCCGCGCGCGCGGCGGGCAGCGCCTTTTCGAGAACGAACCGCAACAGCCAGCGGTCCCGACTGGCCGCCGAAGCGAGATCCTCGCGCTTGATTGGCGGTTTGCTTGCCAGCTCGGACGGGGAAAGCTCCGGCGTTGAGACGTCGTCGGCGATGAACAGGTAGTTCGACGGGTCGGCCTTGCGATGGTTTTGCTGATCGTCGAATAGGAACGTTGGGCCGGCCTTGCCGACAATCGCGACGTAGCCGCCTGCGCGCTCGACCTGCTGGGCGATTCCCTCGACACCCAGTAAATACCCGTCAAAGGCTCCCGGACCGTTTAGCGTCGCCAGGTAGCGCGAATTCTCAACATTCAGCGGCGCGTCCATAAGGTAGCCAATCAGCGGAAGCGCCTCCGCGGCTTTGGCCCCCAACACGGGCATCAGGTAAAGCGAATCGCCGAAAATTCCGGTTGCGCCCGGAAATCCCCCGGTCGAGAGCGCTGCCGCATCGACCATCGTTATCGTGGGGAAAATCGAGTGATGGTGCTCGAACAGCACACCTTCATGCGCGAGCGAGACGAGATTAGGCGTGTCTTGCGAGTCAACCAGGTCCGGCCGCAGCCCGTCCCATACCATCAAGACGAAGACCCGCCCGGGCCGCTGCCCCGCGCGTGCCCATGCCGTCCGAATCACGACTAGTGCGAGAATCAGTACGGCGGTCAGGCCAGCGAGGATTCGCCGCTTGGGCATCATCGACGGTCACCTATCCGTGAAGGTGAAATGCGATCAACCGGCGGCAGGTTAAGCTTCAGCCCTTATGACCATGCTGAGCGGCGAGATGCGCGAGGAACCAATCGCGCGCGGCGATGCTCGAATGCTCGAAGCCTTTCACGTAAGCGTCGAAATGACCACCGTTGAGTACCACGAGGCTTTTAGGTTCGAGTGCGCGATTATAAGCGCCAAAGGCCTCATCGGCCACGGTCAAATGGTCGTTGGCAGCAATTAGCATCAATAATGGTGTTGGGCTGATACGCGCTATGTAGGTATCAGGTTCGTATTCGCCGAGCATCTCGACGGTGCGCAGGGTCACTTCGTTGCGCCATGCGGGCGCGCGGGTCCGGCCGGTCTCGGTGAACCATTGCCACGAATCCGCGGTCGGCAGCGCCGCGGCGCCGTTGGGATCGGCGGTCACCACCGGCACCATCGCGGGCGCCCCACCGGCGAAGCGGGCCTCGCGATCGGCGTCGAACTGCGCCCGCAGGGGCGCCGCCATATCGGCCCGCACCAGCCGCGCCAGGTTGCGCGAACCGCTGACCAGCGGCACCTGCGCGACCACGCATTTGACCCGGCGGTCAATCGCGCCAACGACCAACACATGGCCGCCGCTGTAGCTCGAGCCCCAGACCCCGATCCGCTCGGGTGCGATTCCGGGCTGGCGGCGAATCCAGGTGATTGCATGCCGGTAGTCGCGCACCTGCTGCCAGGGGTCGATCTCATAACGCGGTTCGCCGCCGCTCGCGCCGAAATTGCGGTTATCGAAGACCAGTGCGGCGAGACCGGCGGCGCTGAAGACTTCGGCATAGCGGTCGAGGTACATCTCTTTGACCGCGGAAAAGCCGTGGGCCATCACGACCGCGGGGACCTCGGTGGCGGCGCGTTCGGGCATGTAGAGCCATCCACGGAGGACGGCGCCTTCGGCGATGATTTCGATATCGCGGCGCATAGCGTCAATCGCCGCGATAGTAATCGATCCGGCTGCGCGACGAAACCACGAAGGAGCGACGGTATCCCGAAAGTAGCGTGCGTCACGATCTTTGCCGATGACATCAGCGGGCCGGATTCGAGCCGGCGTAATTGCCTCAGAGGGCGCGGTCTGTTATTTACAGATATGGCGCGACCGGACCGTATTTTCCGGA
>DATEGX010000141.1:0-4118 GCA_035279875.1 Binataceae bacterium (SeqCode)
TCCCTCCAGCTCGAACTGCAACGCCCCGCCGCCTCGGTCGAATGGGACGGGAATACGCCACGCCCGGTCGGAACGTCCCTTGAGGCATGGTTGGTCGCTGCCGAAGGCCGGCGTCCTTACCGTTTTGCAAGGACGACGGAAACCGCGGTGCCAGTCCGCGGCGCAGTCGCCTACGGGCTGCAATTGTCCGATGGACGGCTTGCCGATCCGATACAGATCTTGACCTCTGGCAAGTTTGAACTCGGCGATTTGACTGCGCAATTCGGCGATAACGCCGGCTCGCGGCGTATGTTCGATGATGGAGGAGGCGTCGGCGATATTGCGCGCGCTTTGGTCGCTTGGTCGCGCGGTCTCTGTCGCTCGTTGCCCGCCGTCGCGGCCAAGACACGGATCGTGCGGCAGTTCGAAGAGCCGCTTGTCATCAGCTTATGCGGCCGGCCGTGGTGGCGCGCCGAAGAGGCGTCGCGCTCCGAGCCCGCTAACGCGCTCGTCGCTCTTTGGCAGTTTGCTTTGGAGCGCGGGCTTGTTCATGTGCCGGAAGGTTTCGCGCCCGACGACGTTCAAGCCTTCGCTCAGGCGTTTCGGCGACATGCCCGAGCGCTCGATCCGGATTGGCCCGCGGGTGACGCGTCCCCTGTTGACGGGGTTATGGATGACGCACTCAATCGTGCCTTTTCAGAGGTTGTGCGCGAGCGCCACGCAAAAGGTGCACTGCTCGAGATCGATGCGGACGACGTTGACTTCGGCAGCCCCGCCGAAGATTGGGAGCGCGCCGCCGCTGATGCCCTGCGCCTCATTCGTCGGGCGCGCCTCTCCCGGTTCATGGCGCCCTCCAGCGGAGCGCGCGAACTGACCGACCGGTCTTACTCTAATCTAAGTGTTCCCGAACTGGCGGAAGATTTGGCCGCCTGGACCCGGCGATGGGCGCTCGCGCGCGGCCGAATGAATCCCGATGTAGCGGCCAACGCGTTGCAACTGTGGCTGTCGCCCGCCGCCTGCGATGACGTGGACCTCGCCACACATACGCTCGCCGTTGATCCCTTTGTGGCGCGCGCGGTGCGGTACGCTTCGCTTCGGTTCGCCACCGAAATCATAGGCGACGCGTGAGCGAATTTCACCGACTTCTTCTCGGAATTCACGCACGGGCGCGACGAATCGACCGCGACCAAGCCCTGCTCGGCGCGCTGGGTGTTGCCGCCCTCGCTTATGAACATCAGATCGACAATGTGCATCGCATGCTGACCGGGACGAGTTGCCGCTGGCTGCTCGCCGACGAGGTCGGCCTCGGCAAGACCATTCAGGCGATCATGGTTATGCGCGCGCTGGCTGCACAAAGCCCGCGACCGCTCAACGTCGCGTTGGTCGTGCCCGATGACCTGGCCCAGCAATGGACCGAAGAACTGCTCGCGCGCGGTCATGTTCTTCCTCTCGAATCCGGTGAGGACGGGGGGGCGAGCGGCAATCTTGTCCTTCGCATCGTACGCCCGAGCCGCCTCGTCGCCGGGGCACGGCTCGCTGCCGACAAGATCGACCTCCTCATCATCGATGAATTTACCAAGCTCCAAGTCCAGGTTCGGCGCGACCTTATTGCCGCGTCGCGCAGCATTCCTCACGTCCTCACCGTGACGGCAACTCCAGCGCTTCACCTCACGTCGATGCGACAAGAATTGATGGCGCTCATCGAGCCTGAAGCCGATCGCGTAGCGCAGGCCGAGGGTCGCGAGATCCTGGCCGTGCTGGCCGAACGCGAGCAACGCGCCAGCGAGCATCACCGCGATCGTCTGAGGAACGCGAACGGCCGACGCGCCGTCGAGCAAGCTTATGGACTCTATCGCCATCTCATCCGCGCCATTCGCACGGATTACCCCCACGCGTTACCGAAGCGGCACTACCAGCCTATCCGGCTTACACCCACCGACGGCGATGTTGAACGCGCCCAGACCGCCCGAGCTTATCTCGATGCGGCCAAAGCGAGCGACCTTGAGATCAGGCGCGATCTGCTGTTGCAGGTCGCGGGCCGAAGCCGCGAGTCCTTGCGCGAGCGCCTGAGCACGCTTCGCCGCAGTTCGCCGTCTCTACAAGCCGCCTGGCAGCAGATCGATACGTGCCTGCGCGAGGAGCCGGGCGAAGCCAAGCTGGATGCATTGATTGACCATCTGCGGGCGCTGCACGCCGGCAGCGAAAAGGCCCGCGCCGTCGTCGTCGCCGAGGACAACCCAACCACGGATTATCTGCGCGAGGCGATCGAAAAGCTGGCGGACCTGAAAGTCGCTAACAAGCGACGGGCCGTGAGCGCGGCCGAAGAACTCGCGGTGCAGGTCGCCGACCTCAAGGAAGCTCTCGAAGATTTCATCACCGGCGAGGCCAAGGTTCTGGTCGCGGCCGATGTCGCCAAGGAAGGCCACAACCTTCAATTCGCGAACGAGATTGTTTTCTTCGCCCTGCCTTGGTCCCCGCTCGACATTCAGCAATGGATCGGCCGCATTGATCGCCTTGGCACCAAGGGTATGCCCGCCAATCGCCAGATCACCGTCACCCCGATCGTGATCGAGGGTTCGATTGAAGATCAGATCCTAGGTGTGCTCGAAGGCACTGGCGTGTTTCTTCGCAGCGAGGTCTTCGACGAGGCCGAGTGGCTGGATATCAGCAACGCAATCAACGCGGCTGCGCAGGGCGCCGCCGGCACCAGCTGGGGCGACGCGTTGCGCAGCGCGAGAAGTCTGGGCCAAACCTACGATGCCTGGCTTGAATCCGCGCACCTGAAGCCCATGCCGCGGTCCGAGATCGCCGCTCGTCGCACAGCGGAATTTCGCGATCGACCCTATGCCCTGCCAATGGCGGAGGTCGAGGGTTATTCGTGGAACTGGTACCACATGCGCGAACTTGCCGCCGCCAGCATGCTGAGGCTCGCGCGCGAAGAGTATCTCGACATCCGCAACGGCATCATGGCCGAACAGCGTTTCCGGACCATGTGGTACAAGTCGAGACCTGGACCCGGTGATTTTACGATCTCTGACCTTGATACGCGCAATTCCTGGTACCGGCTTGCCTTCATTACGCGCCGCGCGGCGATTGAGTGTCCCCCCTTCACCTATGTCGTTGAAAATGACGGCGAGAAGCGACAGCTTCATTTTTTGGATCACGGCTGTTCGCTGCATGATCATGCGATCGTGGCGTTCGAGCAGCAGCAGCCCGCGACGGACCTCCACTGGGAATTTACGGTCGAATACGTCGCGGACCACCCCATCTTACGATGGGAAGGCCGGCGGCTCCTGGTCGGGATCAGCGAACTCGATCTGCGTGACGCGATTGCCTTTGATGTCGAAACTATATTCTCGCCTCAGAGCACCCGGAGTTCCAAAGCCGAGCGAGACGCGCGCGATGCCGTCTCACGCTCGGCGCTCGTTGAGTTCGAAGCCGATCGACGCTGGTTCATCGATCTCGCACCGCCTGAGTTGCTCGTTGCGGTGATCGCGGATGACGGGGCGAATCTCGCGGTAGCCGACCAAGCTGCTCCGGCGCTGCTTGAGCCCTGTCACGAGGGTATTTGTGCCCGACAGATCGGCAAGCGCCGGATCATGCCGTCTGAGAACCTGAGTGCCGCGCGCGCGGCACTCGACGGCCGTCTTCAGCAACTCGGCCGCGATAGTCTTAATCAGATGCTGATCGCCCTTCGCGGCGCGCTCGACACCCGGCTTTTCGTGGTCGAGGCTGATCTTGAGAATCTGGTCACCGCCGCCAAAGCCGAGATCGCGGCGGCGCAATCGCTCGACGCCAAGCTTGAATTTAACCGCGCCATCCAGCGCGCCGCTGATCTGAGGCTTCAGTTGACCGAAAAAGCTGGCGCGCTCCGCCTCGCACGTCTTAAGGGATTGCCGGATGCCCTTAAGACAATCGCTCAGCTGAAAGCTACGAAAGCCTTCTGGGTCGTACCGCGCGCATTCAGTTCGCCCCCATAATCTTGGCCAGTGTTGCACAGGCCTTTTCATCGATCCGCCAGGACCAGGGACCCGTTTGATGCCCCGTCAAGAGCGCGACACGCTCGGCCTGCCGTGGTGGAGGGGTTAAAAAGTCGAACGCACCAGTGTTTCGATCGTAGCGAAACACTGGATCGCCCA
>DATEGX010000142.1:0-4893 GCA_035279875.1 Binataceae bacterium (SeqCode)
GCTTTGAGCGAGGTACTCGTTGAGCAGATTGAAAAAACCAAGCAATTTGAGCTGGTTAACGGTAAAGAGGTTCCTTGGCTGTTCCACCGGAATGGCCGACCGATAAAGAATTTTCGCAAGGGGTGGGCCGTCGCCTGTCAGCGCGCCGGCGTGCAGGGCAGAGTACCTGATGATCTACGTCGTACGGCGGTGCGCAACCTCGAATACGCTGGCGTCCCGCGCTCAGTCGTGATGGCGATCGTCGGGCATCGCACAGATTCCATCTACCGCAGTCTCGCGCCTGTCGATAGTGCGACGCTGAAACAAGTCACGCAAAAGATCGCCGCCTTTCAGCCAAAGGCTTGATTTTGCCAAATGGGCGCATTACGCGGTCAGCGCCGATTCCCTTTCGGAAGCCGCTTCAGCACTTGGTCAAAGACTTCGGTCGCTGCGGCAAGCGCGTCTTTGGCTTCCTTCTTCGACGGCTGATCGGATTCGCCTGGATAGCGGAACTTCCATGCGTACTCCGTGAGCGGAACGGCCCGAGCCAGTATCGTTAAGAGTTGAATCCTTCTACGCACGCCTCACCAACTTCCTTCAGATAATGCGTCCTCCGAAAGGGAACGTCGTGCCAAACCAGGAATGCCTTCAGCGCTTTCTCTGCCGCCTGCTGCCAATGGAATACGGCGCCGCCCGCGAATCTCTTGCGCCTCGCGAGCTCCGTTGCGATATCGAGGTCTTCTACGGCCTTCGCAAGCCAGCCAGCCGTCTCAGCCATGCGCACCGGGTCATCTGCCATAGAGGAGGCGACCCTCGCGCAGAACAGTTCCCGGCAACGACGCCTTCAAATGGCGGCGAGCATCGAAATACGACCGCGTGCACACAAGCGGGTCGACGGCCCCTTGGGCACGGCCGGCCCAGAGCGTCTCGTAGGCAAGCCGGCTCCGAAGCTTTTCCGGCGGGGCATCGTCGGGAACAACGATTAAGAGATCGTAGTCGCTATCAGGCCCGGCATCGCCTCGCGCCTGAGACCCAAACAAGTAAAATAGATTCCGGGTCGTATGCCCGATGCCCGAACCAGGAGCCGGACTATTTCTCTCAGCTCTTCGTTCTCGCCGATGGCCTCGTGGGTTTGAAGATCGTGTCTCATCGAGCCATCATTCATTTCGCGATTGCCGTCCTGGACATACGACGTGCCAGATTTAATCGCCAACTTACCTTGGTCCGCCACGCGTGACGAGCCTTCTCTCGCTTCGCCCGCGCGTGGTTCGTCGATTTGATAGGTCTGTTTTTCGATCTTAGACATCGCGCGCTCAACCCCGAACGCCGAATCTTCAAGAAACCGAACAGCCAAAGTATAGCCAAAGTTACGATTGAAAATCTTCTTCGCCACCCTTGACAGCCAAAGCGGGCAGAGCTACAAACCCCATATGGCTGTTGGGGAAAGATGGTGCCGGGGGCGGGACTCGAACCCGCACGGAGGTTGCCCTCCAGAGGATTTTAAGTCCTCTGTGTCTGCCGTTTCACCACCCCGGCCTTCTTCAACGGTTCATCAACTGCCTTAGCTTCGCTCTTCCCGTAACGTCGATCGCGATAGTCCGCTGCATTCACACAATTGCGCCTCCCGGTCGCACCTGCCGGCCGATTGACAGCGGGCCGGAAAGGGGGCTAGCAAGCGACTTACCTGCCATGCTGGTCCCGCCCGGACATTGCGGCAGGGGAGGATACTATGGCCGACGTAATATCGCAGATAATCCGCGTGAACGAAGTTGAATGGAGCTCCATGACCCCAACCGTCAAGGCCAAGGTACTATGGTCCGATCCGGCGACCAAACGCAGGGCCCAACTGACCCGTTTCGAGCCGGGCGCGACGCTGCCGATGCATCGACATGTCGGTGACGAGTTGCTTTACGTCATCGAGGGCTCGATCGCCGACGAGCACGGAACGACCACCACCGGCAATGTTGGCTACCGGCCAAACGGCTGTGTTCATAGCGTCACCAGCAAGAACGGTGCGACCGTGCTGGCGGTCGTAACCGGCGGTATCGAACCCGCCACCGACCGGGCTGGAGCGCCGCCTTCCGAGAATATTAATCTGAGCGAAATCGCCTGGGTCGACGCGATGGCCGGCGTGCATCAGAAGCCGATCTGGCAGGACAAGGAGACCAAGCGCCGTGCGGTGTTGGCGCGCTTCGATCCCGGCGCCCAGCTGCCCCGGCATAAGCACGTTGGCGACGAACTCATTTTCGTAATCGAAGGTTCGAACGCCGATGAGGCGGGCGAGGTGGTCGCGGGTCATATGAATTACCGGCCCAACGGCTGCGTGCATACAGTTTCGACCAAGAACGGCGCGACGGTTTTCGCCTTGGTGACCGGCGGCGTCGAGATGATGAAGTAAACTCTGATTCGATTCGGTCGCGGAACGGAGCCTGCCGCATGAGCGAGACCAAATTCGGCGTATTCGATCATATCGAACGCAGGGAAGGAGACAGCCTCGAGCGGCTTTACAACGGCCGCCTCGAGCTACTGCGCGAATACGACGCGGCAGGCTTCTTCGGCTACCACGTCGCCGAGCATCACGCGACACCACTGGGCATGGCGCCGTCACCCGGCATATTCTTGTCGGCGGCGGCGCAGTGCACCCGCAGGATTCACCTCGGACCGCTGGTCTATCTGCTGCCGCTGTACAACCCCCTCAGGCTGATAAGCGAGATCTGCATGCTCGACCAAATGAGCGGAGGACGGCTCGAAATCGGCGTGGGGCGAGGGGTCTCGCCGTTCGAGCTGGCCTATTACGGCATTTCGTTCATGGATTCGCGCGAGATTTTCGACGAAGCGCTCGACGTCGTGGTCTCCGGTCTGCGTAGCGAGCGTCTGAGCCACCGCGGCCGTCATTATCGCTTCGACGACGTGCCGATGGAGTTGCGGCCGCTGCAGCGGCCGAATCCGCAATTCTGGTACGGCGTCAGTTCGCCGGAAAGCCTGATGCTGGCGGCACGGCGCGGGATGAACATGGTCGGTGGCGGACCAATTTCGTTGCTCAAGGAACTCACCGGGCGCTATCGGGAAGAATTCGCGCTACACAAGGGCGGCCCGCATGACGTGAACCCGCACCTCAGCGCTCCGACCGTAGGTGCGATTCGCCATATCTACGTGGCCGCCGATGAACGCGAAGTCGAACGTATAGCGGCACCCGCATACAAGACTTACTACGACAATATCACCAAGCTATGGCTCGACTTCAGGACTGTGCCCGCCTATGGCTTCACCCCCGATCTTGAAATAGCCGGTAAGGCCGAGGTCGCACTGGCTGGCACTGTCGAGCGCATACGCGACCAGGTCGGGCGCTTTTTTGAGGAAAGCGGGTGCAACTATCTGGTGTTGTCGTTCGCCTGGGGTGGGCTCTCTCACGACGACTCGCGCCGCTCGCTCGAGCGCTTTGTCACCAAGGTCATGCCGCAATTCTCAAACCCGCGCGACTAGACCAAACGGAAGATCGGAAGGTACGCCGATGATTTGTCCCGCCGGAGTGGCGCTGCCCCAGGACCCGCCGATCCTGCATCGCGCGATTGAACTCGGCCCGGCGATCCGCGAGGCGAGCGAAGAGATCGAGCACGGCCGGCGCCTTCCGGTGCATATCGCGCAAGCGATGAAGCAGGCAGGCATCTTCGGCATGGTCATTCCGCGCGAATGGGGCGGACCGGAGTTGGATCCGCTTACCCAGCTCCGGATCATAGAGGCCTTGGCGATGGCCGAGGGTTCGGTCGGCTGGTGCGCGATGATCGGATGCGACAGCGGTTACGTGACGGCCTTCCTGGACCAGGACGTGGCGCGTGCGATGTATCCGGATATCTGGGTTGCAACCGCAGCCACGGTGACCATCAGCGGCCAGGCCGTAGTCGCGCCGGGCGGGTACCGGGTCAGCGGGCGCTTTCCGTTCGCCAGTGGCTGCCAGCATTGCGAATGGCTGTGGGCGGGATGCCAGGTGATCGACAACGGCGCCCAGCGGATCGACGCCAACGGCATTCCTGAAACGCGCACGGTCTTCGTCAAACTCGCGCAATGCGAGATCCTCGACACCTGGTACACCACTGGGCTGCGCGGCACCGGCAGCCACGACATCGCAATCCAGGACGTGTTCGTTCCGGCTGAGCAGACTTTCAGTTTCGCCGATCCCCAATTGATCAAGCGGCCAGGACCGCTCTACGCCTTTCCCCTGATGTTCATTGCCAAGGGTGCCGCCCCGGCTCTGGGTGTCACGCGCCGCGCAATCGATATCCTGCTCGAAACTGTCGGCCGCAAACCATCGCGGAAAATGATGCTCTCTGACCGCGTCGAACCTCCCCGACTATTGCGTGACGAAGTGTTCGTGCAGGAAGTGGCCGGCCGTGCCGAGACCATGCTGGGCGCCGCCCGCGCTTACCTGTTCGACGTCATAGGCGATTTGTGGGCGACGCTGGTCGACGGCCGCCGTCCCTCGCCGGTCCAGGAGGCGCGCTTTATCGCCGCCTACGGTTACGTGGTCGGACTCTGCGTGGAGGCGGTGCAACTCGTTTTCAAGGCGAGTGGCGGGTCCGCCGTCTATCAGAACGGACCGCTCGACCGCTGCATGCGCGACGTCCTTACCATGAATCAGCACCTGATGGGCTCGCTCAAGACCTATGAAATGGCGGGGCGCCTGCTGTTTGGGCTGGAACCGCTGCGCTGGATGTTTTAACGGCAGGGCCTGTTTTTCACTCGCACGGATGCGCGATCAATCAGTTGCATCATGAAACGCTTTGGATTCAAAATAACGGTAAAGCGAGGTCATACCGATGAGCGCGGTTGCCGTTAATCGAAAGCTCGGTGTTCTTGAGGCGCCGATCAACTACCTCGACCCTGCCGTCGAGAAACCTTACTCGTACACGTACGCCC
>DATEGX010000143.1:0-6983 GCA_035279875.1 Binataceae bacterium (SeqCode)
TGGCGAAGAAACCGGCTCCAAAAAAGGGCGCCGGAGCGGACACGGCTGCGCTGGAAGGCATGAAGGCGCCGGACTTCGAATTGTTGGATCAGGACGGCAAGCCTAATTCGCTAAAGCAACTTATTAGTCGCGGTAACGTGGTTTTGTACTTCTATCCTAAGGATATGACGCCAGGATGCACCACCGAGGCGTGCAGCTTTCGCGACAATCTCGATCGGGTGCGCGCGGCTGGGGCGCAGGTGATCGGAGTAAGCGCGGATACCCCGGCCTCGCATCAGAAATTCATCGAGAAGCAGAAGCTCAACTTTCCGTTGCTGAGCGATCCCGCCAATAAGGTGACCAAGGCCTTCGGGGTCTACAAGAAAAAGTCGTTATATGGCCGCGAATTCATGGGTATCGAGCGTACGACCTTCATAATCGGCCGCGACGGGACCGTGCGTAAGGTATTTCCCAAGGTGAAGGTCAACGGACACACTGACGAAGTCCTGACGGCCCTGAAGGCACTCTAGGGCCCTTTTAGAAGTTTCGGACTGAGGTTTCCCCGAGATTCTCACATTGAATCCCAAAGCTGCGCCATTCGGCGCCGCTCCCGTTCGTCCGGCAGGCGGCCATAGCCGGCCTCCAGGTTATCACTCAGATGAACCGGGTTGGCGGTCGCGGGAATCGCGCAGGTAACCGCCGGATTCGACACGATGTACTTGAGGAAGAAATCGGCCCACGAAGCGCAGCCGAAATCGCTCGCCCATCCTGGCAGTGATTTGCCCCGGACCCGCGTGAACATTCCGCCGCCGCCGAATGGCCTGTTGGCAATCACCGCGACTTTGTGATCGGCCGCGAGCGAAAGCACCCGCCGTTCCGCTTCGCGATCGTCGATCGAATAGGCCAGTTGAACGAAGTCGAGCGGCTCGCGCCCGATTATCTCCGCCAACGCGGGCAACGCCGAATCGGTGTAGTGAGTGACCCCGATGTAGCGAATCTGACCGGCATCTTTCATCTTGCGCAGGGTCGGAAGATGAGTTTGCCAATCGAGTAAGTTGTGAATCTGCATCAGGTCGATAACTCGGGTTCGGAATAGTTCGAACGAGCGGCGCATCTGTGCGATTCCGGCCTCGCGTCCGCTAGTCCATACCTTGGTCGCGATGAAGGCCGACGCTCTTGTGTGCGGCGCGTCCAGCAGCTCGCCGACGACACCCTCCGCTTGCCCGTACATGGGCGAGCTATCGATTAGCCGCCCGCCACCGGCGAAAAAGCGCCGAAGCACCTCGCCGAGCGGTTTCAGCGAGGCCGGAACGCTCGCGACGTCGAAGGCCTGCCAGGTGCCCAATCCAATTACCGGCAGCAACTCGCCGGTTGCGGGAATCGCGCGGGTGATCATCTGGGGTTTCGTTGATTTCACGAGAGCAGTGCCCGCCTCCTCAGCGGCCATACTTGCCCACCCGTTAGCAATAGCGGGCAAAGTGACAGCCGCCAGCCGCAGAAATTCGCGGCGGGTGAACTTCATTACGCCTCGACCGTGGCGCAAGTCTCCATCGGTTCAGCTAATCGAATCATCAAGATTCGCGCCGGTTCACGCCCTGAAGTACGCAATAGCGGCGCGTATCACTATAAACCATAATGCGAGCGACGAAATGAGGTACAAGTAGAAACGCAGGATTACGAGATTGAAAGTGCAATGGACGATGCTATGCAATACGCGAAACGCCACGAACACCCAGGCAGCGTCAACATACAGCGCGTCAACCTGCTTAGTCGCGAAAAGATACAGTGCCATCGCATAGAACAGCACCGGAACTTCGAAGAGATTCTTCAGGTTGTCTGACGGATTACTCACCTGCGGCGGTGAGATTTGCGCGAGCTTGCCCTGCGCCGCGAGTTCCTGTGAGCGTATCTGGGATCCAGCAATAAAGCCGATCCGCCGGATATACATATATATCCATACCAACAGCGTCAGAAGTATAGTTGCGAAGAACGGGCCGAAAATTGCCTGGTTCATAAGCCGTTATCCATGGGTCGAGAAATCCGTATCGGCTGGGTCTCGGCGAGCATCGTGCTCGCGCGGCCGAAATAGCGTCGATTATTTAGCTTAGTGGACTGTGACATAGGCGTGAACCGCGACAAGAATCGAAAAGTGTGGAAGGGAGTAAGGTAACGCAGTGACAATCGAGAGTTTCGCTGGCCGGGTGCCAAGCGCCGTGCGCTTAATGATCCTCGCAACCGCCGCATTCGCGCTCGCAGCGTGCGGCCTGCCGTCGGCGAGCGGCACCGCAACTCCCGCATCTGAGCAAACTATCGTTCCAATGCCCGCCAGTCAGGTCGGCTCTGAATCGGCATGGTTCCTGATGATTCCGCCGCGGCGCGCCTACGCCGCCGACCGCTCGACGATGATGGGCGGTCCACTGGCGACCGGGGCCGGGGAGGGCGGTGAGGAGCACGGGGCATATGTGCTCCGCTCGATTGATCAAGCTGATACCAGCGCGCCGCTCAGCAAATGGGAAATCTTTGCCGGCAGTTTCCCCACGGAAGCGGACTGCCAGCACTACAAAGCGACCGAGCTAGCCGATTTGAACGACCCGTCGTGGGTGGCAAAACAGGTGCAGCGAGCCCGTGGTCGAATGATCGATCTGCCGGCCATGCGCGACATGATCGAGGGCCAGCGCTGCGCCAATTCGAGCGAGGTCTCCAACAAACCATTGACCGCTCAGCATCCGGCACCTTCAGGCGGACCGGCGAGTTGACCGTGGCGCCATAATCGGCCTTTAATGCGGCCATGGCCGGAATCGTCTCTTACGGGTCATATGTTCCTTATCGACGGCTCAAGCGAGCCGCAATCTCCGCTTTGCTCGGAACTCCGCCAGGCCGCGGCGAAAAGGCGGTGGCGAGCTTCGACGAGGACAGCGTGTCGATGGCGGTGGAGGCCTTGCGCGACGCGCTCAAGGCTGCCCCGAAAGCGGTGCCCAACGCGCTGTTTTTCGCCACCACGACCGCTCCCTATGCCGAAAAGCTCAACGCCGCGATCGTCGGGGCGGCGACGCTCCTGCCGGCTGAGATTCGCGCCGCCGACCTGACTGGCTCGACCCGCGCAGGTCTGTCGGGACTGCTCCAGGCGCTCGACGCTGCCCGAGCGGGTGGTTACGCGGCGATTACGATGGCCGACACCCGGCTGGGTGCGCCCGAGGGGCGGGTCGAGCAGCAGAGCGGCGACGGCGCGGCGGCCTTTATCGTCGGCAACGAGGGCGTAATCGCTGAAATCGAGGCATCAGCCTCGATCACTCGCGAATTCGTCGACAACTGGCGCAATCCCGACGAGCGCTTTGGCCACTCGTGGGAGGAGCGGTTCGCCTTGACCCAGGCTTACGCGCCGCTTTTTCAGAAGGTGGTTTCGACGGTAGCGGAACGCTCGGGAGCCAAGCCCGGTGATTTTGCCCGCGTGATTCTCGATGCTCCCAATCCGCGTGCCGCCGACGAGTTCGCGCGCGCACTCAGGCTCGATCCGGCGAAGATCGCCGATACGCTCGCGCTGACCGTCGGTCAGACCGGCGCGGCTCATCCGGGTCTAATGCTCACGGCCGCTTTGCAATCGTGCAAGCCGGGCGACCGCATCCTCGTGGTATGCGTGTCTGACGGGGCCGATGCGATGGTGCTGCGGATGAACCCGTCGGCGGCGGCATTTCGACCGGTCCATTCGGTTGGGCGGATGATCGAGTCAAAGGGCGACGTCTCCTATGGCAGTTACCTCAAATGGCGCGAGATCCTGCCGACCGAGCCACCCCGCCGGCCCGATCCCGAACGCCCGGCGGCACCGCCGATGATGCGTGCCGAAAAGTGGAAGTACGGCTTGATTGGCTCGCGCTGTAACGCCTGCGGCACCGCGCAATTGCCGCCGCAGCGGGTATGTGTCAAATGCCGCGCGCGGGATAAGATGGAACCGTATCCGTTCGCCGATCGGGTCGGACGAATTGCTACCTACGCCTTCGACCGGCTGGCCTATTCGCTCAACCCGCCGGTGATCAACGTGGTGGTAGACTACGAGGGTGGCGGCCGGTTTTTGTGCGAGATGACCGACTGCGAACCGGAAAAGGTCGCGATTGGCGATGAAGTCGAAATGACATTCCGCCGGCTGTTTACCGCTGACGGGATCCACAACTATTTTTGGAAAGCGCGTCCCAAGCGCTAAACGCCGAGGAGGCACTCATGGCAAGCAGAGGAATCAAGGACCGCGTCGCGATTATCGGGATGGGCTGCACCAAGTTCGGCGAGCATTGGGACAAGGGCGCCGACGATTTGCTGGTCGAGGCCGCCTATGACGCTTATGAATCGGCAGGGGTCGATCCTAACGACGTCGACGCCTACTGGCTCGGCACGATGGGCTCGGGCGTTTCCGGGCTGACTCTCAGCGAGCCGCTCAAGATTCAATACAAGCCGGTCACACGCGTCGAAAACATGTGCGCGACCGGTTCCGAATCGCTGCGCCAGGCCTGCTATGCGGTCGCCTCGGGTGCGTTCGACTGCGCGATGGCGATCGGGGTCGAGAAGCTCAAGGACTCGGGGTTTTCGGGATTGGTGATGACCAACCCGCCCAACGATGGCACGCCGGCCAGCATGACGCCGCCGGCCCTGTTCTCGTTGCTGGCCCCAGCCTACTTCAAGAAGTACGGGCTCGATCCCGAAAAGGGGCGCGACGTCCTGGCGCGCATCGCCTGGAAGAATCACAAAAACGGGGCGCGCAACCCCAAGGCCCAGTTCCAAAAGGAAGTGCCGATCGAGGCGATCAAGAATTCGCCCAAGATCGCCGACCCGCTTTGCATCATGGATTGCTCGGGCGTGTCCGACGGCTCTGCGGCGGCGATCGTGGTGCGGGCGGAAGACGCGCATAAGTACTGCAAGAACCCGATTTACATCAAGGCGCTGTCGTTCGTGGCCGGACCCGCCGAAGGACCGCTATCGCAGGAGTACGACTTCACGACCTTCCCGGAAGTGGTCGCCACCGCTCGCGACGCTTACGCTCAGGCGGGCATTACCAGCCCGCGCGAGCAGATCAGCCTGGCCGAAGTCCACGATTGCTTTACCCCGACTGAACTGGTGCTTTACGAGGATCTCGGCTTCAGTCCGCGCGGCACCGCCTGGAACGACGTGCTCGAAGGCTTCTTCGACCTCGAAGGTAAGCTGCCGGTGAATCCAGACGGCGGGCTCAAGTCGTTCGGCCATCCGATCGGCGCGTCCGGGCTCCGAATGATGTACGAAATGTGGCTGCAGTTGCGCGGCGAAGCGGGTCCGCGTCAGATCGATCATCCCAAGCTTGGCCTGACGCACAATCTCGGCGGCCAGCCGGGGCGTTGCGTCAGTTTCGTGTCGGTGGTCGGCAGCCAGGTCGGCTGACGGGTCTTAGTCCGTTGATCGAGCGCCGGCGGCAGCCAAACCGCCGGCGCTTTTTTCGTGCGTTCCCGGCAAATCGACGTCATCGCGAAAGAAGCAGCAAGCGTCGTCTCGAGCGTTACGCGCAGGAGATGCGGTCCGTCTTTCCTTTGAACTGATTAAGCACAGCCCATAGCCGGCCGTTATGGACGTCTCCCTTTGCCAACAACCGGCGACCTGAGGTAAGTAGCCAATCGCCGACCAAAATTGAACGCGACGAGGACGACCATGGCGATCAAGCACGTGCTGGACGGTTACAAGGTCATCGATTTCACCCAGTTTGTCGCGGGGCCGACGGTCACCAAGCTGATGGCCGAGATGGGCGCCGAGATTATCAAGGTGGAACTCGCGCCGGGCGGTGACTTGTGCCGCAATTTTCCCTATGTCCGCGACCAGCGCAGCGCCTACTTCGTTCAGCAGAATCGGGGCAAGATGAGCCTTTGCGTCGACGTCAAGAATCCCGCGGGCAACGCGATCGTGCGCGAACTGATCTCCAAGGTCGACGTCCTGGTGCAGAACTACGCGCCCGGCGTCATCGGCCGGATGGGCTTCGATTATGAATCGGTGCGCAAGTTGAACCCCAAAATCGTGATGTGCTCGGTTTCCACCTTCGGCCAAAGCGGGCCGCTGTCGCCCGAGCCCGGTTACGACTTTGTCGGGCAGGCCTACGCCGGCGTTACTTCATTAAGCGGCGAGGAAGACGGCGCCTACTATCCACCGATGTTGGCGATTGGCGACGTATCCACTGGCGTCCACGCTTATGCGGCGGTCGCGACCGCGCTGCTGCATCGCGAGCGCACCGGTGAGGGACAGCATCTCGATATCTCGCTGCTCGATTCGTACTTCCACTACCACGACATGTCGGTTGAGCTGATCAGTGCCAGCGGTGGCGAGCGGCGAGTCACCCGGATGGGCGGGCAGGTCGGCGCTCTATGCCCGGCTGGAATGTTCAAGGCCGGAACGGGCTACGTATGGATTTTCGCTTTTCAGCAGAATCATTGGGCGCAGCTCTGTGAGCTGATGGGACGCCCGGAGTTGACTAACGACAAACGCTGTATCGATAACGACACGCGGGTGGCTAACCGCCCGATGATCAACGCCGCCGTCGAACGCTGGCTCAGCACGCTCTCGAGCCGCGACGCGGCGGTGGCGGCTCTGCGCGAGGGGCGCATCCCGCACGCGCCGGTGCTCACGGTTGAGGAGGCGATGGAGCATCCCCATCTGATCGAACGGCATACGGTGAGGACCGTCCACGACCGTATCCTTGGAGACTTCCAGGTGCCCGGCTTTCCGCTGCGCTTTTCGGCATTCCCGGAGATACTCGAGCTCGAAGCCCCGTTCCTGGGCGAACACAATCGCCGCGTTCTCACCACCTATCTCGGTTATCCGCAGGAACGGATCGAGAAACTCGAGCGCGAGGGCGTGCTGTGCAGTGCGCCGCATTGAAGCCCGGCGATATGGGCAAGATCACACGTTCGTAATAGCTTCGTGCGCGTATTGTGCAAAAATAGTCGAGCGGTCGCGCGACTATCGTCGCCGACCTATTCCTTCTGATCAGGACAGGTGATGGG
>DATEGX010000144.1:0-3667 GCA_035279875.1 Binataceae bacterium (SeqCode)
GTGACCTATGACGATCTGATCGCACGCTCCAGGGTCAGCCGCGGCAGCTTCTACTGGTATTTCCCGTCGAAGGAGGCGCTCTACGACGCGGTGCTGGACACCTGCGTGAACGGCTATGTCGCGCGGCTCGAGGCGGAATTCGCGAAGACCGGCGCGAGGGACAACATCGTCAAGCGCTTGCTCGATGCCTGCCTTGCCGACTTCAACCGGAACCGCAAACAGTACCGGCTGCTCCTGCGTCCGCCGCCGTCGAAGTCCGCGGTGGAGAAGCTCGCGCGCTGGAACGATGACGTCGCGCGGTTCTTCCGCGACAAGCTCGAACCCTCGGTCAAGGCGGGCAGGCTCGACCGCGCGACGGCGGAGATCCTGCCGGATGTGCTCTCGGCGTTCCTCGACGGCATCTGCGTGCGGCTGGTGCTGGAAGACGAAGGCTCGGTGTCGCGGCTCTCGAAAAATATCGAGGCGTTCCTGTGCCGGATCGTGCCGCAAGCCAGATGATCTGCTTTGTCTATGTGCTGGGAAGTGTCGGCGCCGGGGACCGGCGGCGCACCTATGTCGGCTGGACAACCGATCTCGAACGGCGTCTCGAACGGCACAACGGGGGCAAGGGTGCAAAATCCACGCGCGGACGGGAATGGATGCTTCTCTACGCCGAGCGCTGCGGCGCGCGCGCCGAGGCGATGCGCCGCGAATGGCATCTCAAGCGTGACCGCGAATTCCGGAAGGCGCTGCGGGAGGGTTGATAAGAGGGAATGGCTTGCCAGCCGAAGCTGCGCGAAACTTGCACCGGTCCGCCTTCGCAAAAGCTTCGGCGGACGACCAGCCTCCGCTGCTGCGCAGCGTAGGTTGGTCGGAGAGAGAGGATTCGAACCTCCGGCCCCCACGTCCCGAACGTGGTGCTCTACCAGGCTGAGCTACTCTCCGTGGCCAGGAAGGGCGCCCTTATAACGATGGGGTGAGCCGGCCGCAACCGCTGTTGAAAACGCGGAAACCAGCCCTCAGATTGCCCCCATGATCCTCGTCGGCCAATACGATTCCCCCTATTCGCGGCGCGTCGCCATCTCGCTCATGGTGCTCGGCATTGCCTACGAGCATGACACGCGGTCGGTGTTCGGCGACTTCGACTCCATGCGCAGGACCAATCCGCTCGCGCGCATCCCTTCGCTCATTCTCGATGACGGCACGGTGTTGGTTGACTCCGCTGCGATCCTCGACTGGATCGATGGCAGCGTCGGAGCCGAGCGGGCGCTGATCCCCCCATCCGGTCTGGCGCGCAGGGACGCCCTGCAGCGCATCGCGCTCGCGAACGGCGCGGTCGACAAGATCGGCGGCGGCCGCAATTACGAGACCCTGATCCGTCCGTCGCGCTATCGCTGGCCGGAATGGATCGAGCGCACGACAACCCAGGGCCTTGGCGCGCTGGAAGCGCTGAACGCATGCGACTGGCCCGCCGCCGCTCCGGTCGACCAGGCGCAGATCACGACCGGCTGCGCGATCGACTACGTGAAGGTGACTGCGTCCGAACTCATGCCCGAGGGCCGGTTCCCGGTGCTCGACGCGCTGTGGAGACGGCTTGCGGCGCGGCCGGAATTCAGGGCGACCAGCTTCAGCGACTACAAGGTGCCGCGGGCGGACTGATCCATTCGCGGCGTTGAAAGCAATGGGTCCTGCCAGTATGGTCCCGGCCCCGTTGGGGCGTCGCCAAGTGGTAAGGCACCGGATTTTGATTCCGGCATCCGAAGGTTCGAATCCTTCCGCCCCAGCCAAATAACCGCAAGCAGATTCAGCTGGTTAGCAGAGCCGCGCGCTCGATCCGTTCGGATTTGGTGTTGCAAGCCGTTGCAGAAGTTTCCCGAGCGTTGTCGGACATTTCCAAGCGTTGCGATTTGTTCAATGCAACACGAGTGCAACAGGTGGAGTCGCGCTTTGTTCGATGGTCGTCGGTTTCGAGGTCTTGGCTAGAGACTCACTCAGAAGTCTTGTCGGGGACATAAAAGCCCCATACCTGATTTGATAGCTCGGCTGCTGCGAAGCGTACGGGGCGGCACACGTCCCCTATCTCATAGATTTTATAATGGTGGATTTGCTTTGGATAAGCGGGGTGTGGAAGCATTACTTCGGGCGCATCGACTGGCCGCCATTCTTCCTCCCAGACATTTAAACCACTGACCTCGATTGGGTCGATGCTGAATCCTATCGCTGCTTCACGCCATTTCGTCATTTCGATTTTTTTTCAGATTCGGACCGCGCCTCTTAGGCGTATTAGCAGCATCCCTTATAGCGCAAAGGATGCTCTGTTCAGAGATTCGTCTCCGACGTCTGCAATGCATGAAGACAATCGTTGAATTTCTTCGCCCCCGCATTGTGAGACAGGCGGACCCTCGCCCATGTCCCCGGATTGTGAGTGCGTGCGAAGGGTGGTCCGATGCGTCTGAAAAGCCGCTTGAAGGGGGCGCAAAAAGGGGCGCAAAGCGGGCGCAAATAGGGGCGCAAAGGGGAGCGCAAAAGGGGGGAAAGGGGGCAGAGAGGGGCGCGGAAGGGTCAAAAAAGGGTCTTTTCAAGCCCTATTCAGTGCGGACTGAGCTCCAGATTGCGCTGTTTTTTAGGAAGCGACTAGCCGGGCCTCGATCTGCGCCATGGCTTCGCGATCGCTTTCGGGGTTCGTCCACAGGTGGCCATAGGTGTCGAAAGTCATCTTGATCGTCGAGTGACCCATGACCTGTTGTACCTTCTTGGGAGACCACTGCTGCTCAATGAACAAGCTTGCAGCGACATGCCGCAAGGTGTGGAAGTTGTATTGCTCTCTGCCAAGAGCCGCGACCTGGAGAGGCAGCCAACATTGCGTTCGGATCTTTGAGTTGGCGTAGATCGTGCCTCGGCGAGTTGGAAAGACCAGGTTCCGACCGGACTTTGGACACGCCAGTCGCCATTCTCTCAGCGCACCCAACACGATGGGTGCCATCGGAATGTCCCTGTTTCCAGCATGAGACTTCGGGGAGCCCATGCGTTTCAGGTAGTCGGCTCTTTGCCGCACGCGGACAATGCCAGCAGCCAGATCGACGTGATCCCAGGTCAACCCCCGAATTTCGGAGCTGCGCAATCCAGTGAAGATCGCGGTGAGGATAAGAGGTCGCCACAAGACCGTTGGTCGCCAGAGCGTTGCAGATGTGGCCAAGATAGCCCTTATCTCTTTCTTCGTCGGAATTTCGACCTTGCGGCGCTCGCGCTTGGAGGTGCTGATGGTTACGCACTCGGCCGGATTGTGAGCGATTAGCCCGCGGCGGCGCGCTTCCTTGATGATCCCTTTGACACTGGACAGCACCGCTCTGCTCAATGACCTGGAACGCGTTTGGAGCAGTGCGTCCTTGAATTCCTCTATCTTCGGAGTCGTGAGGCGCGACAGACGCAGATCGCCAATCAGAGGGTTGATATGCAACCGAACGTGTTCTCGATACTGTCGTATCGTTGACGCTTCCAGCCTTTCCGTTTCCGCACGTGAGAGCCAAAACTCACAAGCCTCACGCAGAGAAGCGCTCGCCGAGTCGGCAACATGGGTGCCAGCGGCGATCTCGGTTCGCGCCCGCGTCTCGAAGACCAAGGCGTCGGATTTCGCCTTGAATTGCCTAGCTCGCCGCGTTCCCGCAGCGTCGCGATAGTCAACTAGCCA
>DATEGX010000145.1:0-18967 GCA_035279875.1 Binataceae bacterium (SeqCode)
TGGCGCGAGATGCCCGCGCGACGCGCAAGTTCGCCCTGATTGAGCCCCCGCGCCATGCGGGCGCGGCGCAGTGCTTCACCGGGTTGTGCCATGATACTTGTCTCGGTGCTCTTATAATGGCATAACTGACCGCGCTATGAAAAGCCGCCTTCGCTTCACTTCCACCTCGTTACTAACACTAGCATCCGTGCTTATCACATTGTTGCCGGGTTTGACGGCGCGATGCGGGGCACAGGGTACGAGTTCGAACAACTCCGGCAGCTATTCGCTGTTCTCCGCGGTCGAAGAATACTTTGCGGACTGGTTTCCGCGCGTCACGCGTATCCAGAGTGAACAGCCGCACTGGATTACTCCGCTGGTGACTGTTACCCCACGCCTCGAGGAAGAGTTCCGCTATGACCAGCTATGGCAGGCGCAACAACACGGCACAGCGATCGACAACTTCGGCGCCAGCAAAGGGCTCGAACTGATACCGTTCCAGAACACCGAAGTCATTCTTGGCGTTCCGGGCTGGATTGCTCACAACGGTTCGCTCCCCCGCTTGAAAAAGAGCGGCGACACCGACGGCTGGGCGGATGAAACCTTCCTGGTCAAGTACCGGCTGTTATCGGCCAATGAGGAAAAGGGCAACTACATAGTGACCGCCTTCATGGGGTTCAGCGCGCCGACCGGTGACGACGGTAACAGCGCGCGCCACGGGATTTTCACACCGACGATCGCGTTCGGAAAAGGCTTTGGCAACTTCGACATCCAAAGCACGGCCGGGATTGCGCTGCCCGACGGCGGTTTGCAGCGGCTCGGCATGCCGGTGGCGTACAACACGGCTTTTCAGTACCGAATCTACAAGTTTTTCTGGCCGGAGTTCGAGGTCAACTATACCTGGTGGCCCAATGGCCAGCGCGAGGGGCAAAGCCAGGTTTTCCTTACCCCAGGCCTGGTGATTGGACGAATTCCGATCCATGAGCGCATCGGGGTAACCCTTGGCGCCGGTTATCAGGTCGCCGTCACACACCATCCCGCCTACAACAGCGCCGTGATTTTCTCCGGGCGCATCCCGTTCTGAGCACCCCAATGCGTGAGCCTACCAACATCACAGCTTCAGGAGCCGCGAGGTCAGCCCAGCGTAAACCCTCGGGTCGGTGGGGCTTGGCTATCACTGCCGTGTTCCTTGTTTTGACCGCCGCCGCGGTGACCGTCGATGCAGCCGAATCGCTGACCCCGCTGCAAGTCGCTTATGCGGGCTCGATGGGCTCGTTGATGGACGGGGCTGTAAAACCAGCGGTGGCAAAATCTCTCGCGGCCGAGTTGCAAGGACGCGCGCAGGGCTCCACCGGACTGGCCAACCTGATTAACGCCGGCAGCATCCGGCCCGATGTGTTCATTTCGGTGACGCCCGGCCCGATGCGCAGCGTTCTGAAGGCCGGTAAGGCCGATAAGGCGATTCCGATCGCTCGCACGGAAATGGTGATCGCCTACAGCCCGAAAAGCCAATATGCGGCATTGTTCGCGAAGGCAAACCAGGCCGGCGCCCAGCCCTGGTGGCGGATTCTCGAAACTCCGGGGCTGCGCTTCGGGCGGACCGATCCGAATACCGATCCGCAAGGTCAGAACATCATCTTCACGATGCTACTCGCGGCCAGCTATTATGGTCAGCCTGACCTCGCCGATAAGATCCTCGGGCCGCAGATCAATCCGCAACAAATTTTCAACGAACCGGAAGTGATGGCACGGCTGCAAGCCGGCCAGCTTGACGCGAGTTCGGCTTACAAGACCCAGCCCGACGCCTTCGCTTTGCCCTTTCTGCGCCTGCCGCGAGAGATCAACCTTGCCGACCCTTCAATGGAGAGCCGGTACAAGAAAGCCACGATCAAGCTGAACGGGAAAACGCTGCATCCCTCGCCGCTGGTCTTCTATGCGGCGGTCCTGAAAGAAGCGCCGCAGCCTGAACTCGCGCGCCGCTTTCTGATCTGGCTTCAGGGGCGCGAGGCCGGTCAGATACTCTCCCACTATCATTACGACCAGCCTGGCGACACTCAGCCGCTGACTCCGTAGCGGGCTCTCCGCGCCTCCGCGCCGTCGATCCTTCCAATCCAAACTTGAGCGCGCACGCGAACTCCTCGCGCGCCGCTCCAATTCTGGCCTCGGCCGCGAGATTTCTTGCGGAAGCAGATGGCGAAAACAGGTACCAAGGGGCTACTCTATACTGGTATTCGGAATTTGCCTGAAGGATTGCATCCATGAACCCCAACGACATTCGACGCCATGAGTTGAGCAATTTCCTGCGAACCCGGCGGGAGCGGATTTCACCTTCGGAATTAGGCCTGCCGGCCAGCGGACGACGGCGCACGCCGGGACTGCGGCGCGAGGAGGTGGCGCAACTGGCCGGGATGAGCGCTACCTGGTACACCTGGCTCGAACAAAGCCGCCCGATCAGCGTTTCCGCCCAGATGCTCGACAATCTGGCGCGGGTATTACGGCTTAATCCAATCGAACGGGTCCAGCTATTTCAGCTTGGATTGCGCCAGCCGATTATCGACTCAACCCCACGCGTCGAAGAGATTAGCCCGCTGCTTTGCCGCATGCTCGATCAGATGGAAGGCTTCCCCGCCTTTGTGATGGGCCGCCGCTGGGACGTGCTGGCCTGGAATATCGGGGCGCGCGCTTTCCTGGCCGATTTCGCCGCGGTCGAGCCGTCGGAGCGGAACCTGGTTTGGCTGATATTCACCGATCCTAAATTGCGCTCCCTGTTGATCGATTGGCGCACCCGCGCGCGTGACGTATTGGCGCGTTTTCGCGCGGATTATGGACGGCATGCCGGCGATGCTCATTTCGTGCAGTTGGTGGAGCGGCTCAAATCGGTAAGTGCCGAATTCGCCGAATGGTGGCCGCGTCATGACGTGCTGCCGCAAAGCGAAGGGCTCAAGCGCTATGCCCATCCTCGCGTCGGGCGACTGGAGCTCGAGCACGTCACCCTTTCGGTTTCGGACAATCCGGAGCTGCGACTGACGTTGTTCGCTCCGGTTCAGCCGAGCGACTCCGCTGCCAAGCTCCAGCGCATCATAAACAGCTTCAAAGTACCGGATAGCATGGCGAAGCATGAGCCAGTACACGCGAGACGAAATGCTCACGTGGAGACAAATAATCCTAATCCTTGATATTAGTGCCCTGATCCGCTTGAAAGTGCATGCGAAACGAGCAAGTCTCGGAACCTGCCATGAAAAACGACATCGGGGAGACACTGGCAACGCGGCGGGGGACCAAACATTCCCGTGTTCGGGGTAGATATCGGGATCGTCTGGCGCCGGGTCACGCAGTGCTCCCCGAATGCCTATGCTGAGATTCTTGTAGACGGCTCCCGGCCCGAGTAACAGTGGCATTCTTTATACTGGTATCGATTGTACCAGCATAAATCATGTCTGTTTCGACGCACGCTTGCCGCGGAAGCCCAAGTTTGGATTAGCCGGTGACGGCCCTGGCGCCACATAGCTTTTGACATCAGCGCCACTACTGGCGCATAGCTGAAATCGACCGCCGGAGCTAAGTCCGGCGCCGAGGATATCCTATGCCGGACGCTAACAGGCTACCGGAACTCTTGCTTCCGGACGCGCGGGGACGCAGCACCACCTTTCCCACTGGACGGCCCGCCCTGCTTTGCTTCGTCAAGGAGGATTGCCCCACCTGTGGCCTGACGATGCCGCTAATCGACGAGGCTTTTCGCGCCTTTCGCGACAGCGTCGACGTCCTCGCGATCGGCCAGGATCGCGCTGGTAATGCAATTTTGGCCGAGCGCCACGGTCTGAGCGTCCCAATACTCGATGATTCCGCCCTGGCCGCTTCGTTTGCGTACAACATCGAGATCGTGCCGACGATAATCCTGGCCGACGCCCAAGGCGGGCAAATCAGCCGTTTCGAGGGCTTCGGCCGCGATGATTGGCGCGACTTGTACACAGTTTTGAGCCGGATGAGCCGCGTGGCGGCCCCGGCCCTCGATTGGACCACGTATCCGCAATTGCGCCCGGGATGCGGCTCCAAGTCGGTCGAACCCGGGATCGCCGAGCGCCTGCTGGCCGAATCGGAAGGGTCGCCGCTGCGCGCCCGCCGAATCGAGATTGCCGAGCATGACGACCCGTTCGAGTTCATGTTCGACCAGGGACTGACCGACGGATTGCCGGTGGTTCCGCCAACTCCCGAGCGCGTAATTCGGATGCTCAAGGGCACCCGCCGCGACGCGCAGGAGGTGGTCGGCGCGTGCGCGCCCAACTATGCGCCGGTCACAATCGAGAAGATCGCAATCAATGCCGTTATGGCGGGATGCAAACCGGAATACCTGCCGGTGGTGATTGCGGCGGTCGAAATCATCTGCACACCCGACTTCGATATCCACGGCGTAACCGCGACGACCTACGGCGCGACGCCGATAATCGTGGTGAACGGACCGATCCGTCATAAAATCGGCATGAACATGGGGATCAACGTCTTCGGACAGGGCAATCGTGCCAACGCCAGCATCGGCCGCGCGGTCAAGCTGGTGGTGCGCAATATTGGAGGCGGACGCCCCGGAGAGATCGAACGCGCATGCTTCGGATCGGGCAGCAAATACACCTGCTGCTTCGCCGAATTCGAGGAAAAAAGCCCGTGGGAGCCGCTACATGTCGAGCGCGGCTTCGATCGCAACGATAGCGTGGTGACCTGCTTTGGCCTCGAAGGTGGACCTCATCAGATTGCCGACCAGACTTCCCGCACCGCCCGGGCTGTGGTCGGTAGCATCGGGCTTGGCGTCGAATCGTCA
This sequence comes from Binataceae bacterium (SeqCode), assembly GCA_035279875.1. GTDB lineage: Bacteria > Desulfobacterota > Binatia > Binatales > Binataceae > JAMXLL01. The sequence goes on from DATEGX010000145.1 coordinate 4,790, forward strand.
TGGCATCCGAAGACCCACAACGTCGGTGATATTCTGCTGGTGATCTCGCCCGAGCATGTGGATACGATTTGGCATGATCGATGGACCAAGGAAGACATCCGCCGCCGTATCCAGGAAGTTACAGCCCGGCCCTTGCGCGAGTTGCTGCCGACCGAGGACTATGGCGGACTGGGCGCGTTGCCCGACCAGCAGGCGCGCCAGCGCAGCGAAGAGGAGCTGAACAAACTGATCCCCAAGTTCCAAAGTACCAGGAATATCCATATCGCGGTCGCGGGCGGGCCTGCCGGCAAATGGTCCGCGATGTTCGGCAGTTGGGCCAGTGGAATCTACGGCTCGGCCCCGACCAGCCGCAAAATTGAGGAGGTGCCATGAGTATAATTCTCGACCCAACCGACGAACGGGTGCCGGTCCGGCGCACGCTCGCACGGCGGCCAGCCAGCATCACCGGCACGGTGGCGCTGCTTGACATCAACAAGGCGCGTGGCGACGTAATGATCGACCAGCTCAGCCGCCGCCTGTCGGAGCGGCTGCCTGGCGTGCAGGTCAAGAGCTATCGCAAGCCCACGCCAGCCAAGCCCGCACCGGACGAAGTCCGGCGGCAGATCATGGAGGAAAGCGACTTCGTTATCGAAGCGCTGGCCGATTGAGGGTCATGCATAACGTGCAGTATGCACGACTCAATTTGGTTCGAGATTAATGGCAAGCCGACGGTGGTGATCGCAACCGACGTTTTCGTTGACGCGGCTGAAGTGCAGTCCAAGGCGCTCGGGCTGCCGGAAGCGCCGCGCATTTTCGTGGCGCATCCGATTCAGGACGCGACCGACGAGGAAATCCGCGCAAAGGCGGACGCGATCGTGGATCGGGTGGTCGCGGCCCTCACAGCCTAATTGTTGCAGGTAAGGGCGGCTTCGCGATCGAAGCCGCCCACACATCTGGCGGTTACGCCGAAGTAGTTGCTGGCGGCTCCTCGCCTGTCCCAAATTCTCTGTTCGTCGAAACGACGCGCTCTGGCTCGTACGCCGCCTCTGGGTATGCGTGCGAGACCTGAAACCTATTTCGCTCTTCTTCGTCTCTATCCTAAGCGCGAACTTGCGCCCGGCCTGCCGGTCAACTCGATGGTAACGTCGCGGGACGCGACACCGGCAGAGCTTTCCAAGAGGGTTCGCGGGGCCATCCTTTCGACCGCATTGGCCCGTAGTTCCCGAGATGGCAGCTTCGGCTCTTAAATCGCGAAAAGGCAGGTTCGGGTATTTGGCCGCTGCCGTGGTCGCGGCAGCCTCTTTCTTTTTCTGGTGGGCGCGAGAGCCTGACCCAGTCCGTTTCGCCGTCGCGCAGGTAACCCGCGGCCCGGTCGTTCGAAGCGTAGCAGCGACAGGCACCGTCAACCCGGTGACCACGGTCCAGGTGGGCACCTACGTTTCCGGGCCAATCATCGCGATCTATGTTGACTTTAATTCGCGAGTTCGGGCCGGCACGCTGATGGCCAAAATCGACCCGCGGCCTTTCGCGGCACAAGTCGCGCTATCGCGTGCGGCACTCGCGAACTCCCAGGCGCAACTGCGAAAAGACGAGGCCAACCTGGCCTATCAAAGGCTGACCTACCGCCGCGATGCCGTTTTGCTCAAGGAAGCCGCTATCTCGCAGGATCAACTGGACAACCAGCGCAGCGTCTTCGATCAGGCAGCCGCTCAAATCGGGCTGGATAAGGCCAGCGCCCAACAGCAGACGGCCAGTCTCAGCGCAGCTCAGTTGAACCTCAACTACACCAATATCATCGCGCCGGTCGATGGCACGGTGGTGTCACGGAACGTCGATGTGGGACAAACAGTCGCCGCCAGCTTTCAAACACCGACCCTGTTCCTGGTCGCCAAGGACCTCACCAAAATGCAGGTCGATACCAACGTCAGTGAATCCGATGTCGGCGGGGTGCGGATCGGGGATGCGGTCGACTTCACTGTCGATGCCTACAATTCGAAGGTGTTCAGGGGCGTGGTGGCCCAGGTTCGCCAGGCTCCGATCACGGTGCAGAACGTTGTCACCTATGATGTCGTGGTGAACGTCCCAAATCCTGAGTTATTGCTGATGCCGGGCATGACCGCCAACGTCTCGATCGTTACGGCGCGCCACGACGACGTTTTGCGGGTGCCTCTACAAGCATTGAATTTCTCGCCAAGACGGGCGACCGAGGATAGCTCCCCGAGGCCTGAGTCCGACCAGCATTTCGCGCGCGTCTGGATTGACGACGACGGCAGACTTCACCCGATGCGAATCGCTAGAGGTGTGGACGACGGCACTAACGTCGAAGTGATAGGCGGTGACCTCAAGGCCGGCGACAGCGTAGTCACGGGCAAGAGCGGTCCGGAACGCGCGGAGGGAAGACGGCCCGCTTTCTCCCGTGGCCTTCACCTCCCGCATATGTAATCACGCGGCGGCGGCTCAATCCGCGCGGCACCGCGCAAGTGCAACGACGAACGTCGGAAACGGGGGCCTTCACTCGTACCTGAGCGCCTCGATCGGGTCGAGCAAGGAAGCCTTACGCGCCGGGTACCATCCGAAGAACACACCCACCGCCGCGGCGAAGGCGAAACCGCCGACCACCGAGCCTGGCGAGACCAGGGTCGGCCAATGGGCGACCGCCGAAAGCGCGATCGAAGCAAGGATTCCCAAGGCTATTCCGGCCGCCCCGCCCACGATGCTGAGCAGCGATGACTCGACCAGGAACTGCAGCAGGATATGAATTCGCCGCGCTCCGATCGCCATCCTGATCCCGATTTCGCGCGTCCGTTCAGTGACCGAGACCAGCATGATGTTCATGATTCCGATCCCGCCGACCAGCAGCGAAATCGAGGCAACCGCCGCCAGCAGCAGGGTCATCACCTCGCTGGCATTCTCCGACGCTTCGGCAATTTCGTTGAGACTGCGGACGGAAAAATCGTCATCCTGGCCGGGTTGAATCCGATGCCGGCGATGCAGCGCCTCCTGGATCTGGTTCTGCACCGTGTCGACCATCTGGGCATTGACCACCTTGACGTAAATGTTGTTGACCACGCCGCCAATCTGCGGCGCATTGCCGAACGGATTGATGAGCGCGCTGGCCGAGGAGTAGACGGCATTGGTGGTTGGTACGCCGGAGTAAGGATTCAATACCGGATTCGACGAGCCGTTGCCGGTTACCGAGGAAACGGTCGCGCTGACCTGCGAACTGCCCAGTACCTTGCGCTGCGCCGTGTAGAAGGGCGTCAGTACGATATCGTCCTGGTCTTGCCCGAAGCTGGATTGTCCTTTGATTGAGAGGACGCCGATGACTCGCAGGGGAAAGTTCTTCACGCGGATTGTCGCGCCGATAGGGTTGACGCCCGGGCCAAAGAGATTATTGACCACTGTCTGCCCAAGCAGGCATAGCGGCGCCGCGCTCCGAGCCTCTTCGTCGGTGAAGGCGCGGCCGGTGGCGACCGGCCAATCGCGAATTGTCAGGTAGGCGGGCGTCGTGCCGTTGACGCTGGTGCTCCAGTTGTGGTTGCCGTACACGACCTGAGCCACCTGCCGGTCCGTGTAGCTTACCGCCGCGACGCTGTTGACACTCCTGGCGATCGTTTCGGCATCTCCGACAGTCAGAGTCGAAGTGCTGCCGAATCCGGCCCGCACGCCATTCGAAGTGGTCGCGCCCGGCAAGATCACGAGCAGATTGGTTCCGAGGCTCTGAATTTGCTGCTCGACCGAGTACCTGGCGCCGTCGCCCACCGCAACCATCGCGATGACCGCCGCGACACCAATGAAGATGCCGAGCATCGTCAGCGTGGCGCGCAATTTGTTGCGCTGAAGCGCCCTGGCCGCGGCAGACAGCGCCATCGCGGCGAAAGTCCACGGGTCCTCGGCATCGGCGGCAGGGATGCTTTCGCGAACCGCAATATCCGCCGGCACACCATGCTCCTCGCCCGAACCCTCGTGGGTGCGTTTGTCGGAAACAATCACGCCGTCGCGAAAACTGATTACTCGATCGGCGTAAGCCGCCACGTCCGGGTCGTGCGTGACGACTATAACCGTCAGGCCTCGCGTCCGGTTGAGGGTGCGAACAATTTCAAGGATTTCGATCGAGTTGCTTGAGTCCAGGTTGCCGGTTGGTTCGTCGGCCAGCAGGATTGCGGGCTCATTGATCAAAGCGCGGGCGATCGCGACGCGTTGCTGCTGGCCGCCGGAAAGCTGGTTCGGATGGTTGCGCTCGCGGCCGGTCAGCCCGAGCATCGCGATCAGGCCGCGCGCCCGCGCTTCGCCATCCGCCGGCCAGCCGGAATAAAAGAGCGGCAGTTCGACATTTTCGAGCGCGTTGGTGCGCGATAGCAGGTTGAAATTCTGGAAAATGAATCCGATGCGGCGGCTGCGGATTGCCGCGAGTTCTTCCTCGCTCAGCGAGGCAACGTCGACGCCTTCGAGAAGGTATTGTCCGCTGGTCGGCCGATCGAGGCAGCCGATAAGGTTCATCAGGGTGGACTTGCCGGACCCCGACGCGCCCATCACCGCGACGAACTCGCCTTGCTCGATATCGAAGCTGACGTCGCGCAGCGCCTCGATCTTGACCTCACCGAGATCGTAAGTCTTGCTCAGTTGGCGAATTTGAATGAGCTTATGCATCAGGCACGACTTCGACCGGCGCGACTACAGGTAAAACGTTGCCGGCGCGTTCGGTCAGTTCATCGTTGCGAGACAGATTAGCGGCGCGAGAGCCTGGGATTCTCACCTTGGCGGCGGCGGCGGGAGGTCTCGTGAATGATGCGCCATTCGTAGCCGTCGACCAGCGATTTCCAGCTCGCTTCGACCGAGTTGGGCGACTTCGCGAGCGTTGCCCAGCTCATTCGGCCGTCGGAGAACTTCTTGATAGACATCACTTCGGCTTCGGTCGATTCGCCGCTCGCGTGCATGTAGGTCTCAGTGACGCCGACCGAATTGAGGAAGGGGAAATACTTGGTCAAGGCCTTGCGCAGCGCGAGGTCCAGCGCATTGACCACGCCTATACCGCGCGCGGCCTCGGTTTCCTCGACGTTGCCCACCCGAATTACGACCGTGGCGTCGATGGTCATGCGGCCCTCGAGCCAATCGTCGATCACCCGGCGCCGCACCACCTCGAAGGGCGGCACATAGTCGGGCGACGTTCGGAGCTCGCCCAGCTCGCGCGAGGCTTGCGGTGTTTCGGCTTCGTCGAAGATACTTTCGCGTTCGTCCACCGCTTGATACCTAACCGATTATTGTCCCGCGTCTGAGCGCCACCGACAAGCCGCTTTGTGGCGCATGGTCACATCGCAAGCCCGCCGTCCACCTGGATTACCGCGCCGGTTATGTAGGCGGCCGCATCGGAGAGCAGGAAAGCCGCGGCCTGCGCCGCCTCTTCGACCCGTCCGAAGCGCCCGAGCGGAATCAAATCCAGCGCGGCGGCGCGATTCTCTTCGGGCAAGGCGGCCGTCATGTCGGTCTCGATAAAGCCGAGCGCGAGCGCGTTGACTCGCACTCCCATCCGGCCGACCTCCTTGGCCATCGCCTTGGTCATGCCGATAAGCCCGGCCTTGGACGCCGAGTAGTTAACCTGCCCTGGCATCCCGACGATACCGCTTACCGAGGTAATGTTAAGAATCGCGCCCCGCTTCGCCTTCATCATCGTAAAGATCGCGGCGCGGGCGAAATTGAAGGCCCCCGTCAGGTTGGTGCGGATAACCTCGGACCAGTCCTCCTCGCTCATCGACATCAGGAGTTTGTCGCGGGTCAAACCGGCATTGTTCACCAATCCGTCAATCGCGCCGAATTCGCGCTTGACCGCGGTGACCATTTCGCGGACGCCTTTGAGATCGCTTACGTCGACTCTGAAACTCAACGAGCGCACGCCCAGCGCTTCAATCTCCTCGCGAACCTGCGCGGCCTGCTGCTCGCTCTGAAGGTAGTTGAAGGCGACATTCGCGCCGCGACGGGCGGCCTCGAGCGCGATTCCCCGGCCGATCCCGCGGGTCGCTCCCGTGACGATGATGCCCTTGCCCGCGAGATCCTTCAGCACGCGAACCTCGGCACGGTGCGGTTCCGTGTCCGCTTCAGAGGGGTTGAACCGTCAAGCGCTGAACGACGAACCGCATCCGCAGGTGCGCGAGGCGCGCGGATTGTCGAAGCGGAAACCCGCGTTGTGCAGGCCTTCGACGTAATCGAGCGTGGTGCCCGCGATATACGGCAGCGAAATTTCGTCGACCAGCACGTGCAAGCCGTCCAGGTCTGTAACCACGTCGCCATCCTTGCGGACGTCGAAGTTGAGCGAATATTGGAAACCGGAGCATCCGCCGCCGACCACCGCAATACGCAAGCCCTGTTCGGGCCCCGCGCCCTCCTTTTCGAGCATCTTGCGAACAACCTGGATCGCCCGCGGCGTAAGATTTATTCCGGGCACCAACGCTTCGGCTCCGCTTATCTCCGGGGTGTGCCCCTGTTCAAGTTCCTCTGACATTCAAGCCTCCTAGAAACCCGCACCACCGTGCCTTCGATAACGCATCTTACCGCCTCGCGACGCTCCCGAAGTGTCGGGTGAGATGCCGGCGCGATAGCCAACTTACCAGCTTAGCCCAATTTGAGGCCTCAGCCGAATCGCGCGCTTCAGGTTCCTTCAATGCCATCTTAAGTCGAAGCGGGAATCAGTCAATGGTCATTTAAGCTTATCTCGCCAATTCTTAGTTCTACCTGTCAATAATGGCCGTTGAGTGGCAATTCGCAGCTCCAGCGCGGCTTGGGTCCCGCGCTTTGACGCCCTCGTCAATGCTAAGCTTTAGTAGTGTAGCTCATGCGATCGCTGGAAAAATCGTTAGCGGACGCAGCTTTTGCACTAGGATTCAGCCTGGTGGGCTTCGCTGCGCTACGAAGACTTGAGGAACGGCGTAAGTTCTTTGGCCAGTGGATCGGCGAGGGGCGTTCGGCTGATATGGAATGGCTGGCACGCGAACCGGAGCGCCGCTTCGATCCTCGCGTTCTGGATCCAAGGCTGCGCGGCATGGTCAGCCTCGCATATCCATACGCGGCGCCACGGCCGCCCGAGGTCGACTGGCGCTCGGAGTTGCGCGGACGGGTCGCCGCCTATGCGTTGGGTCCCGACTACCACGACGTCGTGCTCGAAAAGGCGCGCACGGTGTCGAATCTGCTGGCTAGCTTACAGCCCGGAGCGATTGCGCGGTTATACGTCGATACCGGCCCGGTATTCGAGCGCGAATGGGCAGCGGAGGCGCGGCTGGGATGGTTCGGGCGCAATACCAATCTGATCAACCGCTATCAAGGCTCCTACTTCTTTCTCGCCGAGATTTTCACCGATGTCGAATTCGACAGCCCGGCCGAGCCCTATCGCGATCATTGCGGGACCTGCCGGCAATGCCTTGACCTGTGCCCGACTCACGCGCTCGCCGACGGCCTCCTGATCGAGCCTCGTCTGTGCATTTCGTACCTGACTATCGAGCATCGCGGGGCGATTCCACGCGAATTGCGGCCGCGGCTGGGCAATTGGATATTCGGGTGCGATATCTGCCAGGAAGTCTGCCCGTGGAACGGCGATGCGGCGCAAGCGTCGCCGGTCAATGACGATCTTGCGCCCTCGCTCGACGGGTTGATGCGCCTCGACCATGACGGCTTCAGCAGGCGCTTCCGGCGCAGCGCTATCAAGCGGACCAAACGGCGCGGTCTATTGCGCAATGCTGCCGTCGCGCTCGGCAACAGCGGAAATCCAGCGGCGGTTCCAATCCTGGCCCGCGCGCTCGAAGATGAGCCGGAGGCGTTGGTGCGAAGTCATGCAGCCTGGGCTCTCGGCCAGTTCGATTTGCCCGAGGCCCGCCACGCTCTTACGACCGCGCGCGTCAGAGAGCCCGACCTCGCGGTCAAAGACGAGATCGAAACCGCTCTGCGGGATGGCCTTTCCTGACCAATGCTAATTTCAAAACGCCCCAGGGTGGGGCTTGCCGCCGCCGCGCACATGGGCTAAGTGCTAGGGCGTTAAAGCCGAGAGCCGGGCTCGCTCTGATTTCAGATTGTCGTGACAATCGTTACATATGGCGATTGATCAATCCTTCGCACGAAGCGCCACCTCTCCCGGCGAAGCGGCGCGGAGTTGAAGACTACGCGGCGGAGAGCAATCCCGCCAGCAATGCCAAAACTGGTAAATGGCCTACAAAGTTCTAGTTCTAAAGGGTGACGGCATCGGCCCCGAGGTCGTGGGCGAGGCACTGCAGGTGCTCAAGGCGGTAACTCGCGACGCCGCAGTCGATATCGAGTTCAAGGAGGGGCCGGCCGGTGGGCATGCGCTCGACGCGTTCGGCACTCCGTTGCCGGACAATGTTCTGGCGCAGGCCAAGGATTCCGACGCGATCCTGCTTGGGGCGGTTGGGGGTCCAAAATGGGACGACCCCAGGGCCGAGAAGCGGCCGGAACAGGCGCTGCTGACTTTGCGCAAGGAGTTGGGTCTGTTTGCCAACGTCCGGCCTGTTAAGGCTTTCAAGGAACTGCTCAGTGCATCGCCGCTCAAACAGGAAATCGTGAGCGGTGTCGACCTCGTGGTGATTCGCGAACTTACCGGGGGAATCTATTACGGGCGCCCGAGCGAACGGCGCGACGGCAACAACGGCCGCGAGGCGGTCGACACTTGCGTCTACAATGAAGCCGAAATTACGCGCGTGCTGCGATTTGGATTCGAGCTTGCCCGCGAGCGGCGGAGCCGCCTGACCTCAGTTGATAAGGCCAACATCCTCGCCACGTCGCGCCTCTGGCGTGAAATCGCGACCCAGCTCAGCGCCGAGTTCAAGGACGTCAAATTCGAGAACCAGCTGGTTGATTCGATGTCGATGCATCTGATCAGGCGGCCGCGCGATTTCGACGTCGTCGTCACCGAAAACATGTTCGGCGATATTCTGACCGACGAAGCCTCGGTGCTCGCCGGTTCGATGGGCCTGCTGCCCTCGGCCTCGCTGGGCGAGGAGCTCAACAGCGCAGGCTTCCGGGTCGGTCTGTTTGAGCCGATCCATGGTAGCGCCCCCGATATCGCCGGTCGCGACGAGGCTAACCCTCTCGCGGCAATTCTATCGGGTGCCTTGCTGCTCGAACATTCGCTCGGTATGAAGTCCGAAGCCGAGCTGATCGTGCAAGCGGTTGAGGCCGTGGTGCGCGAAGGCTATCGCACGCGGGACCTCGGTACGGGACGAGGGGCCCGTGCCATCGGATGCAAGGCGATGGGCCGTCTGGTGCGCGAACGAATCGAAACCCTGCAGCCGGAGGCCTGACGATTTGGCGCAAAGCGGTGCTAAAGTCGCAGTCGTCGGGGCGACCGGCATCGTCGGCGGCCAGATTGCCGAACTGATCGGAGAGCGCGATTTCCCGTGGGCGGAACTTCGCCTGTTTGCCGCTGATTCCTCGACCCAAAGCGTGGAATCGGGCGATCGCATGTTGCCGGTCTCGCGCCTGGATGAACCATCGGATCTGGCGCCGTTCGATATTGCCATCCTGGCGATCGACGGAGCCAAAGCCAGCGAAATTATCGCCGCGCGTCCCGGGCCTATTCTGATTGATCTGAGCACGGCCACGATTGCCGGGGGTACTCCGATTGTCGCGCCGGGATTGACCGCTCGCGAGCGCGTCGTCGAAATCAGTAATGCAAAACTTATCGGTGTGCCGCATCCTGCAGCACAGGTAATCGCCGCCATTCTAACCGCGCTCGACGGCAGCGGCGGCTTTGCCGGGGCGGGCGTGATGCTGAGCGCCAGCGCGGGCGGCCATCAGGCGGTTTCGAAATTATTCGAGCAATCGGTCGATCTGCTCAACGCGCGGCTCGATCTTGCCGATGACGAACCGCAACTCGCGTTCAACGTACTTGCCGCGCCGGGGTCGCACGAACTTGCGGCCGTGATTGCAGCACAGGTTTCTGCCCTGGGTGCCAACGCCAGTTCACTCGCGGTCAATGTGGTGAGTGTCCAGACGTTTCACGGGAGTGCGGTCGCTCTGTTTCTGCCGGCGTCCACCAATAGCGGGGAATGGGCTCAGCGGCTGCGCGCGGCTCCGGGGATCATCCTCGTCGAGGGCGATGACGCCTCGGGAATGGTTGACGCGGTCGGCCAGGAAGCCGTCATCGTCCGTATGTCACTGAGCCAGGCCGGCGCGGCGATATGGTGCGTGTTCGACGGGGCTCGTCTCGCGGCACTGACCGCCGTTTGGATCGCCGAGACGCTGGCTTCGCACGACTAGTAGCTCGTTGCGCTGGGTCGGAAGCCGCGAATGCGGATGCGGATCACCATCGAATACGACGGCGGCAGCTATTCCGGATGGCAGCTTCAGTCGGGGCAGGATTCGATCCAGGGGCGTATCGAAGCCGCGCTGGAAAGAATCTTTTCCGAGAAAGTCCGCGTACATGGCGCGGGACGCACCGACGCGGGCGTCCATGCGCGCGGCCAGGTCGCGGCATTCAATGTGTCGCGCGATTTTGATCCGGCCGAACTGGAGCGGGCACTTAACGCGCTGTTGCCTGCGGATATCACGGTACGTGGTGCGACGAGCGTGGCCGATTCGTTCGACCCACGCCGTGATGCGCGCTCGCGGGTTTATGAGTACCGCGTGTTGAACCAGCGGATTCGCTCGGCTTTCGAGTATCGCTATGCATGGCTGGTGCGTGGCGCGCTCGATCTCCACGCGATGAACGCAGCCGCAGCTACATTCATGGGCGAGCATGATTTCGCCGCGTTCAGATCACTCGGTTCGGACGAAAAAACTACTATCCGGCGTGTTCTGGCCAGCGAATGGCGCCGCGACGGGAGTCTTCTGATTTACCGGGTGGAAGCGACCGCTTTCCTGCGCCACATGGTGCGCGCGATGGTCGCGGCGATGGTCGCGGCGGGCAGGGATGAGCTTACCCCCGACGCGGTTGCCCAACTGCTCTCGGGCCGCAACCGCTCGGCCGTGCCTGGCACCGCACCCTCCTGCGGCCTGTTCTTAATCAAAGTGCGCTACTAATCAGGCAGGCTCCAGAACCATCTGCGTTTGCGTCACGATCGCGAGCAACCGGCCGTTCTCCGCCGTGATGCGCGTCTGCCAGACCATCGTGCGCCGCCCGCGGTGCAGGGGAATACATTCCGCGAGCACCTTGGTTCCGACCGGCGCCGGAGCGAAAAAGTTGGTCTTGGATTCTATAGTGGTGGTCGAACGGTTGCCGCTCAAATTGAGTACCGTGGCACACGCGCCCAGCGAATCGGCGAAGGCCATCATAGCACCGCCGTGCAGTACCGCCGGGTTGGTGCACAAATCGTCGCGTACCGTTAATTCCGCGGTGACCCGATCGGGTGCTGCGCCGGTGAGACGAAGGCCGATCAATTCGGCGAATGGAAGCTTGGTTTGCTTGAGCAATTCGAGACTATCCACGAATCTGTCCTCGGCGAATTAGACTAATCGCGATCGGGGAGCCATGCGAGATGGCTGAATCGCATCCTGCTGTCTGGCGCGCGGTTAATTTGGCGCGACTCACCCATGCGCTCGGGCCGCCTGTCACCAACCGGAAGCGGCACCGGATATGAGGTTGCGCAGATTGCGTTGATAAAATATCGGCCAGACAGTGGAAAACTCGCGAGCCTGTGCAGAAAAGGCGTCGATCCTTAGGGAAAAGCCCATTTCCAAAGCTTTCATGCTTGAAAAATGCGGCGCGCTCGTACACGCTTCGATCGTAGTCCCGGACTTGGGACTCAAGGAGGAGGATGATGACGCAATCGCAGGTCTCAGCGCATCTGGCCGACAAGATCGGTATCAGCAAGAAGCAGGCGAAATCAGCGCTCGACGAAATCACGGCGTTGGTGGTGCGCGAACTCAAGCGCGAAGGTTCGCTCAGGCTCGCGGGTCTCGGGATTTTCCGCAAACGTAAGACCAAGGCGCGGATGGGCCGCAATCCGGCGACCGGAGCGCAAATCAAGATTCCAGCACGCACACGCCTGCGCTTCACCCCGGCCAAGGGGCTCAAGGATTCCGTGCTCGGCGCCCGCTAAGCTGCGACCTTTCCGATATTCCGCGAGGCCGATTGCTAACGGCCTCGCGGTCGTTCAAGCTAACGTCGGTTCCCCGAGCGTGGAAGTTGCGCTCGAATCGACCGCGCGCCTTTTTCCCTATTTAGCGGAATTATCGCGCGAGCAAGTTGGCCGCCGCATATCCGTCCGGCGCCGGCGCACCGCTTCAAGATAGTCGCGAACGCGCGCCTCATAACCGCGGTCAGAAGGTTGATAGTAAATCCTGCCCTCCAATTTGTCGGGGCGGTAGGCCTGATCGGCGACGGCGTCCTCGTAGTCGTGCGGATAGCGATAGTCGGCTCCGTAGCCAAGTGTGCGCATCAGCCCGGTTGGCGCATTGCGTAACTCAAGCGGAACCGGCAGGGCGCCATGCTCACGGGCGTCCGCGCGCGCCGCAATCATCGCACGGTACGAGGCGTTGGATTTGGGAGCACCTGCCAGATATGTGACGCCCTGCGCGAGCGGGATTATTCCCTCCGGCAGTCCAACGAAATCGACCGCGTCCTTGACCGCCAGCGCGATCTGCAAGGCCCGTGGATCGGCGTTACCGATATCTTCCGAAGCGAAGATCACCATTCGCCGTGCGATGAACATCGGCTCCTCGCCGGCTTCGACCATCCGGGTCATCCAGTAGAGAGCCGCGTCGGGGTCGCTGCCGCGCAGGCTCTTAATGAAAGCGGAAATGACGTTGTAATGCTCTTCGCCGGCGCGATCGTAGAGCAGTGCCTTGTGCTGAGCGGCCTCCGTGACGTCCGCGGCCTCAACGGTCCGGCGGCCTGCATTGATAGCGAGTTCGGCAGCGACTTCGAGCGTGCCGAGCGCCCGACGGGCGTCGCCACCGGCGAAACGGACAATTTCGGCGCGCGCTTCGTTGTTGATTGCGAGGCCGCTGCCGCCCAGGCCACGGTCCGGATCGCCTATGGCGCGGTCGAGCAGAACCGCAATGTTCTCATCGGAAAGACCTTGCAAGACCACGACACGGGCGCGCGACAGCAGCGGCGCGATGACTTCGAAGGATGGGTTTTCGGTAGTTGCGCCGATCAGCGTGATCAGCCCGCTTTCGACGTGCGGCAGGATTGCGTCTTGCTGCGCGCGATTCCATCGATGAATCTCGTCGATGAAAAGCACGGTACGCTTACCCTCGAGATCGAGGGCGTGGCGCGCCGCTGCAACCGCCTCACGGAGTTCGGCGACCCCGGCGGTGACCGCGGTTATCGATTCGAATCGGGCTCCCGAATTTTCCGCTAGCAGTCGCGCGATCGTGGTTTTGCCTGTTCCGGGAGGACCCCACAGGATAATCGAGTGGAGAGCGCCGGTCGCCGCCATCTGGGCGAGCAATCTGCCAGGTCCGAGCAGGTGCTCCTGCCCGACGAGTTCGGCCATCGAGCGCGGGCGCATTCGGTCGGCCAGGGGCTGACCAGCAGCCCGTTTGGGCTTGAAAAGCCCCGGACCACCGTCGTTGGAGCGCCGCTTCATTGGAAAAGCGTAGCATACGGCCGATCTGCGGCTAAGTGCCGCCGCGACGGCCCAACAGGCCTGTTTGCGTTGACCGGCGCCGTGTTCTAGCTTCTGACAGGCTGAAACCGGGAATTCTGCAAGCCAAAACGGGCCGGACAGGAGTCGGCACCACAATGATTGTCGGAATAGATATCGGAGGTTCGACCACTGACGCGGTAGTTCTCGACAACGGCACGGTCCACGTCGTTACGATTGAGGCCAACGACCCGGTCGCGGCAGCGGCCGGAGCGCTGGGCAAACTCGTGCAGACCTGTGGTATCCCGCTGGATAAGGTGACTCGTGTGGCGGCGACGGGCGCAGGCTCGCGTGCACTCGACGACACTCTGTTCGGATTGCCGATCGTCAAGGTCAACGAATTCGACGCCATCGGGATTGGTGGCACCTCGCTCGCCAGCAAGCGGCGGGCATTGGTAGTTTCGCTGGGCACCGGCACCGCGATCGTCTCAGTCAACCCGGAGCGAATCGAGCATGTCAGCGGTACGGGACTGGGCGGCGGAACCCTGCGCGGACTCTCCCGCCATATGCTCGGGGTCTCTTCCCTGGCCACGCTCGAGGCGATGGCCGAGCGCGGCGATCTCAGCCGGGTAGACCTGACGGTGCGGGATATCGCGGGCGGCGCAATTGG
>DATEGX010000146.1:0-4636 GCA_035279875.1 Binataceae bacterium (SeqCode)
CTTGGCCGCACCGTTAGATCGCGCATAGTCCGTGGCGTACCATCCGCTGCCCTTTAGGACGAACGAAGTATGCGAAATCAGACGGGAAACTTTGCCGCCACAAGTCGGGCATTTGCCCAGCGGACTTTCGGTGATTCGCTGGGTCGCCTCGAAGACTCCACATTTCTTGCAGTTATATTCGTAGATCGGCATAACCTGTACGCAAACGCTCGCTCGGACTGCTACCGTTTAGGTAACCACCGAAATAGGTTTTGTCAACGCGCGTCCCGATTTGACGCTGGAATCGGCCCCTCTGAGGTTAAGTTGCCGCTTCCCTCTCGAGCGCGAGCCCGGCCTCGGCGAGCCGGCGTTCGAGCACGGGAATACGATCATGACCCCAAAATGGCTCCTTGCCGTACACGAATAGCGGTACGCCGAACACGTGATCTCCTGCCGCCTCCTCCTGCGCACGGTTGTAGGCGTCGAGCCCGGGCCCGCCGGCGTAATCTCGAAAGTCGTCCGCCGGCATGCCCAACGCCTCGATAGTCTTTGCGACGGGCTCAAGTTGGTCGATTTCGAGCTCACGCCGAAAGAATAGTTCATAGACTTTACGGCTATAGTCGAGCAGCCGGCCATGCTCCTCGGCAAAGAGTCCGCCGATCAGCGCCGGGCGCGAGTCATAGATCTTGAGGGGGCCTCGAATCACGATACCGCGGTCGCCGGCCCAGCGCCGGGCGTCCAGATACGAGTAGCGCGCCTTATATTCCGAGTAGAGGCTGCGCTCGCCCGGGCCCTTGATACGTAGCTGAAACGGAATCCATCGGATCCGCACCCGGTAGCGCCGCTCCAACGCGAAGGCCGGGTCGAATGCCAGGAAGGCAAACGGACTCTTGTAGTCTGAATACATCTTGATCTCGTGCAGTTCCATGACTCTCTCTCCGAATCGCGTTCCCTGCCGAGTGTGCCCGTCCGATGCGACCCGTTCGAACAGGGGGACTGCGCCTTCAGCCGCCAAGACGGCTCAGCGCCTGGCGAGCCTCACGCACTGCGTTGCTATCCGAACCGCTCGCCGCCGCAATCCGGTAATGATCGAGCGCCTGCCCGCGGTCGCCGATTGCTTCGTAGGTGCGCGCGACGTTCAATTGGGCCTGGGCGCTGGTCGGGCAGGCGGTGAGGGCGTCGCGGTAGTAGCCGAGCGCGCGGCTGAAGTCACTGGCGGCGAAACGCTCGCCGCCTTTGCGCGCGGCCTCGCGCATTACGCTCTCGTCGCAGGCGCCGGCGGGCAGGGGCGCGGCGTTGTAGGCCGACGGGCGCGACTGGAGGGTGGCAATTTCTTGCTTGAGCTGATCGAGTTGCACCTGCTGGTTCTCCAGTTGCTGTTGGTTAGCTTTTATTGCCGCGTCGTTGCATCCGGCGACCAGCGATATGGCAACGATGGAGAGCAGCCCGCAGATCGCGTATAGCATCGTTATCAATTTAGAAATGGCGGCCCAAACCATGTCAATCCGAACAATCGCCAGTCCCCTGGCCCGCGAAATTGTCCTTTGCTGCCTGCTCGTCCTCATCGCGGCATCGGTCCTGTTGGTCCGAGGAATCGCGGCGGCAGCGGAAGTGACCCCAACTATACCGCCGGCCCAGGAGCTGCAGCAGTTGCTCGACGGTAACCAGCGTTACGTCAAGGGCAATGTCGAGCGGCCCGGTCAGCGGCCCTCCGACGCGCCGCAGCGTCCCCTGGCGGTGGTCCTCGCATGCGCCGATTCGCGGGTCGCACCAGAAATCATTTTCGATCAGGGCATCGGCGATCTGTTTGTCGTGAGAGTTGCCGGCAATACCTACGATCGCCTGGCCCTCGAGAGTATTGAGTATGGGGTTTTGCAACTCGGCACTTCCATCATTCTGGTGGTCGGACACGATCGATGCGGCGCCGTTACGGCTGCGGTGAAGGCGTATCCCGACCCTCACGCTGGTCCAATGCTTACCAATATATATCCCGCCGTGCGCGAAGCTCGCACCAGGCCGGGAGACGAGGTCGCGAACGCGATCGATGACAATGCCGTGCTGATCGCCGACCGGCTCGCCAAGGACCCGAAGCTGGCCGCCAGGATCAAGAGTGGTCAACTTAAGGTCTTGCCGGCCCACTACTATCTCAAAACCGGCGAGGTGAAGCTCTTGCCGTGAGGCGATCGCCGCTCATATTGGAAACCTTGCGACTTTGCGATTTTTGAAACATCAAGCCGGGCTAGCGCGGCGCCAGCCGCCGCTTCCGGCCGCATCGAGGAGAAATCGAACATGGCGGATCAAATGCCAGTCGCAGTCGTAGTCGGCGTAGGTCCCGGAACAGGAGCCGCGCTCGCTCGACGGTTTGCCAAGGGCTACCGCGTCGGCCTGGTCGCGCGCAACGGCGATTACCTCAAGACCGTGGCGGAAGAAATCCACGCGGGCGGCGGCTTGGCGCTCGCGGCGCCGGCCGACGCCGGGGATGCAAGCCAGATCGCTGAGGCCTTTGCCACGATTCGCCAAAAACTGGGCGACCCCGAGGTCCTGCTCTATAACGCAGGCAGCGGCAAGTGGGGCACCATCAATGACGTCTCCGTCGAAGAATATGAAGCGACCTGGCGTGTCAACGCACTCGGCGCCTTTCTCTCCGCGAAGCAGGTTGTGCCGGCGATGATCGCCGCCGGGAAGGGCGTGCTGCTCTTTACCGGTGCGACTGCCGGAGTCAAAGCTGGGCCACGCTCCGTGGCCTTTGGGCCGGCGAAGTTTGCGATGCGTGGATTGGCTCAATCATTGGCCCGCGACCTGGGTCCCCGTGGAATTCACGTCGCCTGGATCAATATCGACGGCGCGATCGACATTCCCCGAGTGCGTCGGGGCAATCCGCAATTGAAGCAGGAGGATATGCTGCAGCCCGACGCGATCGCCGAGACTTACTGGCATCTCGCGCACCAGGACCCTAGTGCATGGTCGATGGAACTCGAATTGCGGCCTTTTAAGGAAAAGTTCTAGCAGTGTGCCTCTATTCCCTAGCAAGGGGCGGGCAGTGTGCAACCGGACGGTGCTGGTTAAAGCGCCTGCACCGGCCCGTGACTTGCGCCGTGCAAGACGTCGCGCAGTGACGCGCGATCGTGTAGTTGCTTGATTCATAGGCTTGGAGGGGTGGCCGAGTGGTTGAAGGCACCGGTCTTGAAAATCGGCAGCGGCTTAACGTCGCTCGTGGGTTCGAATCCCACCCCCTCCGCCAGAAAGGTGGATTGGTAGCTCGGCGGCGGGGGGAATCGACGGAGCTGGCTAGATGATGAAATTCGGCTTGCTTTACAACACGGACTATTATTCCGGGGTGCTTGGCTCCGCTTCACGCTACTATGCCGAAATCCTGGAGCAGACCGCCGGCAACAGCTCTGATTAAAGAGAGAACAATATATATGAGCTGGTCTGTCGATCAGCTTCTGACAGTCGGCTAACTCTGCACCGAGGACCCGTGAACCTTGTCGCAGGCCCATATCAAGGACTTAATCCGCTTCTATCAGGCTCTGTCGCAGATCGAGGCGCATGTCGGCGGTAAACGCCGGCTCTCGAAATGCGACGGGCGAATGGAATGGCCGCAGCGCGGTGATTATTTTTTCTTCGAGGAGGGGGAAACGCGGACTGACTCCGGAAATGGGCCTCGGGTTGTGCGAGTTGGAACACACGCTCTGAGTGCTACGTCCAAAACCTCTCTTTGGAATCGGTTGTCGCAGCACAAGGGCCCCTCCCATGGCGCGGGAAATCATCGAGGGTCCATCTTTCGCCTCTTGATCGGAGACCGAGGACGTGTTGCTTTTTTCAGCGTCAAGCCCAAAGTACGGTGCGCACATCAAGGTCCCGCGGACGCAAGGAGAGGCATTTACGGCGCTCATCGAGGGGCGCCTTTCAAAAGACTGGCACAGTTCTGACGATCTTCGCGTGAATGCCGCCTCGCTCGCGTGACCGGTCGGCGCTCGCTTTGCTCTCAGACTAAGCCTATACAGCTGATCGCCGAACGACATTCAGCGTCCGCTGCGGCGTTGAACGGCCGATGTGTGCGTGCCCGATTCTGCACCTGCACAGCTTCCCCGGCCTCCGCTCGATCATTGTGTTAGGCTCCCCTCAATGGAATATCTTCCTTTTGAACGCGGACACCTGGACGGCGTGATTCGCTTGTGCGAGGCGGAAGGCTGGCAATCCTACCTTGCCGACCCCGAGCGGACCTTTAGCGCCTTGAGTTCGCCGGGGGTCGTCACCGTCGTCGCCGTAGACGAAGGCAAGGTAGTCGGCTTTGCGCAGGTGCTGACGGACGGCGCAATACGAGCCTACCTTGCGGATATTGCCGTTGCGTCCGAGCGTCGCGGGTTGGGAATTGGACGCCAGCTTGTGCGGGTTGTTTTCTCACGAATTCGCGCGGTTTATATGGATTTGCTTTCGACCGGCGACGCAGAGGGATTTTACGCGCGATTCAGACATCAGCGCCTTCCCGGCTTCCGAGTCTATCCAGCAGACTAACGGTCAAGTTTCCATCAACTGAATTAGCCCAGAACCGAGCAGTGGACGCGATTGACCAACCGGTCGGTGGACATCAAATGGAAGAGCGGAGGTTCACAAACTCACGAGGCGTACACTCGGGATCCAGTTTGGGTAACTT
>DATEGX010000147.1:0-2564 GCA_035279875.1 Binataceae bacterium (SeqCode)
TGGACTGCAAGCGATTGCCACGGCGCGCCGCTTAGGCGCGGTGGTTTCGGCGTACGATCTTCGCCCCGCGGCCAAGGAACAAGTGCAGAGCCTGGGCGGACGATTCGTCGAATTGCCCATTGAAGCGAAGGACGCGCAGGATGCGCGGGGCTACGCCACCGCACAGGACGAGACCTTTTATGCACGCCAGCGCGAACTGCTCGGCCGCGTCGTCGGTGAGAGCGACGTGGTGATCGCGGCGGCGGTGGTCCCCGGCAAGAAGTCGCCAGTGCTGGTTACGGCCCAGATGGTGCAGGCTATGGCTCCGGGTTCGGTGATTGTGGATCTGGCGGCGGAACGAGGCGGAAACTGCGAACTGACGAAGGCGGGAGAAACGATCGTCGTCCATGGAGTCACGATCATCGGACAAATCAACCTGGCGAGCACGGTGCCGTTCCACGCCAGCCAGATGTACGCTCGCAACCTCACCGCCTTTCTTCTTCATCTTGTGAAGAAAGGACAGATCGAGCTGAACCTGCAAGACGAAATTTTTCGCGAGACTTTGCTTACCCGCGGCGGGGAAATCGCCAACGCCCGGGTGCGTGAGTTCTTCGCCTTACCAGCCTTGGCGCCTCAGACTAAATAAGGAGGAATCGTGCCCCCGGATTTCATCTCGAACCTTTACGTGTTCATCTTGGCGGGATTCGTTGGGTTTGAGCTGATCAAGCGCGTATCGCCGCTTCTGCACACTCCGTTGATGTCGCTGACCAACGCGCTGGATGCCATCGTGGTGGTAGCCGCGATCATCATCGCGGGGCGGCATCAAACAACTCTCTCCACCGTGCTGGGAGCGATCGCCGTGGCCGCCTCCTTCAGCAATATGGTCGGCGGCTTCCTCATCACCGATCGCATGCTGCGCATGTTCAAGACCGGCAAGCCCAAAAAATCATGAGCACGCTCGCCACGCAACAGGTTATCGACTCCGTCTATATCGTCGCGGTTGTTCTCTTCATCCTTGCGATTAAGTGGCTGAGCTCACCCGTTTCGTCGAGGCGCGGCGTCCTGGTGGGCGAAATTGCGGCCGCGCTAGCCGTCGCCGCTACCCTGAGCAATCCCGAACTGATTCAGTATAAGTGGATCGTCATCGCACTCATCGTCGGGGCGGGAATCGGCATCCCCCTCGGCCTTGTGCACATGACTGCCGTGCCCCAGCGGACGGCCCTCAGCCACGCCTTTGGCGCGCTCTCCGCGGCCATGATCGGAATCGCCGAATATTACGTGGGAATCCCCCATCTGACGAAGTTCGAAATGGGAGAGATTGGGCTCGAGGTGATTATAGGCTCGCTCACCTTTACCGGCAGCTTGATCGCCGCGGGAAAGCTGCAGGAACTTTTGCCGCAGCGCCCAATCGTTTACAAGGGTCAGAATTTCGTGAGCCTTTCGACCCTGGCGGCGGCACTCGTGATTGGCATCGCTCTCGTCGTTAATCCCAACAATACCGTTCTTTTCCCGATCATGGTGTTCGTGGCTCTGTTCTTCGGGATTCTGCTGGTGACTCCCATCGGCGGAGCCGATATGCCGACCGTCATCTCGCTCCTGAACTCCTACGCCGGCCTTTCCGCCGCGCTTCTGGGCTTCGTGCTCAACAGCAAGGTGCTCGTCGTGGCAGGTGCGCTCGATGGTTCCTCCGGCTTCATTCTCTCCGTAATTATGTGCAAGGCCATGAACCGCTCGTTTACGAACGTGATGTTCGGCGCATTTGGCCAGGTGCAAGCCTCCAGCGCCGCGACCACGGAAGCGCGAACGGTCCGAAGTGCGAGCGCGGAGGAAGCCGCCGGCATCCTTGCCGCTGCCAATAAGGTCGCGATTGTTCCCGGTTATGGCATGGCGGTCGCGCAAGCTCAGCACAAGGTTCGGGAACTTTACGATGCTTTGACCAAAAAAGGCGTGGACGTACGCTTTGGCATCCATCCGGTGGCGGGCCGAATGCCAGGACACATGAACGTCCTGCTGGCCGAAGCGGATATTCCGTACGACCGCCTCATCGAAATGGACGATATGAACTCGGATCTGCCGCAGACCGACGTGGCCTTGATCATCGGCGCCAACGACGTCACCAACCCCGCCGCCCGCACCGACACGGGAAGCCCAATCTATGGAATGCCGATTCTCGACGTGGACAAAGCCCGTACGGTCATGGTCATTAAACGCAGCATGAACCCAGGCTTCGCCGGCATCGATAACCCGCTCTATTACTTTGATAAAACGCTGATGCTTTTCGGCGATGCCAAAGGCTTCGTGGGCGACATCGTTCGCGAGCTGGGCGGCAACGCAAGCCACTAATCTGGAATTTCGTTACCGGTCCCTACAAGAGGCGTCACGCACGCGCTTTTGCAGTGCGTTCCTTCATAAAGGAAGCCATATTATTTTTTCGGAACTCGACCGGGTCCATGTCCTGCACTTCGAGTGAAATGCCGATCGGCGTCGTTTCGTAAATCCGCTCAAGGTAACCGCACACCGTGTCGAAGATTGTTTTGCCAATCCGTTTTCTTGTTTCGGCGTCCCGGCCCGTGGCGATACGCACT
>DATEGX010000148.1:0-2295 GCA_035279875.1 Binataceae bacterium (SeqCode)
GGCGTGCACATTGTTCCCGTCCCCTCGACCTTGGTGGCGATCGAGCCGTCTTGGCGCGGCCTGCGCTACTTCGTCTACGAGGACGAAATCGTCCTGGTGGACCCGGCGACTATGACAATCGTCGCGGTCGTCAACGTCTAATCGAGCTGATTGCTAAAAGGCACCGAGGGTGGCTGCGAATGCCACCCTCGGCCTTTTTTGGGCACACTTCGACCCTTAGGCGCGGACTTCCTGACGCTGGAAGATCACGTAGCCAATCACGAATAGAACAATAGCGCTTGCGATCATGCCGACGGTTTGCGGCCAGGCGATCAGCATGCTTTCGCCGATCGGGAGCGGCGCCCCGAGCACGGCGCCCTGAAGCTGGCTCAGATAGATCGGCCCAAGCGATCGTGTGGTTGGATCGAGGATCGCCACCACCGTTTCGGCAAACAGTGTCGACGGCGACAGCCGCGCCAAAATATGTTCCGCCTCCGCCGTTCCGGGAGTTTGCAATCCGAGCGCGGCATAGCGCGGATCCATGGGTACGATGACTTGCGCGACCGCACCGGCCAGCACCGGCCATATGAAGGTGAGGAACAGCCATATGCCGAGCGTAACCAGCGCCGCGGTCGCAGCGGAGCGAAATACAATTGAGAACAAGAGGGCGACCGCGAGCCACACCCCGGCATAGATGATCGTCACCACGAGAAAGAGAATGCTGCGGCCGATCTCTTCGGCTCCCGGCGGGATCCCGATGAGGAGAAGTCCCAGCCCCATGACCAGCAGCCACAGCGTGATCAGGCTGATCGCCAGCGTCGTGAGCCCGGCGAGAAATTTTCCGAACAGCAAAGCGTCCCGATAGATCGGCTGGGCAAGAATCCGCGACAGCGTGCGGCGGTTATACTCGCCGTTGACTGCGTCAAAGCCCAGACCGATCGCCATCAGCGGCACGAGAAACGAGATAAACGATACGAAAGACGGCAGCGGTTCGCGCGAAGTCGTGAACAGCCGGAGGAACAGGAACGGGTCCTCGGCAGTGGTGGCTTTGATTTGCTGAATGGCGCCGTAGAGCGCGGCCAGCGCCACCAGCACCACCAGCCACTCGAGCACGCGCATCCGCACGCTGGTCAGGTGGTCGGAAAGCTCCTTGAGCACCACGACGCCGATGCCTTGAAAGGCGGAGCCCTCACGCCGCATGACGCGCTCCATCCTTCATGGTCAATTCCTCGTCGGGTCTGCTCGCGAAATAACGGTTGTAGATCGCGTCAAGGCTCGGCTCCTGCACGCCGAGATAGCGCAGCCGTCCCTGTGAGGCGACGACCTCCACCGCAGCTTCCGGCCGGACGTCGCGATCGGCATGCAGCCGCAGCTTGCTTATGCCGGTCCGCTCGACCCCGCTCACGCCCGGTATGAGCGCGAGCCGCTCGGCCAAACCGGCGCCATCGGCCTCGATATCCACGACGAAGCCGCCGCCGAGGATTTCGCGGCCGAGTTCGGCGACCGACCCCATCAGCGCGATGCGCCCGGCGCTGAACAACGCCACGCGATCGCACACGCTCTGCACCCGCTCGAGCAAATGCGATGACAGCAGCACCGAAACCCCCTCCGCCTTGAACGCGCGGATGATGGCGAGCAGTTCGGCGGTGGCGTGCGGATCGAGCCCCGACGTCGGTTCGTCGAGGATGGCGATCTGTGCACCCTTCATGAGAATTTCCGCAAGCCCGAGCCGCTGCCGCATGCCGCGCGAGAAGGTGCTCACGCGCTTTTCGGCAAAGTCGGCGAGCCCGACGCGGTCAAGCGCGATGGCGATCTTCTTCTCACGCTCCATCTTCCGAAATCCGATCAAGCGCGCGGTATAGCGGAGGTTATCCGCAGCCGTGAGTTGGTCGTAGAAGCCCACCGTATCGGGCAGGTAACCGACCCGGCGCTTGACCGAGAGCGGTTCGCGCGCCGGATCGAATCCCAGCACCCGGATTCCGCCCTCGGAAATGTCGGTTAATCCGAGCAGCATCAGGATGGTCGTCGTCTTGCCGGCGCCGTTCGGCCCGAGCAATCCGAATATTTCACCCCGGCCGACAGTGAACGAGATGTGGTCGACCGCGGTTGCGGCTCCGTATTTCTTGGTGAGGCCCTTGGCCTCGATGACAATATCACTCATCGGCGGCCAAACCGCGCAACCGCGCCGACCATCACCAGCAAAGCCACGCCGATAATCCCGATGCCGGCAATTCCCCACATGGTCGAAGTCGTTACCGTGACGCGGAAAGTCGTCGAAGCGGATTCGCCGCGGGTGGCGGCGCGAATTGTCGTCAC
>DATEGX010000149.1:0-3282 GCA_035279875.1 Binataceae bacterium (SeqCode)
GCTATGGCGAGTCAGCTCTGCTCCACCGCCAGCTTCAGGCCTGCGGCCTTCAAGATCGCGTGTAACGTCGAGAAACGAGGATTCCCGTTCGACGACAGCGAGCGGTAGAGGCTTTCGCGCGGCACGCCCGCGGCCTTGGCGACCTTCGCCATGCCTTTGGCCTCGGCGACGGTCCGAAGCGCGGCGAGATAGACCCGAGCGTCGCCGTCCTCCGCGGCGACATTGAGGTATTCCGCTGCGAGCTTTGGGTCCGCTCGCAGCTCGGCGATGAGCCGCTCGCGGTGCGAGACCGTCAGCCCTTTGCCCGAGGATCGGGCTTTTCCCGCTTTCCGTACTCGTGCCATAGCTCCACCGCCTTCTCGATGTCCGCGTCCTGCTTGCGCTTGTCGCCGCCGCAGAGCAGGACGATCAGCGTCCGGTCGTCGCGGTCGTAGGTTGTATCGTATACGTTACAAGCGGGCAAGCCGACCCGCGCGGCGAAGTCCGCCCCAACTTGAAATCACAAATTGTGATTTCAAGGATTCGAACTCAGCCAGAACATGAAATCGACAGGGAACCGCTCGATGCTTCTCTTGACTGGTTAGGCTGGATTTCGATGATATAAACTATATTATAATCAGTGACTTACGGTGGCGGAGAGGGTGTCCACCAGAAGTCTGGCTAAGATGATGATGACACAAAAAACTTTCTCGCCAGTATGCTGTACCCACAGCCCTACCCACATTTGACACCGTAGAAGCCTGCGATCACGGCTTTCGGCTAAAAACGGACGTTCGCTACGCGTGAGCGCCGCCGGGACAGTGCTGTATCTCGACTGTTACGTGTGCGAGCTCCTCATGCTTGCTCAGCCAATTCTTTACTACCTGAGGGGTCAACGCCGCATCGTGCGTAACTAAGCTGACAATGCACGCAAATCGACTTTTCCCTACACGCCAGACGTGCAGGTCGGCAATGCAGGTATCGTGGCCCTCTTCGTAGGCGGCAATTTCGGTTCGAATCTCGTCCGACACCGGATGATCCATCTCTTTGTCGAGCAGTACGCGTCCGGTGGATTGCATAAGACCCCAGGCCCACACCGCCACGAGTCCTGCGCCTACGATTCCCATGACCGGGTCAAGCCAGGTCCAGCCCCAAAGCATCCCACCGCTTAACGCGACGATTGCCAGCACCGACGTAGCGGCGTCCGCGACAACATGGACGTACGCGGAGCGTAGATTCAAGTCGTGATGGTGGTGTTCATGGCCTTCCGCGCCTTGGTAGTTATGCCCGTGATCATCAGCGTCGTGGTCGTGCCCACCACGCTCGAGTATTACAGCGCACACGACGTTTACCACTAGCCCAACCACAGCCACAGCAATAGCCTGCTGAAATCGAATCTCGTGCGGATTGAAAAGTCGCTCGACCGAGCCAAAGACCATTAGGCCAGCAATTCCAAGGAGCAGTAACGCGCTCGCAAAGCCGCCTAACACTTCAATCTTCCACGTCCCAAATGCAAAGGTCGTGTCACCCGCGTACCGTCGTGCTGCCACGTATGCAAAGGCGCTTAGCCCTATTGCGAGCGCATGAGAGCTCATGTGCCAACCATCCGCGAGCAAGGCCATCGAACTGAACGCCCAACCGGCCCAGATCTCCACCACCATCATCGTTGCGGTAATCCACATGACGGCTTTCGTGCTGCGCTCCGCCGCGGCGCTGCCCTTGTCGAAGCGGTGGTCGTGGGTCCAAGGTGTCAGGTCATGGGTGTGCATTGAATCCTCCCCAAAAAATGCTGTTCAGCCTGGGAAGGATACGCGCCTTCAGTCGCAAGTCTCGCGCGCGCTCAATGTCGCTTTGGGTCGGTAGCGACAGGTCGCGAACCGGCCAGAACCGGACATTCGATAAAACCCAACGGCTTAGGGTATAGACCATGCTCGGCGGCGCTGCGCGCGCGATCACCCGATTCGGCCAAACACCGGAAAGGTCTGCAACAGCCAGTAGCTGAACGCCGACAACTTCCCGGTGATCATCGCGATGCCCATCAGGATCAAGACGACGCCCGCGGCGACCTGGAGGAAGGCGCCGAAGCGGCGCAGATTCTTCAACCGTCCCGCCAGCTCGCGCGTGAATAGCGCCGTGAGCAGGAACGGCACGCCGAGTCCCGCGGCATAGGTCGCGAGCAGTCCGACGCCGGCGGAGGCGGAAGTCTGCGTGGCGCTCACGGTGAGGATTGCGCCGAGGATCGGGCCGATGCACGGCGTCCAGCCGAACCCGAACGCAACACCGAGGACGAATGCCGGCAGGGGCCGTCCCCCGACGATGCGCGGATGAAAGCGGAATTCGCGCTGCAGCCAGGGCATGCCCCGCGTCATAGCGAGCATCAAAAGCCCGAAGGCGATCACGATCGCGCCTCCGATCAGGTTCGCCTCGTACCGGTACTGTAATGCCAAGCGCCCGAGTTGCGTAGCGCTCGCGCCGAGCGCAATGAAGACAGAGCTGAACCCCAGCACGAAAAACATGCTCAGGCCGAGCGCAGCGAGCCGGTCTCTCATATCAGGGCCAGGCATATCGGCGCGCGGCGACTGGCCCGCGACGTAGGAGACGTATGCCGGAACGAGCGGCAGCACGCAGGGCGAGACGAACGAAACCAAGCCCGCCCCGAATGCGGCCGCCAAGCCGATCGCAGTTGCTTCGATCATCAAGGCTTCGCCGCTGCGTTCGAATAACCAGCGATCAAGCGCACGGCTTCCGCGCTGTCCCAATGCACCGGTCCCGCGCGCCGGCCGATCTCGCGGCCCTCGCGGTCGATGAGCAGCGTGGTGGGAACACCGATCACGGCGAGACTTCCGGTCGCCCGCATCGTGGGATCCACATACGTCGCCAGCGCGCGAATGCCGGTCTCGTCGTAGAAGCGCTTCACCGCAGCGGCGCCGTCGGCGTCGATCGACAGCGCGAGCACCTCGAACGCCGGCCCCCCGAGCTTCTGCTGCAGCCGGTCGAGCGTCGGCATCTCCTCGCGGCACGGCGCGCACCACGTTGCCCACACGTTTAGCAGCACGACCTTACCGCGGAAGTCGCCGAGTGTGCGCTTGCGTCCCTGATCGTCTTCGAAAGCGATGTCGGGCAATGCACGGGGCTCGTGGAGGCGCAGCGGCGCATCCGTCGCCGATCCAGGTGCCGTCGGTGCGGCCCCGCCGCCGAGATGCACCCAATAATAGGCGGCCATCACCCCCGCTACCGCGAGCGCGCCGATCAGAACCCTCGCGCTTTGCGCCGGCAGCCATGCGCGAAGCCGCGAAGACGGGG
>DATEGX010000150.1:0-4955 GCA_035279875.1 Binataceae bacterium (SeqCode)
CAATAATCTCCGATCTCTCGTATAAGTAGAAGTACTTGGGCGGCAATTTTGCGCTTGAAATAAAGGCTGAAAAAAGCCCAGAGTCCTTACCATAGCAGGAGGGAACCCCTAATGGCTGAGATGGATATTCAAATCAAAGGCGGAACGATCGTCGATGGCACGCGGGTGCCGCGTTACCATGCCGACTTGTGGATCAAGGACGGCAAGATCGCGCAGATTGGCGGCCGGGCTCCAGGCTTCGCCAAGAAGGTGATCGACGCCGACGGGCTGATCGTAGCGCCCGGCTTCGTCGACCTGCACACCCATTACGACGCTCAGATCCGCTGGGACCCTTACTGCACGATCTCCGGATGGCATGGCGTGACCTCGCTGGTGCTGGGCAATTGCGGCTTCGGCTTTGCGCCCTGCAAACCTGACTTCCGCGAACGTTCGATGCTCACGATGACGCGCACCGAAGCGATTCCGTACGCTGCGATGAAGGCCGGCATGAAATGGGATTGGGAGACGATTCCACAGTACATGGATTCGCTCGACCGTTCGCCCAAGGGCGTCAACGTCATCCAGTACATGCCGACCGCGTCGTTGATGACTTACGTGATGGGCCTCGAGGCCGCCAAGAGCCGCCCGGCGACCGACAAGGAACGCGAGGAAATGGCCCGCCTGCTCGACGAGGGCATGGATGCGGGGCTCTGCGGATTCTCGATCCAGCGTCTCGGCAAGGACTCGATTCAGGCTGACTTCGACGGCACACCGATGGTCACCGACACGATGTGCGACGAGGACATCCTGAACCTCGGCCGTGTATTGCGTAAGCGTGACGAAGGATTCATGGAAATCACGCAGGGCACCGAGGATGTGCGGCGCGACCTCGCCTTTGTCGAGACTTTGGCGGCAACCGCGCAGCGCCCGATTCTCTTCCAGGCGGTCGTTCCGACCCGCAACAATCCCGAGATCCATCGCCGCACGCTGCGCTGGATCGCGCGCAATCGCGACAAGGGCCTGCCCATCTATGGCCAGGGAGCCACCGTCCGCAGCGGCTTCGCCTTCACGCTCGAGCATTGGAATCTCTACGACGCCAGCCCGGCATGGCGCGCGATCACGACCGGCACCACAGACGAAAAGATCGCGAAGATGAAGAATCCGGAGTTGCGCGCGGCGGTATTGCGCGAGACCGAGGAAGCCGACAAACGCCTCAAGGCCCTCCAGGCCGGGGTTGGCGGCGCGCCGAAGCATCTGATCGTCCAGTGGGTCGAGAATATCGAAGAGTTGGAAAAGTACGTCGGCAAGTCGCTCGGCCAGATCGGCATGGAAGAGGCCAAGCATCCGGTGGAAGTGATGCTCGACCTGTCGATCGCGACCAAGCTGAAGGCCGAGTTCCTCGGACCGAATCGCGGGTTCAACGCCGAGTACATGGCCGAGATTATCAACGCTTCGCCGTACACCTTCCCAGGCGTGTCGGACGGCGGCGCGCATACCAAGTTCTTCACCGGCGGCGCCTTCACCACCGACTTCCTGCGCTGGATGGTGCGTGACGAGCAAAAGATCACGCTTGAAGAGGCCCATTACCGTATGTCGGCGCTGCCGGCGCATGCGGCCGGCTTCCGCGATCGCGGGATGCTGCGCGAAGGCCTCGCGGCCGACGTGGTGGTCTACGACCTCAAAGGTCTCGATATCGAGCCCGATTGGGTCGGCGAGATCACTCACGACTTCCCGGGTAACGAATGGCGCCGGGTGCAGCGCGCCAAGGGCTACCATTCGATTATCGTCAATGGCGAGGAGACCTTCGCCGACGGCAAGTGCACGGGAGCGACTCCGGGCAAGTTGCTGCGCAACGGTCGCGCCTCCTAAGCGACCCTTCAACGACTGAAATAGAACCGCGGGGCCGTCGGGCTCCGCGGTTTTATTTTGCCGAAATCGGAGCCTCGCGATCGCCTTGAGTCCGCGAAAATCAGTCAGAATTCTCGTTGTGCCGGGTAATCTTCGGAGAAAACGTATCATAGCCTAATTCAGCTAATATTTGCATGTCAGACTGAACTTGTGCGTTGGAGGTTTCTGTGTAGTAATTGCCACGATGTGGCAATGAGCCGTAACTGGCAGTAATCAGTCGCTGCGGGTTGCGGCGAGACATTTTTTAGGTCTAGCGGGGGCAAGCAGATGATGAAGAAATTGTTGTTAGCTGGATTAGTGCTCGCGATGGCCGGTGCGACTCCGGCGTTCGCCCATAGCAGCGGCCATCCGCATAGTGTGAGCGAATGGTTGAAAGGTTGGGGTGACTTCGGTTTCTGGCCCGATGACGACCAGTTTTCCAATGCGACGCTACAGGGCACCTATGTCTTCCAGGCAAGCGGATTCGCCGACGACGGCAAGCCGGGGGAGGCTGCGGTGCTCGGCACTTTAACCTTCACTCCAAACGGCGATACGACTACCGGGACAGTTCTGGGAAGCCTGGTGCTGACTCGGGGTGACAACGCCCAGTTCTCTTGCGCTGACAATTTCACCGATCCGAGTACTCCGCCAATCGGCAGCTATACCTTGACCAGCGATCCGACGGCGGCTCCTGGGCTGTTTTCGATGACGATTCCTCTGACCGGCTCGAGCTCCGGTACGCTCAATTTTGGCTTGCTGGTGCCGAGGCCCGAGGGTCCTAACGCGCGCGTGATAGAGACTGACTCGGGGACGCTAAGCCTGAAGCTCTGCGGTGGCAATACGATAGTTGGACTGGTTCTGAAGGGTAGCCTGCATCGTTTGGATGACTCGAGCGGGGACTAGCCTCTCGCGACCAGCGGTCGAGGCAGAAGAGGGCGAGCGCAAGAAGCGCCGCCCTCTTTTTTTCGCATACGATCGCACCGTTCCGCGCCTCTCTTCGCCATGCGGCGGCGACACTAGTTCGTGATTGCGGCCAGGCTCGCTCCGAAAGTTTGCGTAACGCCCTTCGCGAAGCACACCTAAGTCCTCGATTGAGACGGGACGGTCGGCGGAGCGCGGACAATGACCGCGCTGATGACGAAAAAGCGCCTTTTGTGATAACAATCAGCATGATCTCCGCGAATGTGGCGGCGACAGAATTTTGCGCCAACCCATGAGTGTCGCGGATCGAAATAACCGCACGACCATGCACGGAGCGAATGAACGATGAGCAATGCGCCGGAACGTCCCCAGATCGGCACCGTAAACTGGCTCTCGAAGCCCAGGCAGCCGCAGGAATATTACGAGCGAATCAAGCAGAAGTTCGCCGAGGAGCGCGACCTGAGGCTCAAGTACCGCCCCGAGGGCACCAAGCAGTACACCTCTGACCTCGAGGGTCCGCTGGCGAGATATGAAATCGACCCTTACGCGGGCGAAGTGACGCCCCGCGAGGCCATCAATGATACCGTCGAATGCCTGTTTATCGGTGGCGGCTTTTCCGCACTGCTGACTTCCGCGCGGTTGCGCGAGGTGGGCGTTGAGAGCATCCGGATCGTCGAAAGGGGCGCGGATGTGGGCGGGACCTGGTATTGGAACAGGTATCCAGGTGCGGCCTGCGACGTGGTCGCCTACGACTATTTGCCACTGCTCGACGAGATGAACTACGTGCCCTCGCGCCATTACGCGAAGGGTCCCGAGATCTTCGCGCATTGTCAGGCGATCGCCCGCCGCTACAACCTGTACGAACTAGCGGTTTTCAATACGACCGTCACTTCCACGGTTTGGAACGAAGCCGAGCGGATGTGGCACCTCACCACCGACCGCGGCGACAATATCAGGGCGCGTTTTGTAATCTGCGCCAACGGCACGCTCTCCAAGCCTAAATTGTCCAAGATCGCCGGCATGGAGACCTTCAAGGGCCACTCCTTTCACACCTCGCGATGGGACTACGCCTACACCAAGCCCGACCTCTCTGGATTGTCCGAGAAGGTCGTTGGCATCATCGGCACGGGCGCGTCGGCGGTGCAGGCTATTCCCAACTTGGGGGTGGCGGCCAAGGAGTTGTACGTGTTCCAGCGCACGCCGTCATCTATCGATGTTCGGGATGACTGGCCGACCGACCAGGAATGGGCGCGCAAACTGCGGCCGGGATGGCAGGCCAAGCGGCGTGAACTCGCGCGCAAAGAGCCGGAAATGACCGACGAGCAAAAGGCGAGATACGCCACGATCTCGCGCGAGGAAAAGGTCCAGCGTCAGGAAAACGCCAACATCGAATACATGATGCGGATCCACAGGCGCATCGACGAGATCGTCAAGGACAAGGCGACCGCCGAGGCGCTCAAGCCGTGGTACATGTTCATGTGCAAGCGGCCATGCTTCGACAACGACTACCTGCCGACCTATAACCTGCCCACGGTTCACCTGATCGATACCCACGGCAAAGGCATCACGCAGATCACCGAAAAGGGGCCGGTGTTCGAAGGTAAGGATTACCCCCTCGACGTACTCATCTACGCCACCGGCTTCGAAGTGCAGAAGACCGGCATCTACAACCAGATCAAGGGACAAGGCGGGCTCGATCTCAACGACAAGTACCGCGATGGCATCCGCACGGTCCTGGGGATTCACACGCACGGTTACCCGAACCTGTTCATCATGGGTGGCTACCAGGCCTCGTTCCAATTCAATCTGACCGACATGCTTCAAGCCCAGGGCGATCACATTGCCGCCTGTATCGATTACGCCCGCCGTCACGGGCATCACACGATTGACGCGACGCCCGAGGCCGAGGAGTGGTGGGTGCAGGAAGTTATCGAGCATCGCGGCAAGACCACTCGTAACCAGGATTGCACACCTGGCTATTACAACTTCGAAGGTGAGTTCCAGCGGCGGCAGGATGGCAACTACAACGGCGGCTTCAACAGCTACTGTACAAATATGGAAGTAGTGCGGGCGAAAATGGAGGAACACTTCGCGTTCACTGACAAATAGATACGACTATGTAAGCTGGGCCGGCCGCCTCTTCAGGCGAGGCGGACGGCTCGGCCAAA
>DATEGX010000151.1:0-13989 GCA_035279875.1 Binataceae bacterium (SeqCode)
TGAAATCGTTGCCGCTCGATGAAGCCCAGTTGAAGCGCCAGCCCATGCGCTTGCGGTAAGCTTCAATCTCGCTCAGCGGGGCACGCGAGATCGCGACGAAAGTTACGTCGTGATGAGCCAGGTGTACGTTCGCGCCGTCAACGTGGTCGGCGAAGAATGAGCATCCGACGCAACCCGCCTTCCAGCCGGGACCGAGCATAAAATGATAGACAATTAATTGGCTGCGGCCGTCGAACAGGTCGGCGAGCGTCCGGCGGCCTTGCGGGGTATCGAAGACATACTCCTTCTCCACCTTGACCCACGGCAGTTCGCGCCGATCGGCGTTCACCGCGTCGACCGCGGCGCTCAGCTCCTTTTCCTTCTTCAGAAGCCGTGTGCGAGCGGCGATCCATTCTTCCCGCGATGCGACTGGATGATTGCTCATAATTCTCTCTCCTTAACAACGAGTTGATCGCTAGAGCGCAGTCACGTAATCGGCCAGACGCTCAAAGGAGCTGGTCCAGCCGCCGCGATGCGCGTCGCGCGCAGTAACCGACTCGAAGACCGACTGGCGCAAGGTCAACTTGGTCTTCTGGCCTTGCTCCTCGAAGGTGATGCTCAGAAGGGTCTCGGGGGTGGTCGGGTTGCCCTGGGCATCGGCCCAGGAGCCCGCCATCGCGAGCCGCTCCGGCTCGACGATTTCGCGAAAGACGCCTTGCGACCAATGCTCGTCGCCCTCCGGCCCGCGCATATGGAAGCGATAGGCGCCTCCCGGGCGGAGGTCCATCTTGCACGAGGGCAGAGTGAAGCCTCGAGGCCCCCACCAGCGCACCAGATGCTCGGGCTCAGTCCACGCCTTGAACACGACGCTCCGCGGGGCGTCGAAGACGCGCGTGATTACCAGTTCGAGATCCGCCGAATTGACGGCGGCAGTATCGCTTAAGGCCATGTTTTTTCCCTCGCTTCAAGCGGTCGCCAGGTATTCGGCCAGGCAATCGAACGAGCTGGACCACCCATAGTTATGCCCATCCCGTGCGGCCTGGGACTCGAAGCCGGCCTGACGCAGGGTGAGCTTGGTCTTCTCTCCCTGGTCGGCGAAAGTCACGGTTATCAGCGTCTCGGGCGGGGTCGGGTTGCCATCGGCGTCCGCCCAGGACCAGGTATAGACGAGCCGCTCGGTCTCGATCACTTCGCGATATACGCCCTGTGCCCAATGGTCGGCGCCGTCGGGCGAGCGCATATGGAAGCGATAACTTCCGCCCGGCCGGCCATCCATTTTAACGATGTCCCCGGTGAAGCCCCGCGGTCCCATCCAGCGGACCATGCGATCGGGCTCGGCCCAGGCTTTCCAGACCAGGTTCCGCGGCGCATCGAAGATGCGCGTGATCACCAACTCGAGGTCCGCCGATTTGACAGCGGCGCTACTGCTTCCCGCCATGGTTTTTCTCCTTCAGATTTTTGACCCGGCCCGCGGACTTTTTCGCTGGCTCGGGCCGTGAATCATGCCCATTTATGTTACGCAACTCCCGCAGGTAGTCGTCCAAACGATCGAGACTCTCGTCCCAGAAGCGCCGATACTCGTCGAGCCAATCGGCGGCGCCTTTAAGCGGACCCGCCGCCAGCCGGCAGGGCCGCCATTGAGCCTCGCGGCCGCGCGCGATGAGACCCGCTCGCTCAAGTACCTTCAGATGCTTGGATACGGCCGGCAGGCTCATCTTGAACGGCTCGCCAAGTTCAGTCACCGAGGCTTCGCCGGAGGCCAGGCGCGCCAGAATCGCGCGGCGCGTGGGATCGGCCAGCGCGGCGAAGGTCGTGCTCAGGCGGTCGGCGGTTATTTCGTTTTGCTGAACCATGCGGTTAAATAACTATTAGGTTAAATACAACCGGCAGCTCTGTCTGTCAAGCTCTCATGCAATCAATTTTTTCGCCGCGCGTAGCGCGGAAACTGTCCCGCGCAATCTCGACTCAGATCTCGAAGGCGGCTCCGATCAATGCCTGCGTGAATGCTGCAATTCCGCTGAAGGGCTTTGCCCGGGTTCACTGATGTGCGCGCAGCTTGCGCACGTCGCCGACGCGGGTGGTCACTCCGTTATGGTCGAAATAATCGAGGAGGGCGATTGCGTACTTGCGTGAGGCGTTGAGCGCATCGCGATAGGTCGCGGCGCTGATCTCGCCATCGGCCTCGAGCCGCGCCATCAGTTGTGCGCGGGCCGACTCGAACGGCACGCGTGCGAAGTAAAGATCGGTCGCTACCTTGATTACTCGCCCCTCGCGTTCCATCGCCGCCAACAACGTCCGCAGGCGCGGCAACTCGGCGGCGGCGAGCTTCAGCTCATCGGCCAGTTGCTTGAGGTCCGGTGGATGAAAGCCTGCGCCGGTGAGGGTCGCATCGATATTTTCCGCCAGCCGCGCGACCCCGCCGCCGAGTTGCACCTTATGGCTCTTGAGCCGCAGCAGGTTTTCCTCGCGCACCAGCTCGGTTTCCCGCCCGAGCCGGTCGACGAGGGCGCGAAATGCGCGTGCACTCACATCGTAAGGCAGGCGGGTGCGCAGCGATTCCATCTCGAGGCCGGGAGCGAGCGGTTCGTCGCGATGGCATGCGGCCAGCGCCTCGATCGCCACGCGCTTGAGTTCCTGCCATTTGGCGGCGGTGGTAAAGCCCTCTTCGTCGCCCAGCGAAAGCTTGAGAAAACGCGCGTCCTTGAGTGCGTTCTCAACTTCCGCGATCGGCGCGTTGAAGACTTGCGCGATAGTCGCGGGCGGCAGCGCCAGGCGGTCCTGCAGATTGAGCATCGCCTCGACCGCGGCCGCGCCAAAGTCGGTGCTCAAGGCGCTGAGATTGCGCAGATAGTCCGCGAGCGGCTTGCGCACCCGCCGGCCGGCGGGATTCAGCACCACCCCGCCGCCGAGCGTGCGCATATTGGTTTCGTCACGAATCACGAAGCGGTCTCCGGCCAGCGCCACCATCGGTTCGTTCAAGACGATTTGCGTGAGCGCGGAATGCTTCGGCGCAATCTCGGCCAGCGCCGGGTCGAGCACGATGACCCGTCCGATAGTCTCCGCGGTGCCGATATAAAATCGCACGCGCTGATTGTTCCTGAGGGCCCGCTTGGCCGCCGGACGGATTTCGAGCCGCGTATCGAGCCGCGTCGTGGTCAATTCGAGCCGATCGTCGGCCAGGAGGTCGCCGCGCTTGAGCTCGACTTTCTCGGCGCCGGTCAGATTGAGCGCAACCCGCTGGCAGAGGCCGGCATGCTCGACCCCCTCGCCATGAACCTGGATCGAGCGCACCCGCACTTCTTCGCCCGACGGCAATGCCCGGAGTTTCTGCCCAACGTGTACCGACGCACCCATCGCGGTGCCGGTAACGACTGTGCCGTGGCCCTTGATCACGAAGGCGCGGTCGAGCGGCAGACGGAACAGGCCGGTTGCGCGCCGGGCCTGGAAACCTTCGAGCTGGCGCGTCATTTCGGCGCGCAGCTCGTCGATCCCCGCGCCGGTCATCGACGAAACCGCCACTGTCGGCGAGCCCTCCAGGACGGTGCCGTCGGCGAGCAACTCGATTTCCTCGCGCACGTCGGCCAGCCGCCGCTGATCGGCCAAATCGGCCTTGGTGATGACGAAAATGCCGCGCCCGACGCCCAGCAGATGCAGGATGTCGAGATGCTCCTCGCTTTGCGGCATCACGCCGTCGTCGGCGGCAACCGTGAACAAGACCAGGTCGATGCCATGTGCGCCCGCCAGCATGTTGCGGATAAAGCGCTCATGGCCGGGAACGTCGACCAGTCCGGCGCGCGTGCCGTCTGGCAGGGTGAAGTAGGCGAAGCCGAGGTCGATTGAGATACCGCGCTCCCGCTCCTCCTTCAGCCGGTCGGTTTCCTGCCCGGTGAGAGCGCGGACGAGCGCGGTCTTGCCGTGGTCGATATGGCCGGCGGTGCCGATAATCGCGTGGGTGACGATCGCCATCCTGGCGCGATTCTCACACCGCCGGGTCCGAGGTTCAAACCGCTACTTCATCTGGTCGGTGAACATCTTCATGTCGAAGTAGTCGCGCCACGCCTTGATTTTGCCGTTGGCCGTGGTCTCGAACACGCCCGTCACCGGCAGCGACATGCGCTTGCCATTGACCTCGAACGAGTCGACGCGCTCGTTGAACACCACGTTGCCGGTCGAGGCAGTATGCGCAACCTTGAACTCGAGCCAGGTGGTGCCTTTGAGCAGGCCCTCGATCGTCTTGCGGATCTCGGCCTTGCCGTGGGCGGGCTTCAGCGGGATATTGTGATACACCGCGTCATCGGTGAAGAAATCCATTACCTGGTCGATGTTCAAACGTGCCCAGGCCTTGCAGAACTCGCTGACCACGCTTTCGGATTCAGTTGACATATCCTTTGACCTCCATGTGGCGGGTTCGAAGCGGAGACCGCTTCGCTTATTCCTGATCGAGATAGAAGCGGTCCTCGTCCTTGTTAAAGCCGAACAACTCCGCGAATCGTCCCCAGTTGACGATAGTCGAGAACATTTTTTCCGGCGACTCGTTGGGCAGCAGCATCGCCAGATGTTCGAGCACCGGTTCCTTTTGCACCGAGCGGTCCTCTTGCGCCCTGAGGAGTCGCATAAAATACGCGAACAAGCCCAGTTTCTTCAACTGCTCGCGCACGATCAGCTTGCGCTGATTGATGTCGCTGTCGAGCAGTTGCCGGCCCAGCGGTTCGAGCACCACATCACCGTCCGGGGTCGAGACGAAACCGAGAATCTCGGCGGTCTTCATTACCTTCAGCAGATCGGCAAACTTGAACTGGAGGTCGCGCGCAATCTTGTAGCCGTCGTCGCGCCCGCCGCGATCGTCTAGGGTTTCGAGCAGGCCGAAGACCCAGGTCAACTGGCAATCCGGAATCGGATTGATGCCGGAGGAAGGCATCAGGCGCGCTCCTCGATCAGCGAGAAAACCTTGTCGGTGAGCGCATTGAAGCCGTCCTTGCGGCGATCGCGCGGCCGCGGCAGGTCGACCTTGAGATCGGCCGCGACCCGTCCCGGCGAAGATGAAAGCACCAGGATACGGTCGGCCAACTCGACCGCTTCCTCGATTATGTGGGTCACGATGATGATTGTATGCACCGGCATGTCGGGCGACTGCCAGAGGTCGGTCAGTTCCTCGCGCAAGGTGATCGCCGTCAACGCATCGAGCGCCGAGAACGGCTCGTCCATCAGCAGCACCCGCGGCTCCACTGCGAGCGCCCGCGCAAAGCCGACCCGCTGCTTCATCCCGCCCGAGAGCTCGCGCGGATAGGCTTCCTCGAAGCCGTCCAGCCCAACCTTGTCGATATATATACTGGCGCGCTTTTCGCGCGTGGCGGGGGCGATACCGCGGGCCTCGAGGCCAAGCTCGACGTTGGCCTTTACGGTCAGCCATGGCAGCAGGGCAAACGACTGGAAAACCAGTGCGCATTCCGGGTTGATACCGTCGACCTGTTTGCCCTGGTAAACCACCTGGCCGGCACTCGGCGTAATCAGGCCGTTGATAATCCGCAGCATGGTCGACTTGCCGCAGCCCGAGGGCCCGACAATACCGATGAACTCGCCTTCCTCGACGCCGAAGTTCAAGTCCTCAAGCACCCGCAGATTCCCCTTGGCGTGCTTGAAACTCTTGGAGACGTGACGCAGTTCGAGCAGGGCCATGGGTCAGCGGAGTCAGCATCGGGCTCACGCATCGGAAGTCACCTCATTCCGGTTGCGATGGTGTGCTGGGTCATGGGCAAGGGAACTTAAGCTAGCGCTCGGCAAGTCCTTCATGCTCTCTAATAGTCGATCTTGTAGCGTTCTGTGGCAACATCGTAGAAGCGCCGCCAAACCAGGCGGTTCAAGAGTATCACCACCAGGATCATCGCGAGCAGCGTCAGCAGGATCATTACGGCGCTGCCGCCTTGATAAGTCGCGTTATCGAGCAGGGCGCCCAGGCCGTAAACCTGGTAGATACGCCCGCGATACGGGAAATATTCCGATAGAATCAGCGCGTTCCATCCCCCGCCCCACGCCGTGATGCTGCCGGTCAGCAACGAGGGCACCAGTGCCGGAATCGTCAGCTTGCGCCAGGTCTCGACCCGGCTGAGGCCGAACGAGCGTGCCGCCTCCTTCAGGTCGGAAGGAATCTGGCTGACCCCGCCGAGCAGGTTGAACAGCAGATACCATTGCATCCCGGTCAGAATCAGCAGGATCGACGCGAGATTCATTCCGCCGGTGAGCCGGATCACGAACAGCACGATAAAGGGAAACAAGGCGGTCGCCGGAATCGATCCGACGATCTCCGCGATCGGGGTCAGGCGCTGGGCGAAGCGCTGGTTTTCACTGGCGGCGATAGCGCACGGCACCGTCCATCCGACCGAAATCAGGTAGGCCGTAAACAACCGCAGCATCGAGGCCCCGGTCGCCGCCGGAATCTGTCGTGCGGCGGCCGGCCACGGACTCAACAAGGTGCGAACCAGCGCGAATAAGCCATCCGCGACGCCATAAACGATTAGCAGGGTTAAACCCGCCAAAGCCGCGATCCGCAAAAAGCTGACTCCGCGCATTATCAGTGGATGCGCCCCCGGATTGAAGGGTGGGGTCGCGCTGAGCGCCTGCCTGACCGTCCGGAATACCGGCCGGAAAACCGCGCGAATTGCACGCGTGATCGCCGGACCGATCGCTCCGAGGGCGTCGAGCGCTCCGAGCGATCGCAATGGCTCGCTGCTCGCGGCGAACTCATAGCGAAACTTTTCCGCCCATGCCGAAAGCGGCTGCCATACGATACCGTCCATCAGCACGATAATCGCGAGCAGCACCAGCAGACCGGCGGCCATCTCCCCCGAACGGCCTTTTTCGGCGGCGGATATCAGGAAGCTGCCGAGCCCCGGCAACTGATAATGAGTCGGGCCGGCCGTGATAATCTCGCAGGCGATCAGGTAGTACCATCCGGCGACCCACGACAAAATCGAGTTGTAGACCAGTTTTGGCACACAAGTCGGTAGAATTAGATGCTTTAGCTTCAGCCATCTGCTGGAGCCGAAGGAGTCGAGCAGCTCGAGCGAATCGAGCGGAATGGTCCGCACCGATTCGAACACCCCCAGCGCCATATTCCAGGCCATGCTGGTGAAAATCAGGAAGATCGCGGCCAGTTCGACTCCCAGCCGGCCGCCGTGGGCGATCGCGACGAAGAAGTAGATCGCGGCGGGAAAAAAGCCCACTACGGGCACGGATTGGGCAATATCGATCGCCGGCAACAGTACCCGCTCAGCCGCCCGGCTCGAAGCGGCCATCGGCCCATAAATCAACGAGAACGCCAGCGCGACGACGTACGCCGCCAACATCCGGTAGTAGGAGCAAAAGGCGTAATAGGGAAGCCGGCGTGCCGAAACACTCAGATGAGGCGCGTGAAACGGCACCTGATGGCGCCGATAGGCCAAAAACAGCGCTATAATCGCCGCAATTGCCAGAAACGAGGCGGTGCCGTTGAGCAGTTGGCGTGCAGTTACCCGGGGCATCGATGAACCCTAAACCCCTACACAATAGCCAGCCTGAATTGAGGCTCAAAGCAGTGACGTTACGAGCGTGTTAAGCCGGCAAAATCAGTCGCCCCAGGCTCGGTTCCAGCTCGGCGCTTTGCCGCCCGCTCGTCAGCTACGGGCTTCGTTTGCCGCTCGCGGCCGCAACGGTTTGACTTTGACCGGTTTCGCAAATAGCGCTTGCGAAGCTCATGCGCCATCGGTCCCGCGGCGCATCGCACGATACTAGCCCCGATGCCAGCGCGTCAGACGCATCCAAGCGACGAGTGGCAACTCGGCCCGGAGCCCTCGCCTGACGAGCTTGCGCAACTGCCGCCACGCCTTGAGCCAGCAGCGGACCTCAGCGCTGCGCGCCTCGAACGCCCGCTGGCAGTGGTCACAGTCGAACACGTCGCGTGGGCGCTCGTCGCATTATGGGCGATAATCACACGATTTGCCGCGCTGGGGGCGAAACCCTTTGACCCGGCCGAGGCTCGCCGCGCATTGTTCGCCTACGACCTGGTCAACGCGACCCACTATGCCGCCGCTGCGGATTACCATCCGGTATGGTCGGGATGGGTACATGGTCTTGAGGCCGCGCTGTTCGCAATCTGTGGATCGGGCGATACGACTTCACGCCTGATCTTCGTTGCGGCCGGTCTCCTGATGGTGGCGATAGCCTTCGCAATGCGGCCCTATATCGGTCGTGCCGGCGCGTTATGCCTGGGCTCGTTGGTCAGCATTTCGCCGAGTTTTACCTATTTCTCACGTTCTGATTGCAGCGATACCGTGGCGGACTCAACCGCGATGCTCAGCGTGATGCTGTTCATGGCATTGAGACGAAAACCAACGCTAACAAACGCAATTGGACTCGGATTCGTGGCCGGGCTACTCGCCGCGGCGGGACCCTCCGGGATTGTAACCGCCGCGATTCTGCTTGCGGCGCTCGCGCTAACCGGCCTCGTCGCACTGATCGTGACCGACAACGCCTGGCTGCGAGTGCGAGTATGGTTCACGCGCTACGGGTCACTGCCGGCGGCGGTCTTGGTGACCGCCGGGCTCGTCTGGTCGGCGTCGGAATTGGTCCTCTTCCAGCCGATCGATGCATGGCACGGAATCCGCCAACTCTGGGCCGGCGACGGGTTACGATCGTACGCGGCCGGTTTACGCTATTATGTGTCGTTAATAGCTTTTTACGACTTTTTCATCGCATTGACTGCTGTTGGCGGAATCGTCGCGATAGTCTCCTTGCGTGTGCGATCGCGCTTCGCCCTGTTTTCGCTGTTATGGCTGATACTCGGCATGGCTTACTTTCTCTGGAGCCCCGATCGTCAACCCGGGTATGTGCTGGAGATGCTCCTGCCGGCCGCGATCGTCGGCGCTTTCGGCGTCGACTATCTCCATCGGAGCGAGGCCTGGCGCTTCGTCCGGCCTCTCCTGATCGCGCTTGGAATCGTGACGATTTACGTACAAATCCTCACGAATTTCGTCTATTTCGCACCCAACACGAGCGAAGCGCCATGGGCGCGGCATGCGAATCTCTACTGGCGCGAAGCCGCGACCACGCTGCAGGCTCGCGACCGTCTTGACAGTATTCGCGGGCAATTTCCGCACGCGGGAGGCAGTGTTTTCAACCCGGATCCATGGCAACCGGTGATGCGCTGGTATCTTCGCGATTTTCGCGACACCAGCAGCGCCAATCTGGCGGATTTGGTCATCATTCCCCATCCCACCGGCGGCACGTCTGGCAATGATCAGTTCGAGTCGTCGTATATCTTCGATCTAAGCGAAACCTGGTGGCCGCCGATGTCGGCGCTGAGCCCGACCCGCGCCCTTCGCTTTATTTTCACCGGCGCGGCCTGGGGTCCCTTCGAAGACGAGACGATCGGCGTGACAGTTCGTCCGCCTGCCGAGATGGCGCCGACCGTGATTGTGCCGCCCGAACAGCGGCCTTTACCAACGCCACCGTGAGCGCGACTGGTTTCTTGTGACCGCACAAGGCGCCTGCAATAATCGCGTCCCATTGAACTCGCCCGCGGCAAGTGCCCGCGCTTTCGGCCGGATAAGGCGAGATTCGCTTGGCCACGCCGGCAATGGCCGGATGTGACGGCCGTAGCGCGCCGCGGGTGCGATTTCCGGCGATCACCCTTTTGAGGAGCATTGATGCAGTCCGTCATCGAGATCCTGAAGGCCTGGCAACTCCATCCGTTCGTCGACCATTTCACGGTCGCCCTGATCCTGGCCGGTATCGTCACGGATCTAGTGGCCAGCCTGTTCTCCTCGCGCATCTGGATGCGGTACATGGCGCTGACCCTGATGATCGCGGGAGCGGCCGCCGCCGTCGGCTCGAATCTGACCGGTGGATGGGAAGCCGACCGCGTATGGGATCTCGTCAGCGGGCCGGGAAAGGACGTACTCAAGCGCCATGCGTGGTGGGGGGACATTTTACCGTGGGTTTTCGCCGGATTGGCGGTCTGGCGCTTCGGCGTGCAGTTCTTTGGCTTTATCGCAGCTTCGCGCCCGATCTATTTGCTCGCGGCGATCGTCGGCGGGGTACTAATCGTGTACCAGGGATATCTTGGCGGTGAGATGGTTTACGGTTACGGGGTGGGCACGGCTCCGACCGGGCAGGCCCCCGGTTCGGCGACGCCCGCGCCTTCGCCACAGACCGGCGAATCCACGCTTCCGCCCCAGCCGGTCCCATCGATCACTCCCGCTGCCGGGCCAACGATGACGCCGAGTGCGACCGAATCGGCCGCGCCCCCGTCTGCCATGACCGCTTCGCCGAGCCCTTCCGAGACTCCATCGCCATCGCCCTCGGCGAGTCCCAGCGAACAAAGCTCCGCCGCACCGTCTACGGGCGAGGGCTCGCCAACCCCGACGGCGTCGCCACCCAAAAACTTGTAATGTAGCCTCCTTATCCCGGGCTGCCTCGGTTTTGCTCTCAGCCCGCCGATGCGCGTACAGTCGTCGCAGCGATGGCACGACGGCAAATCGGCACGGTCGGCGCGCTCTGGCGCTACCCGGTCAAATCGCTGCGCGGTGAATCCCTGCGCGAGGCGATGGTGACCGAGCGCGGAATCGCCGGCGACCGCGCCTGGGCGCTGCGTGAACTCGACCGCGGCGGAATCATGAGCGCTCGCACCTGGCCGGCGATGCTGCAACTCAGTGCGCGCTACCTGGGCGACCCCGGCGCCGATCCGGCCACGCCAATCCAGATCGAACTGCCTGACGGCGCCGTAACCGCGCCCGACAACCCTGCCGCCCCCGCGCTGCTCTCCGGCCTGCTGGGCCGCAAGATTGCGCTGGAGCGGGTCCGCACCGAGCGCCTGTCGCCCGACGAACTCGAAGCCATGATGCGCGGCGAGACCTTCCCGCCCAACCGCGACTTCTTCGACGAAGACGTGATGCATCTGGTGGCGACCGGCACGCTCGAATACATGCGGACCCTCAGGGCCGAGTCGGACTTCGACCCGCGGCGCTTCCGCGCGAATATCTACGTTGATACCGGGGCGGAGGCCGACGGCTTCGTCGAGGACCGCTGGCTCGACGGTGTGCTGGAGATTGGCGGGCAGGCCCGAATTGCCGGGATGCGGCCTGCTATTCGTTGCGCCATGACGACCCATCCGCAATCCGGGCTGCCGCACGATGTCGCGGTGCTGCGCACGGCGTGGCAGTATCATCAGGCATACGTTGGAGTGTTCGCGTCGGTCGGCGCGCCAGGACGGATTCGGCTGAACGATCCAGTGGTGCTGGTATCCTGAACGTGATTTGAGGGGAACGAGGTTTCGATGGAAAAGCGCAAGGTCGGAGTCGTCAAGGAAGTCTACCGTTACCCGGTCAAGTCGATGCTGGGCGAGCAGCTTGGCAGTATCGAGGTGGGACCCAGGGGAGTGATTGGCGACCGGGCCTACGCGCTGCGACAGAGCAACGGGCGGATCGTCAGCGCCAAAAAGTGGGCCAATATGTTCGAGTTCCAGGCCTGCTATGAAGCCGAACCGGCTGCCGATCGGCCCGCGCCGATCAGGATAACGCTACCGGGCGGGCGCACGATTCACGCCGAGGACGCAAACGCTTCCGAGGTGATCTCGGACGTGCTGGGCAGGCCGGTCAAACTCGACCGCCCCACATCCGATGAGCATTCGAGGGCGGAAATCGACCCGGCCACGGTTTTCGGCGACGTCGGCGTGGCCAACGTGGTGCCCGCGTTTACCGAGGCGACCCTGCCCGATACCTTCGCGCTGCCGCGCGGCTCGTTTTTCGATTCCGCCACGATGCACGTTCTGGCGACCGGCACGCTCCAGCATATGCGTTCGCTGATTGGCGACGACGCGCGGCTCGAAGCGCGCCGCTTCCGCCCCAATATCGTGGTCGAAACCGATCCACGGGTCGACGGCTTCGTCGAGGATGAGTGGGTGGGCTGGACGCTCGAAGTCGGCGCCGACGTGAAGATCATCAAGATGGAGCAGGCGCTGCGTTGTGTCATGACGACCCATCAGCAGAGCGACCTGCCGCGCGACCTGCGCGTTTTGCGCACCGCGGCGAAGCATCATGCGGCCAAGCTCGGCGTGTTCGCCTGGGTGGGAGCGCCGGGCCGGGTGAAGGTCGGCGATGAGGTCTGGATCGCGCGCTGAACAGCATATCGGGCGGCTGTGCATTGGGCCGCCGGCCCCCGCTTGCGGAAATCCATACGCGCGGCGGACGATAGTTGGGTGGCGGGCGATTCCGATTTAAACGACCAAAATGACCGATTGACGTCGCGCCCGCGGCGCTTGTTAGTCGCGCCGCGCGCTGCGGACCGCTTGGCCGCTGCCCGCGCGATGATCGACGCACTTCCGCCCGGCTCCAGGGCCTTGGTGCTGGCGCCAACCCAGGAGGCCGCCGACGAGTTCGTGCGCGGCATCGCAGTGGCCCGCGGCGCGACCTTCGGCATCGAGCGGCTGATGTTCAATCGGCTGATCGGACTGCTCGCCGCCGCTTATGCCGCCGAACACGGTCTCGCCTTCCTGACCGGCCTGGGCGCGCAGGCGCTCGCTGCCCGCGCGCTTTTCACTCTCAGGGGCGACCCGCGTGTCGCATGGTTCGGGCCGGTGATGGAGTTGCCCGGGTTCGCCCGGGCGGTCGCGACCGCGCATGAGGCGCTCAGCCACAACCTGGTCGAGGCCGGACGCCTGCGGCTGGTCGGCGGTGCCGGCGAGGCGCTTGCCGCGGTCTTCGAGCAGTTCGACCACGAGCTATCGAGCGGGCGCCTGCTCGACCG
This sequence comes from Binataceae bacterium (SeqCode), assembly GCA_035279875.1. GTDB lineage: Bacteria > Desulfobacterota > Binatia > Binatales > Binataceae > JAMXLL01. The sequence continues at coordinate 12,757 of DATEGX010000151.1, forward strand.
CAGCGCGATGATCGATGCCGCGATAAATGCTCTCGCCGGCCCCGAAGGGCGCCGCTTCACGGGTATCCCGTTAATCCTGCTCGACGTCGCGGCCGACTCGCTGCGCGAGCGCGACCTGATCGCGGCGCTGGCTGCGCGCGCGCCGGCGGCAATAGCCACCGTGCCGGCCTGCGATGATCGCTCGGAGCGGTTCCTGGCGGAGGCGCTGGGTCTCGAATACGCCTCGATTGAACGCGCCACGCCGAAAAGCCCCGCATCGAACTCGCTCGCGTGCTTGCAGGAGCATCTGTTTGCCGATACCTTGCCGCCCGAGGCGCCGCTCGACGAAAGCGTGATGCTGCGTTCGGCGGCAGGCGAGATGCAGGAATGCGTCGAGCTCGCGCGCCAGGTGCAGGCCGCTGCGCGGGAGGGTGTGCCTTTCGACCGGATCGCGGTGCTCCTTCATGCCCCTGATCGTTATGCGGCCTACCTCGAGGAGGCTTTCGCGCGCGCCGGAATCCCGGCCTGGTTCGCCCGCGGCGCGAGCCTGCCCGAACCGGGTGGACGTGCGTTGCTGGCGCTGCTCAATTGCGCCGCCGAACGTTTTTCCGCCCGCCGCTTTGCCGAATATCTGTCGCTCGCCCAATTGCCCGACCCGGCCGCAGCCGCCGCTTCGCCGGCCGTGGCAGCCGACGCCTCGTTCGTGCCCGCCGACGCCGACTTCATGCCGGGCGGGGTCGAACCCGCCGCCGGGGTGGCCGACAACGATCCGGACCCGGTTCCACAAGCGCAGGATGAAGCCGAAAGTATCGTGCGCGCACCGTGGCGATGGGAACAGTTGCTGGTTGACGCGGCGGTGGTCGACGGCCGCGAGCGTTGGGAGAAGCGCCTGCTCGGACTCGAGCGCGAACTCAGCCTGCAGCGGGGCGAACTCAAGGACGACGAGGCGCGCGCGGCGCAGATTGATCGCAACCTGGCCGACCTCGCGCATTTGCGCGCCGCCGCTTTGCCGATTATCGGCGCATTGGCCGCGCTGCCGGCGGCTGCGAGTTGGGGCGAATGGCTGGAGCAACTGCGGGCGTTGACCGTGCTCGCGATTCGCGATCGGATTGAAGTGCTGCGCACGCTGGCGGAACTCGAGCCGATGGCACCGGTCGGGCCGATTACGCTCGATGAAGTTCGCCTGGTGCTGTCGCAGCGACTCGGCCGGCTGCCAATGCGCCCGCCGCGGCGGCGCTACGGGGCGGTGATGGT
>DATEGX010000152.1:0-3855 GCA_035279875.1 Binataceae bacterium (SeqCode)
TTGTCCTGAAAAAGCATCGTTCGTTCCATCGCCAAGTCCGGAGCGTCAAGCTGAAGGATAAATCCGGCATTCACGATTGCGCCATACTCCCTACGCATTTCGCGAGCGATCGCCGTCAAATAATCCTCGTAGGTCTTGTAATGAGCGTTGAGCATCGTCGTGGCGATGATCCCCGGCGCCGCGGCGTTCATAAAAATATCGCTCACTTGCGACTTGATCGGTGCGGCCAATCGCTTGAGCCGCTCGGTCTCGGCGGCTATCAGCTCCGCCCCTTGATACTGTACGGCGGAAATAGCCTGAGGAGCGTTGTTGACCTTGCCGATGCGCGACGGCAAGCGTTGAAAAAATCGCTCGGAAAATTGCGGAAATGTGGTCCAATCTTTGCCATAGGGTCGGTTTGACACACCTCCGAACCCACTCATTCGCTGCGCTACATATGTTTGAAAACCAATCCGCCCTTGCTCGCCGTCGTTTACTTCGTCGATACCCGCTTCTACCTGCTTTTTGAGAACATGAGCGACCCGAGCGTCAATGGCTCCCTTTAGCGCATTCGGTTCGATTGGTTTGCCAGCTTCCTGATCGATCAGCAGGCTACCCAGCGGCTCGCCGCGCGGCAGGCTGCCGGCATGGGTAACCAAGATGCGCTCTTTACCCTTGTGCAAACGAACCTCCCGCCAATTGCGATAATTCTGTGTTATTTTGAATTATTCTTCAGCCTCCGCAAGATATCAACAATTCGTTTGGCGGCACCGCCTCGCTGAACTGCGGAAAGCGAGCTTTAATTGGCCCACAAAACGATAATACCGATTGAAGCAGCCTAATCGCCCGCAGTGATCAATGCCACATGAGCCGGAACATCCTCCGACTTGCGTTTCGATGGGCGGCTCTGCGAGGCCCGCCTTGTCGGTTTAAGCGCGCTTGCTGCGTTTGAGGAACGGTTTGCGGTTCTGGTTTTCGGAGAAGTCGGTTGTCTCGGCCGAGGACTTATCCGGGTCAGACCGCTTGGACCACGTCAGCGACGTTGTGACCCGAACGCAGCGCCGCAAGAATCTCACCCGTTGTCATCACCCAACCGAACTTCATTGCAAAATTCGCCAGCGTCGCCTGATGCAGGGCCGGATCGAACGACGAGACGGCATCGGAAACCATGATCGTCTTTAGACCCTCGCGGAACGCGCCGCGCGCGGTTTCGTCGACGCAAATCTGCGTCACGGTCCCGGTCACCACCACGGTATCGACGCCCTGCGCCGTGAGGTTATCAAGCAGGCTCGTACGATGGAAGGCGCCATAGTTGTATTTGTCGATCTGAAGTTCGGTCGGCAGCGGCTTTAACTCATCGATGACCGCTGCTGCGTCCCGTGGTCCCGCGACATCACCGTAGGTGCGCATGAAACCAGGCCAGCAGCAGCAGATCGGTGGCGCCAACACGGATGACCAATTCCAGATCAGCGTCGGCTTAGGGCCGGCGATGAAGCGGGTGAACACTACGGCGCCCTTCACCTCTCGAAAATATTTCAGCAGGCGCCGATGGCTGTCGATTGTGCTTCGCGCGTCGGGCACTTCGAGCGGCGCGCCCTGCCGCACAAAGTCATTCTGCATATCGACGACGATGAGGGCGGTTGCGGCCAAATCGAGATCAAGCACGTCCAATGCTCCTTGCGTAAAGTGCCGGGCGGCGATCACGGATATAGGTCGCCACTTCGGACCAGCGGGCAAAATCGGCGCTGGCGACGTCGATCGTCGCCAGTGCCATACCCTCATCTGCACCCAGAGTCGCCAAAACGCGACCGGTCGGTGCCGCAACGGTTGAGCAGCCGAGGCTGCGCCAACCTGCCTCAACACCTACCCGGTCGGCCATGGCGACGTGGACGCCATTCTCCAATGCGCGGATGCGTACCAGCGAGGCTACAGTATCGCCGCCCCATCCGACGGTGCTTTGCCATGTGTCGGTGATCCAGTCCGTCGCGTTGAGGATAACCTGCGCTCCGCTTAAGACCAGAGTGCGAATGAATTCGGGGAACATCAGGTCGTAGCAGACTGTCAACGCGAGCCGACCGAGCGCGGTATCAACCACGACCGGCCGTTCGCCCGGCGCGAAGATCGCCCGCTCAGGTCCAAACAGGTGGGCCTTGCGATAGGCGTGATAGCCGCCGTCGGGCGTGAAGAGAATGGCATCATCGTAATACTGGTCACCCGCGCGTTCGATCATGCCGACCATGAGGTGAACACCGCGGCTGCGCGCTAAACGCATAAGCTGCTCGCTTGAGGGACCCGGGATCGGTTCCGCCAGGCTCGCGATGCGGTCGGCCACGAAATAGCCCGTGGTTGCGCACTCGGGAAACAGGACAAGCTGCGCGCCACGATCCGCCGCCTCGACCGCGCTGACCACGATCCGCTGCAGGTTCGCTGCAACGTCGCCGGGCACGCAGTCCATCTGGACAAGGGCGATGGTCCAACTCATTTTGGCTGCTCCCCCGCCACGGCGACGCGCATGATGCTTTCCTCGGTGGCCTCAGTAGCATCGAATTCGGCCGCGATCCGGCCGCGCCGCATGACCAGGATGCGGTCACTCAGTCCGAGAATTTCGGGCAGCTCCGAGGAAATGAACAGGACGCCTATTCCCTCGTCTGCGAGTTGGCGCATGATGGTGTAGATTTCCGCTTTGGCACCGACGTCGATACCGCGTGTGGGTTCGTCGAGAATCAGGATCTGTGGACGCGCCGCAAGCCACTTGGCGAGCACGACCTTCTGTTGATTGCCGCCAGAAAGGGTCTGCACCGCTCGCCCGAGTGCTCTTGGATCCAGCCTAACCTTAATGGCCGTGCTCGCCGCTTGCCGGCGCTGGGCGCGGCGCCGCACGAAACCAGCCGTGGCCGGCAACTTCACCGCGGAAATGTTCTCGACGCCGTCGCGATTCAGTGCGAGGCCCTCATACTTTCGATCCTCCGTCAACAGACCCACGCCGACGCGCGTCGCTGTCCGCGGCGAGCGAATGCGCACTGCCCTGCCGTCGACTGAGATGTCGCCGCGGGCCTGAGGCGCGGCACCGAAGATGGCGCGAGCAAGCGACGTCCGACCGGATCCCATCAGTCCTGCTAGCCCAACGATTTCGCCGCGATGGATTTCGAATGTGACATCATGCAGCACGCCCGGCCACGACAGATGCCGCACGGCGAGTGCGGGACTGCCGACCGGCGGTTTCCGCCGCACGGGGTAGAGGTCAGCGGCGAGATCGCGACCGACCATCAAACGCACGAGCTCGTTGTGAGTGAGGCTGGCCGCGTCAACCGTCGCCATATGCTGACCGTCCTTGAGTACGGTAATACGATCGGCAATCGCGAAGACTTCATCGAACCGGTGGGAAATGAACAGGACGGTTATGCCCCGAGCGCGCATGTCACGTACGAGCGACAGCAGATGGGCCTGCTCGCGCGTGCTCAGTGCCGAAGTGGGCTCGTCCATCACCAAGATGCGTGGTCGCAGGGCCAGCGCCCGAGCCACCTCGACAAGCTGCTGTTGCGCAACGCTCAACTGCCCCGCTGGCGTCGCCGGATCGACGTCAGTGCCGACTTGCTCGAGCAGTGCCAAGGTCTCCTGACGCATCTTGCGGCTCGCCAGGAATCCCCACGAAGTCAACTCCCGGTGCAGCCAAACATTCGCTGTCACGGTTAGCTCGGGAATTAGATTGAACTCCTGAAACACCACGCTGATGCCGTTGCGACGGGCCCCCTCGGAGTCGCCCATCGCAAGAGCTCGGCCGCCCAACCGGATCTCGCCGGCGTCGGCGCTCACAACGCCGGCGAGGATCGCCATCAAGGTCGACTTTCCGGCACCGTTCTCGCCGACCAGCGCATG
>DATEGX010000153.1:0-2921 GCA_035279875.1 Binataceae bacterium (SeqCode)
TGAGCAACGTAAGAGCTGTCTACTATTGCTTGTGCGCTTTCTCGCCGATCCGGGGTGGCGGGTTGTAGACGTGATAAAGCGAAAAAGCGGCGATCACCAGCGCATGGGTAATCTTGCCGCTGGCGATCATCGGCTTGATCTCCGCAAGCGGCACCAAAACCACTTCGGTCTCCTCCGAACCCTCGTAATTGGGCCGAGGTTCGGCCACTTTTCTGACGTTTCGGGCGAAAAACGAATAGCAGAAATTGGGCTGAATCGCCGGGTTCGGATGCACCCGGCCAAGCGGAATTATGATGTCGCTGTCGAAGCCGCATTCCTCGCGCATCTCGCGCCGCGCTGCTTCGGCCGGGTTGGGGTCCTCCGGATCGATCATCCCACCGGGTATTTCAAGCGTAAACGCGCTAATACCGTGGCGATACTGCCGCACCAGCACGACCTCGCGCGACCGCGTGACCGGGATGATATTGACCCATCCCGGAGCCGCCAGAACATAGAAATCGCGTTCGCCGCGTCGCGGATGGGCCGATTTGCGCCGATGAAGGTCGAAGATCGGGGTGGTATAGACCCGTTCGCTCCCGAGCGTTCGCCAGCGTCGTGCTTTCAAGCCGCAAATCTCGGCATGCGCTTCAAAACAGCCGCCGGTATTCGATCGCCGGACATCGATCCATCACGACCGTGAGGCCCGCCTTGCGCGCCTGCTCGGCGGCGTCGAGGTTCACGACCCCCAACTGCCCCCAGAGGATGCGCGCTCCCTTCCTAACCGCCTGGTCAGCGATTTCCGGAAGGTATTCTGAGCGTCGGAAAACGTCCACGATTTCGACCGGTTCCGGAATCGACTCGACGTCCGGATAGCACTGCTCGCCAAGCTCATCGAGCAGGGCCGCGGCTTCCAGCTGCGGATTCACGGGGATTACGCGGAAACCCTTGCTTTTCAGCAGTTTTGCAATCCGTAGACTGTCGCGATCCGGATTATCCGAGCATCCGACCACCGCGACGGTGGTGGGTTTCGACAGAATCGCGCGAATTTCGCCGTCTGAAGGGTTGGTGAAGTCCATAGGCTAGTCCTCCGGGCGCTGGCCGTGCCGCCTCACTCAACAACCTCAACGCGAGGCAGACGGCGCACAACTTTCGATGCGAGGCTAATCCTGTTCGAGCAGCCGGTCTATGATTAGTGGCACCAGCCGCATGATCTCCTCGCGGCATTGCGCAAAAACCACGTCGCCTTTCTCGAACGGGTCGTCGATATCCCCGGCTTCGCCCGCGAATGAGCGCAGGGTATGCACTTCGACCTGGTCGTTCACCTCGAAGCGGTCGCGCAGGTCGCGAGCCTGCTGCTCGGTCATCGCAATCACCAGGTCGGCCTCGCGCAGGAGTTCGGGATGGCGCTTCAGGTCGGTCGAGGTAGCCTCCTCGCCCAGGTGAATTCCGACGTCACGCAAGACCATCCGGGTGTCGAGAGAAACCAAGGCGCCATCCCGCGCATAGGGGGCGATACCCGCCGAACGGACCCGCACCGCCTCGTCAACGCCGCGCTGCCGCAGTTCGCGCACCATCAGATGCTCGGCCATTACGCTGCGTGCAGTATTGGCTGCGCAAATCAGCAATATGGAACGAAAGCGCGGTCCGCCGGGGGCCGCGCCTTCTTCGGATTCCTGCCTTGGCACGTATCAGTTCCCGGCCAGGACTTCCCCGAGCGTCTCCTTTTTGGTGGCACCCTTGGCGAGTTCCTGCTTGACCCGGGCGCCAAGTTCAGCCGGATCCCAGAACTTGAGCGGTCCCGACTGGGTGATCTTCGCTACGCTATGCCAACCGTTCATCAGCCAAACCATCCCGAGCCCAACGCGGAACACCTCGCCATGAATGTCCTTGGCATCATCGCTACCCAGCCACGCGACCAGCGGCGCAACGTGGGCCGGGCTGAAGCGGTCGACCTCTCCTGTTTTGGGCGAAGGCATGGTCGCGGCGGTCTGCGGCGTCGCGTCGATCGTCAGGCGGGTACGCGCGACCGGGGCGATCGCGTTGATGCAAACGCCGTAGCGTGACATCTCGCGGTCCATGATGATTGCCATGCTGGCTACTGCCGCTTTGGCGGTGCCGTAGTTGGCCTGGCCGGCGTTGCCGAGCAATCCCGAATCGGAACTGGTGTTGATCAGCCGGCCGTTGAGCATGTTGCCGGCCTTGTGCTGCTCGCGCCAGTAATTGCAGGCGTGCCGCGCCATGTTGAAGGTACCCCGGAGATGCACGTCGAGCACCGCGTCGAAGTCTTCCTCGCTCATGTTGAAGATCATGCGGTCGCGCAAAATGCCGGCGTTATTGACCACGACATTGAGCTTTCCGAAGTTGTCGATCGCACATTCAACGATGCGTTTGGACGATTTGAAATCGGTAACGCTCTCGAAATTCGCGACTGCTTCGCCGCCGCCCGCGCGAATCTCCCTGACCACCTCCTCGGCCGGTGAGCGCGACTCGCCGGTGCCGTCGAAATGGCCGCCCAGGTCATTGACCACGACCTTGGCGCCCTGTTTCGCCATCAGCAGCGCTTCTTCGCGTCCGATACCGCGGCCGGCGCCAGTGATGACCGCCACTTTACCTTCCAATAATGCCATCGTGCGTGCTTCCTCTTCCGTTTCGATTCGTATTTAGTGGCGGCGCGAGTGCCAGCCGCGCCATCCCTGCCGGATTCTTTAGCACGACGCGCCTACCCAATGCATTGGCTATGCGCGCCGCGCAGACCACCGGATGACGAACTTTTGGATTAGACTTCGCCGGTGTGCAATGTCAAGGCGGCTAGGAAGCCGTGCACCCGACCTTGAGAGCGTGCGAAACGGCAGAGCAAGTACCCTCGGGCATGTTTGGCAACCGCGCTCCCGGCATGAAGGACATGCCGACGAATTCGAGGGGTAGGCGGCAAGCCACCGGGA
>DATEGX010000154.1:0-8321 GCA_035279875.1 Binataceae bacterium (SeqCode)
TGCTCGAGCGCGAGGCCCGGCCCGAGAATCTCGAAGGCGTCGGCAATGCGCGGGGCGGGGGCCGCGAGCATCGGGCGGATTGGCCGCGCGTCGGGCGCGGCGAGCGACAGCGCCTGGTCTTCGGAACCAGCAGGAGCAGGCTCCACAATCGCAGGACGTCCAGCTTGACCCGCTGACCTGTCCGCTGTCGCCCCCGGCTGTAACGCGACCGCTACGGATCCGGGCAGCGGACCGGGCGCATCGACCCGAGCCGAGCGCATCAGCCGCACCACACGCCCCAAGTCCGTTTCGAGCATATGTGCGCGGCGTATCTCGGCCACCGGTCGATTCGACATCCGCGAGATCGCCTCGAGCATCAGTCCGTCGCTCATCCCGTGGCGCATCTCGCGAATGAGTATTTTCGCCAGATATTTGCCTTCCAATGCGCTGGCGCGGACGAAAAGATCGCGCAGTTCATCAAGCTTGCGCCGCCGGGAGTTGCGGCCCTCGATTGCGGCGATTCGTTCAAAGGAGTGCGCGACTTCGTTGATCGCCAGGGTAGGCTGCGGGTCATTCGGCCGCCTGCGCAACAAGATCTCGACCGCCTCGCCGAAGTCGGTCGCGGCAGCAAAGATCTCCTCGCCTCCATCGTCATCGCCGGCGAGCGCGGCGGCAATTCGCCAAATCGCACGTCCACTCACCTGCAAACGCTGCTCATGGCCCTGCGGCAAGGCCTGCCCGACCATGAAGCGCGCGGCGATCTCCGCCTCTGCAGGCTCGAGCCTGGCGAGGAACTCACCCGCCAGTTCGGCGATTTGAAGCCGGGAGCTGGTTTGCCCGAGCGACTGGCAAGTCAGCGCGAAGTCGTGGAACGAGCCCACGCCATCAGCATACCCCCGGCGCATCGTGTGCTTGCAATCCGCCAGTGCATACGATGCGTCGGAGGTGAGGATTGTCGCGAACCGCCGATCCTTTCGGAGGAGGGCCGGCGTGATTCATTCAGGCACCAATCGGATGCGACTGGGCAAATGGCACGAACACCTTGAGGAATTCGACGCGCGCCTCGTTGAAGAAGGCGTGGCCCGCATCCGGGATAATGTGGAGCTTCGCGCCCGGTATCCGCTCAGCGAGGATTTCGGAGTTGCGCGCCGGGATCAGCACGTCCTTTGCGCCGGTCACGACCAGGGTCGGCACCTTGATCTGGGGTAACCGGTCGTAGGTCTTGAGGCCGTAGGTTGCGTCGAGATGCCGTTTGAAGACGAACGCCGGCGTGGCATTAACCAGCAACCGCGGAATTCCGGCTTCGAGCTCGTCGCGGTGGTTTTTGATGTACTCCGGCGTATAGGCGAGCGGCCAGCCGCGCCGGATAATCTCCGCATCGGACAAACCATCGCGCGGCGCGGTCAGCAGCTTAACCGATTCGGCCGGCGGCGGAACCGCATTCTTGCCCCCGAAAGTGGTACATCCGAGAGTAAGCGTGTGCACCCGCGAACCATGGCCTAGTACCAGTTCCTGCGAAATCATCCCGCCCATCGAGACGCCGAACACGTGGGCGCGCTCGATTTTGAGAGCGTCGAGAATCGCGACCCCATCGGAGGCAAACATTTCGAGCGAGTACGGAACGTCGGGCTTGTCGCTCATCCCGGTCCCGCGGTTGTCGTAAATGATCGTGCGGAAGCTGCGGGCCAGTTCCGTAACCAGCTCGGGCGCCCATCCGGCAGAGCTGCCGCCCAGCCCCATTACCATCAGAAGCGGATCGCCGCTGCCTTGAACTTCATAATGCAATTTGACGTCGCCAACGCGTAGGTCGGGCATCGAAGGCTCCTTTCGTCGACCGAATAGCGCAAGTTATAGCATTACAAGACGCTTCCGGCGCCAGCCTTGAGAAGACTGCGGCCGTTCCATCGCTATGGAACGGCCGCTCGCCAGAGGTTTTGTCAACGCCCGCGGACTATTCGAGCATTGAGCCAATCGCCTCGGAGAGGCTGTGCTCTTCGGTGGCGAAATCGAGCTTGTCCATGCCGCCGTACTTGTTCGCCCTCATCTGTGCGATGTACTCCGGCGGATTGTCGCAATAGACCTCGAACATGAGCCCGTCGGGGTCGTTAAAGTAGATGCTCTTCGTGATTCCATGATCGACCGTGAAGGCGATCGGCACCTGCTTTTCCTTGAGTTCCTTGTACGCGGCGCGCAGATGCTCCTCGTCGCGGAGACGAAAAGCGATATGCTGCAGCCCAATCTGGTGAGCGTGTTGCCGGTCGGCGTCGGCGCCGACCTCGGCGCAGGCGATCTCGTGATGATCGCGCCCATTGCTCGCGAAGAAGGCAATCTTGAGCTTGGGTAATTCCATCATCAGTTTGAGCCCGAGCACATCGCTGAAGAACTGCTTCGAGCGCTCGAGGTTGCGCACCTTTATTACGACGTGGCCGATTCTATCCGGTAAAATCATTGCCGAGGCCTCCTTGATCTTCGCTTGCGCCTGCCGCCCAGTCTACCGCGCTTTCATGACAGGAAGAACGGCCTATTTCAATAAAGTCGCGGCCCTGCGAACACGCCGTCGACGATATGCTTGGTGGCGGTAGCCGCCTTACGGGGCAGTTTAAGCAACCGCTCCGCGAACTCGTGGGCTGCCGGCATCAGTTCCGAATGGCTGACTACTTTGTTGATCATACCCATCTCGAACAATTCGCCGGCGCTGTAATGCCGGCAAAGGACCATCGCCTCTTTCGCCAGCCACGGGCCAAGCCGCTTTGCCATCACTTCCGCCGGCCCGCCGCCGAATGGCACCCCCAGTTCGACTTCGGGCACCCAGAATTGCGCTAGTTCCGACGCGACCACGAAGTCAAAGGCGGCCGCCAGCGCCCAGCCGCCGCCGACCGCAAAACCGTTGATCGCGCCGATCGTCATGCAGTCGAGGCGCATCACTAAGTCGAACACCCGCCCGATAATCCGCGGCAGGCCCTTATTGCGGGCGGCGAAGATTCGCGAGCGCTCCTTCGGGTCGGTTATGCCCTTGGCGCCCGACAGGTCAGCGCCGGCCGAAAACGCCGCGCCGGTACCGGTAACGATCAGGACCCGGGTGGTACGATCGTCGCGCACGCGCAGCACCAGTTGCTCGAAGTCCAGCATCACCTCGCGGTTCATGCAGTTGCGGCGCTCGGGCCGATTGAAGGTAATTGTGCTGACCGGCCCTGCGGTCTCGAACAGGAAATTTTGCCCCATCAGCCTACTCCATGAAGAAGCCGTTGATATTGGCCTTGGCTTGCGTTATCGCAGCAGGCTTCTTCGCCGCCAGACTCTGCGCCAGTTCCATCGCGACTGGTATAAGCTCCTCCTTCTTCACAACCCGGTTGAGGAGTCCCCAACTATAAAGTTCGTCAGCCTTGAAATGGCGGCAGGTGAAGATGATTTCCTTGGCGCGCGTCGCGCCGACGTGGGCGGTGAGCCACTGCTCGGGAGCACGCGGACCCGGCGAACCAAGGTCGACTTCGGGCATCCAGAACTCCGCGGTATCGGCCGCGATGCGTAAATCGCAGGCGAGCGCGATGAACCATCCGCCGCCCACGGCGTAACCGTTGATGGCGGCGACCGTGGGAATCTCGAGGTCGGTGAGCAGTTGCAAGGTGCGCCGCAATACCCGTCTCCGCCTCGGCGTAACTGACGAGAAGATGCGCTGCCGTTCGGCCTGGTCGGTAATTCCCTTAAGCCGCGAGAGGTCGGCGCCGGCCGAAAATGTGTTGCCCGCCCCGGTAAGCAGGAGTGCGCGCGCGTCCTCGTCCTCGCGCACCCGCGTCAGGTTCTCCTCGAATTCTGAGACGCTATCCTCGTTGAGCGGATTGCGTTTTTCGTTGCGATCGAACGTGAGGACCGCAACCGAGCCCTCTTTCGCCAGCTTGAAGTAACTCGCCATCTGCTTCACCTCTCGACGGGTCTGGGGAGTATCTGCGCCATTTATGCTGCCGCTCACCGCAATTCGTCAAATCACGCCATCGCGCCGCAAGGCCTCAAGCTCGGCTGCGCCGATTCCCAGCGCGCCGAGCACTTCGTCAGCATCTTCGCCCAATTCGGCAACTTTGGTCGGGCCATTTTCCGGGTTGACCCCGGACAACTTGACCGCCGAGCCGAGCACCCTGACCGGATTGCCGTTGAATTCGCCGTCGCGCACCAGCGCGCGCCGAGCCAACTCCGGATCGCTCGCAACTTCGCTAATCGTGCGTACCGGCGCGCACGGAATTCCCTCCGCGATCAGTATCTCGACCAGTTCGTCGCGCGACCGGGCCCGCACCCATTCACCGACGATGCCATCGACTTCCTCGATAATGGAGTAGCGGCTCAGGTGGTCGTGGTAGCGATGGTCCTCCAGCAAATCGGCGCGGCCCATCAGGCGCGCGAGTTTGCGCCAATGGTCCTCGGTCAGGCAGTAAACCAGGATGTTCCCGTCAGCCGCTGGGTAAGTATTGCTGGGACATGCGGTCGGATGGCGATTGCCGAGCCGTGGCAGAGTGCGCCCCTCCATCGCCGCAACGATCAGGCCGTTGACCGCCGGGATACAAACATCGAGCATTGCGACCTCGACCTTGCGGCCCTGTCCGGTCCGCCCGCGTTCAATTAACGAAGCCAGAATCCCTGCCACCAGGTGCATCCCGGTGCTGGTATCGATAAGCGCGGCGGTGGCGCGCACCCCCGGCCGGTCGGCGTAGCCGGTCATTTCGACGATTCCCGATGCCGCTTGCACTGTGAAGTCCATCGCACCGAGCCGCGCCCAGCGGCTGTCGGCGCCATAGCCCTTGCACGATGCATAGATCAGCCGCGGAAAGCGCGGAGCGAGGTCGGCGTAGCCGAGGCCGAGGCGCTCGAGCGCTCCCGGTGCGTAGTTCTCGATCAATACGTCGGCGCCTTCGAGCAAGCGCATCAGCAGTTCGCGACCCCGCGGATCCTTGAGATTCAGCACGAGCGACTTTTTCCCCGGGTTGAGCATCAGGAAGTTGGAATTCGCACCGTGCGCAGCAGGCGGACGCTTGCGCAGGAACTCACCCTCGCCCGGCGGCTCGACCTTGATCACCTCGGCGCCAAAATGCGCCAGTTGCAGACCGCAGTAAGGCCCCGCATAAATCTGGGCCAACTCGATCACTCGCACTCCCGCCAGCGGAAGACTCATGCCGTAACCTCGCAGCCAGCCTGCCGTCAGTACTTCGCGATCACCTCGCGGCTGAAATCCTCGATCATCTCGCGCCCGTGCGGCCATACAACTTGAATCGCGACCTGCTTGACGCCGGCCTCCTCGAGCGCCTTGAGGCGGGCGACTATTTCCTCGCCGCGGCCGGTGAGAGTCATCGTACGCAGCAGATTCTCGTCGACGTACTTCTCCTCGCCGGGTTTCATATAGATCAGATGGCCTTCATGAATCTCGAGATAACGCTTGTCAGCCGGCGTCTTGAGTTTGGCGACGTACTCGTCGCGATACCGCTCCCACAGTTTCAGGAGTCCGGGTGGAACGTTAGAGGCTACCGCCGAGGCCTCCCATAGGGCGTGTAGAAAAACTACCGCGAACGGTCCCATGCGCTCGATAACCCGCGGGGAGGTTGCGGATTCGCCATCACGCAGAACGCATCCGGAGCTCAAGATCGCGTTAGGCATCTGTTCGGCCGAGCGGCCGGCGCGACGCGCGCCCTGCTTGACCAACTCGAATTTCTCGCGGAATCGCTCCGGCCCTGAGAGCACGCTGACCCAGCCGTCAGCAACCTCGCCAGCTAGCTCGAGCGCCTTAGGACCGTCCGCCGCCAGATAAATCGGAATCGGGTCCTTGAGGTTGATATAGCCGTGATCCTGATGGAGAAAGCGAATCGCGCGTTCGTATTTGCCGTCGCGATACGTCACTTCGTCCCCGCGCAGCAGCGAGCGGACCATCGTTATATATGAGCGCACCTGCCGGAGCGGTACCGGCGGGAGTCCCATGGTATTGCGGCCGGTGAACCCCGTGCCCACGCCGAGGATGGTCCGGCCGGGCGCGAGCAAATTGATGGTCGCAATCGAATGAGCGGTAACCGGTTCGATTCTATTGCTCGGGATCGCGACCCCGGTGCCGAGCTTGATTCGCTTCGTATGCTCCGCCGCGAGCGCCATACAGGCGTAAACGTCGCTGTAGATCATCTGCGAATCGTAGAACCAGGCACTCGTGAAGCCGTTCTCTTCGGCGATCGCGAGGTCTTTCCAGGCGTCGGGGCGGGCCGGATAGGCAATTGCGAATTCCATCGGGAGACTCCTTCTGTTGTCGCCAGTGATCGGCGTTCCTTGGCCGGAATGTCAAGCCCTGTGCTTCCTGGTGACGCTCGCTCAGCCAGCACAGTCGAAATCCAGGCGTTCTGCCGAGGTGCCATCGGGACTTCAAGGCCATTTCGCAGAGCTCTCCACGAAAGCACGGCTTTCACGTCAGTAGAAGGCGCCTCACGGCGGAACTTAAAGGTTTACTTGAGACTTAAGGCGGGTGCGCGAGATTCCGCAGATAAATAAGCGCAGGATGACGATCCTTCGCGGATTCTCCTCATCCTGCGCCGCATTGCCGGCAAATGACTGCCTAAGCTGCTACCGCATGTTGTAGTAGCGCATCGCGCCGCCCGCCATCACATTCCAAAGGGTTTCCCTCGGCATCCCCATCGCCTTGATCATCTGCGGAGCACGAGGAAACCCGTCAAGGTGCGGATAATCGGTAGCCCACAGGATATTGCTTGAGCCGATATATTCGGCCAGCAGCGGCAGAGTGCCTTCGACCGGCTCGAACGATATGAAACATTGCCGCTTGAAGATCTCGCTTGGCCGGGCGGTCAGTTTGGTGTCGTTCATGCCGATATCATCGAAATGACGATCCATCCGATCCAGCCAGCCCGCCATCCATCCGCCGCCAGATTCGAGGAAGGCGATCTTGAGCCGCGGATAACGGTCGCAGACCCCGCACATGATCAGGCTGGTTGCCGCCGCCATCATTTCGAAAGTATGCGCGACCACGTGGCGGACGGCACCGCCGCGGGTGAAGCGATCCATTCCCAGCGTCGGCTGGCCGCTCTCCGATCCGCCGTGAATCCCGATCGAGAAATTCATATCCTGGGCTTCGCCCCAAAGCCGGTCGTATTCGGGATCATGCAAAACGCGGCCGTTGTACGGGTTAGGCCGGATGAATCCCGCGCGAAACCCGAGTTCCTTGGCCGCGTAGCGCATTTCCTGCACCGCCAGCTCGACCGATTGCATCGGCAGCATCGCGGCGCCGAAAAGCCGTTCCGGGTAGGGCTTGCAATAATCCGCCAACCAGCGGTTGTAGGCGCGAGACGCCGCCGCCGCGAACCCGGCATCCTTGATGGAGCCGAAGAACAAACCCAGGCTTGGATACAGGAACGCGGCGTCAATTCCCTCTTCGTCCATGTCGGGAATCCGGGCGTGTGGATCGAATCCGCCCTTGCGGCCCGAGAGATACGGTGCCTTGGGCGATGCTTTTCCTTCCCGCGCGCCAAACGCGCCGACTCCGCCGAAATTGACCCGCGCCTTACCGCGGCCCAGATCAACCGCGTCATCGTATTCGACGCGCAGGATCTCGCGGCCGTCGGGAAAGGTGACCAGCTTGGGGCAGCCTGCGCGAAACTTGGGATCCATATATTCTTCCCAAAGATTAGGCGGCTCCAGGATGTGCCCGTCAGCGTCGATGACGTTGTAATTCATTTCCGTTCACCTCGCTCTGATGGCTTCAGACTTGCCTTGATCTAATCACGCGCGGCTTCGCTCCGACAAGCAGTCGTCCCGGGCCACGCGAAATTCATGCGCGATCCTCCTCAACCGCCGAACCGGGGTACCGCTTTGCGCACCGGATGGTCGGGAGGCAGTTCGCAAAAGCCGTCGCTCTCAATCTGCAGCGCGCGGTTGAAGCGCGCCCGCAGGTTCTCGAAGGCGATCATCGCGGTCAGTTCCACGATTTGCGCAGTATTAAAGTAACGCTTTAAGTCTTCGAAGACCCGGTCCGGGACCTCGGCGGGGGTGCTGCTCATGCCGTCGGCATAGCGCAACACCGTCTTCTCGAGATCGTCGAAGTGCTGGCTCCCTTCGAAGTCCGCCAGTTCGGCCAATTGTTCGTCCTTGATACCCTGAGTTCTGCCCACGGCAGAATTGATATCCACTCAAAAAGGACACCCGGCCATCTGAGCCGCACGGATACAAGCCAGCGTCTTCAGGCGTCCCTCGACCAGCTTGGATTTTCGAAACGCAGCGCCAAACTCTTCGTAACCCTCGGCGATGGCCTGGCAATGGGCGAACGCGGTCAGCGGTAGCGTCACGCGGCCTACCCGTTCGGCATTGTTGCG
>DATEGX010000155.1:0-10269 GCA_035279875.1 Binataceae bacterium (SeqCode)
CGTACCGAGATGGTCGAGGCGGTTCGCGCCATCTCCGGGGCGGTCGCGGCGCTGGCGGATACATTGAATGCCTTGGGACTAAGGATTGCGCTCGAGAAAACGGCTCACGACAGTAGCGATGACCATTATTCCGCCTATTATCATCGATTGGCGCTTCTGGCTGAATCGGCCGCCGGGCAACTCGGCGGCATCCAAAAGCTACTCAGTGTCATTGAGCTGATTACCGTGCGGAGCGAGCCTGAACAGATTAAGACACCCAGCGGCTTATAACAGCTCTCACAGCCTCTAACAGTGTAGATAATTGAATTAGCCTCTATTTGCGGCTTTTACGTTATTTCGGATCGAACGAATGGTGTTTGTTTTATGATGCTCGGATTCAGGTGTGACTGATGTACCCAACTTCCGCTAGCCAGCTTTGATGGAACACAGGAGCGCAGTCTGGCGAGGACATCCGCTTCCGTTGGGGGCCACCTGGGACGGCGAAGGCGTCAATTTTTCCATATTTTCGGAACATGCGGAGAAGGTCGAACTGTGCTTGTTCGATTCGCGTGGTCGATACGAAACCGAGCGGATTGCCTTAACTTCACAGACTGATCAGATTTGGCATTGCTATCTGCCGGAAGCGCGCCCAGGACTGCTCTATGGCTACCGGGTAAGCGGTCCTTACGATCCGCGTCGCGGCATGCGCTTCAATTCGCAGAAGCTGCTGCTCGATCCCTATGCCAAACAGATCGTCGGACAGCTCCGATCGCATGACTCGCTGTTCGGTTATCGCCCCGGCTCACCTCGCGCAGATCTCACCATTGACCGCCGGGATAGCGCTTCGGCGATGCCGCGATGCCGGGTTATCGACACAGCCTTTTCCTGGGGCGATGATCGACCGCCGCGCACGTCATGGCACGATACTATTATCTATGAGGTGCATGTAAAGGGTTTTACGCATTTACATCCTGAGGTGCCACCCGCTCTGCGCGGCACTTATGCGGGGCTCGCGACCGCCCCGGTTATCGAGCATCTCAAGCGCCTGGGGGTGACTGCGATCGAGCTCATGCCGGTGCATGCGTTTGACGACCGAACGCTCACCGATAAGGGCTTGCGGAACTACTGGGGTTATAATTCCCTCGGATTTCTGGCGCCGGACATGCGCTACTCCGCGAGCGGCACGGTTGGCGAGTTCCGTTCGATGGTCAAACGGCTGCACTCCGCCGGTATTGAGGTAATCCTTGACGTCGTCTACAACCACACTGCCGAGGGAAATCATCTCGGGCCGACGTTGAGCTTCCGCGGCATCGATAACGCTTCGTACTATCGTTTGGCACCTGACGATTTCCGTTACTACATGGATTTTACTGGCTGCGGCAACACGCTCAATATGACCCATCCGCGCGTGCTACAGCTTATCATGGATAGTTTGCGCTACTGGGCTACGGAAATGCACGTGGACGGCTTCCGCTTCGACCTCGCCTCCGCGTTGGCGCGCGAACTTTACGACGTCAACCGGCTCAGCGCCTTTTTCGAAGTCGTCAACCAGGATCCGGTGCTGTCGCGGGTGAAGCTGATTGCTGAGCCGTGGGATCTCGGCGAGGGCGGCTACCAGGTCGGCAATTTCCCGCCCGGATGGACCGAATGGAACGGCAAGTATCGCGACGCGGTGCGCGCGTATTGGAAAGGCGATGGCGGCCTGATCGGCGAACTGGCGTATCGGCTGACCGGATCGAGCGATCTGTACGAGCGAAGCGGCCGCCGGCCATCCGCCAGCATCAACTTCATCACCTGCCATGACGGCTTCACGCTCGCCGATCTGGTCAGCTACAACGACAAGCACAACGAAGCCAATTGCGAGGAAAATCGCGACGGCGAGTCCAACAATCGGAGCTGGAACTGCGGCGCCGAGGGACCGACCGACGACCCCCAGGTGAATGCGCTGCGAGCGCGTCAACAGCGGAACCTGCTGGCCACCCTGCTGCTTTCGCAGGGCGTGCCGATGATTCTCGGCGGTGACGAATTCGGCCGCACTCAGAAGGGCAACAACAACGCCTACTGCCAGGACAACGACATAAGTTGGGTGAATTGGGAGTTGAAGCCCGCCGATCGCGAGCTGCTCGATTTTGCCCGCCGCATGCTCGAGATTCGCCGCAATCACCCGAGCTTCCGGCGTCGAAGCTTTTTCCAGGGCCGGCCGATCAAGGGGGCCGGTATCAAGGACATTACCTGGATTAATCCGGACGGCCGTGAGATGACGGACGAGGAATGGAACCAGTCCTCCGCCCGATGCCTCGGGGTGGCGCTGGCGGGAGGTCCAATCGGCGAGGACGACGATTTCAGCCGGCCGCTCAACGACGCCGACTTCATCATGCTGTTGAATTCGCATCACGAGAAGATCGATTTCGCCCTGCCTGAGCTGCCTTCGTCCGCGGCGTGGAACGTAGTGTTCGATACCTGCCGCGCCGGCGGCGAAGAGAGGATGCCCAGCTTCCGTAATGGAGAGCGTTATCCGCTCGAAGCACGCTCGCTGGTTTTGTTGGACAGATCGGCAGCGCCGGAGCACATCGCTCAGCACCTTGACGGCAAGGCTGCGCCGGGTGCCGAATCACTTGCTATGATAGCCACCAAGGAAGGCCGGACCGGATAGAGCTTGGAACTTCAGTCCGCGCCGAACTGTCCGGCCGGATCGAATATGACTCATCCGCGTGCGACCTATCGCCTGCAGCTTCATGGCGGTTTCGGCTTCGACGACGCAGCCGGAATAGCCGACTACCTGGCTGAGCTCGGTATAAGTCACGTCTATTGTTCGCCTTATCTGCAGGCGGCGCCGGGCAGCCAGCACGGCTATGACGTAGTCGACTACGGCCACGTCAATACCGAACTGGGGGGCGCGGACGCCCATCAGCGGATGTGCGCCGCCTTTCGCGCAAACCAGCTTGGCCAGCTACTCGACGTGGTTCCGAACCACATGGCGATCGGCGGCCAGGAAAATTGGTGGTGGTGGGACGTGCTCGAAAATGGCCCGTCCAGCGCCTACGCGTCGTATTTCGACGTTGATTGGGATACGCCGGAGGCGCGCCTGCGCAACCTCGTCCTGCTGCCGGTACTGGGCAAGCAATACGGACGGGCGCTGGAAGCCGGCGAGATTCGCGTAGCTCGCGAGGATGCGGCGTTTTTGATTTGCTCCTACGAGCATCGGTTTCCGGTTGCGCCGCGATCGCTCGGACCGCTGCTGAAAGAGGCTTCGGCGCGATGCGGTTCGGAGGAACTCGCCTTCATCGGTGACGCGCTGGTCGAATTGCCGTTGCCGACGGCGACCGATCGCGCCAGTCTCGTGCGGCGTCATCGCGACAAGGCGGTGATCGGCAAGCTGATCGCGCGGCTCTTTCACGAACGCGGCGAAGTGGCGTCCGCCGTCGACGAGGTAATCCGGCAAATCAACTCCGACCAGGCCGCGCTTCACGCGATTCTCGAGCGGCAGAATTATCGCCTCGCTTACTGGCGTGCCGCCGGCCGCGACCTTGGCTACCGTCGTTTCTTCGACATCAACACGCTGGTCGGGTTGCGCATGGAAGACCCGGAGGTCTTCGCCGACACGCACCGATTGATCCTGCAATGGCTCGCGGCGGGTGTGCTCGACGGCCTGCGGGTCGACCATATTGACGGGCTGCGCGAGCCGGAGCGCTATCTCAGGCGTTTGCGCGAGTCATCAGATCATCCGTGGCTGCTGGTTGAGAAGATTCTTCAGGCGGACGAGCGTCTGCCGCCTTCATGGCCGGTCGCGGGCACTTCGGGCTACGACTTCATGAACCTGGTCAATGGACTGTTCGTCGATCCGGAGGGCGAGGAGCCGTTCACCAGGCTGTACGTTGACTTTACCGGCGCAAGCGCCGATCTCACCGCGCTCATTCAGGAAAAAAAAGATCTCGTGATGCGTGAGATCCTTGGCAGCGATCTTAACCGGCTGACCGCGATGCTGGTCGAGATATGCGAGCAGGATCCGCATCATCGCGATTACACCAGGCACGAACTGCACGAGGCGCTCAAGGCGGTGGCGATGGGACTGCCGGTTTACCGGACGTACGTGCGGCAGAGCGAACCGCACCGCTCGGACGCGGATATTCGCTATATCAACGGGGCGGTAGCGATGGCGAAGGTTGCGCGCGGGGACCTCGACCCCGAACTGCTCGATTACCTTGGCAATATATTGCTACTGCGATTGCCAGGCCGGCTCGAGGCTGAACTCGCTCTGCGTTTTCAGCAATTCACCGGTCCGGTGATGGCCAAGGCGGTCGAAGACACGGCCTTTTACAGCTTCAACCGCTTCGTATGCTTGAACGAGGTAGGCGGCGATCCGGGCCGGTTCGGAACGTCGGTCGCGGAATTCAACCGTGCCTGCTCAATGACCCAGCGCGATTGGCCGTTGACGATGCTCGCGACCTCGACGCATGACACCAAGCGCAGCGAGGATGTGCGCGCGCGGCTCGCGCTGCTCTCCGAGATCCCCGAGCAATGGAGACAAGCCGTTCATCGGTGGAGCCGGATGAGCCAGCGCCATTGGGGCGTCAACGTTCCGGATCGCAATATCGAGTACCTGATTTATCAGACCCTCATCGGAGCATGGCCCATCGAAAAGGATCGGGTTGCCAGGTACGTCGAGAAGGCGATTCGCGAAGCGAAACAGTATACCTCGTGGACGAATCCCAACCCGGAATATGAACGCGCTGTGCTGGGTTTCGTCGAGGGGATTTTTGCTGACCGCAAATTCAGCGACGATCTCCGGCGATTCGTCGAACCGCTGATTGGTCCCGGACGCATCAATTCGCTCGCCCAGGTTTTGCTTAAGCTCACTGCGCCGGGCGTCCCCGATTTCTATCAGGGTTCTGAACTATGGAACTTTACGCTGGTAGATCCTGACAATCGCCAGCCGGTTGATTATGCGAGCAGGCGGCGAATGCTCGAGGAACTCCGCGAATGTGGAGTCGGTGAGATTATGCAGCGAGCCGATGAGGGTCTACCGAAGCTCTGGACGATGCGACAGGCATTGGCCGCCCGCCGCTGTTATCCGCAAACCTTCGGACCCGAAGGCGCCTTCACGCCGATTGCCGCGGAGGGGGCGCGAGCCGAGCACGTGATCGCCTTTTGCCGTGGCGGCTCGGCAATCACAATTGTGCCGCGCCTGGTGCTCAAGCTGGCCGGCGATTGGGGCGACACGAGCCTCCAATTGCCCGAGGGCGAATGGCGTGACGTAATGGGCGGCGGGTGCTTTCGCGGCGCCGTCGGCCTCAGCGAGCTAACTGCGCAGTTACCGGTTTGTCTGCTGATGCGTCAGTAACCCCGGCCCTGCTTCTTGATGATGGTCCGTAGTGACAACTGAACTCTGCATCGCGACTCGAAGCTGCAAACTCTTCCGTCCAGTGTCTATCACAGACTGAACCCACCATGTGATTAGAGATGCTTTCGTGCGCATTCGTTCCCGGCACGAGTCATGCTCACTATTAGCTCTCTGATGTGAGGGCGTCTTCCGGGAGACGTTGTTATGAATCCGAGAGATATCCTGCTCGGAGCTCCCGCTATCGTCGTGCCGTTCATGCTCGAGCGGCCGGCTTTCGCGCATCGAGTCGTGAACGGCCAGAAAGCGGCGATGAACTCGGTTTCTTCGAGGCAGGTGGGGTTGATCTAGTGACTATGCAGGTCAACCGCAAAATCGAATGTTTCGTGATGATCAATGAGTAGTAGATCAGCGAGGTAAGAAAAATGGCAGACATTAATTCCATCGGACGGCAGGCAATCGACCAGGGGCGTGAGGCGGCCGAACAAGGTTACGAAACGGTCAAGAACTACGCGGACAAGAGCGCCGACGTTATCGGCGACGTCTCGGCAAGTCTCGATCAATTCGTGCGCCGCGAACCCTGGCTCGGACTGGTCGCGGCGTTTGCGGTCGGCTACCTCGCCGCGCAGATCGTGCGGCGAATGTCCGCGTGAGTCGAATGACACTCTTGCAGCCGGCGCCATCCAGGCCAGGCCTCGAAGAGCGGATTGACCGGTCGGAGGTTCCTTCCTCCGACTGGTCAAGGCTTGTGACGGAGCGGCCGCTAACCGCTCTGGTGGTCGCGGCCGGCGC
The DNA here is from genome assembly GCA_035279875.1 of Binataceae bacterium (SeqCode). Lineage (GTDB taxonomy): Bacteria > Desulfobacterota > Binatia > Binatales > Binataceae > JAMXLL01. The sequence continues at coordinate 6,110 of DATEGX010000155.1, forward strand.
GGGCTTTATTGTCGGCGGCGGTGCGCGGAGCCGCTTGGGACTGGCGATGCTCGGTATTGCAGCCCGGATCGGCATACGGCAGGCGACCGTGAATTTTATCAAACAGGTGACAAATCATGAGCGTGCAGGACGAAATTCCCCGGATCGATGATGAATTGGAGGAAGCTCGCCGAGCGCTCCAGAATACGGTTTCGCAGGTTAGCCAGAAATTCAAAAGCGTAGAGGACCGGCTCAATCCCGAGCGGATGCTCGAGCGCTACGCCTGGCCTGCCTCGTGCGTGGCTGCGGTTGTGGGCTTTATCATGGGGAGCAACGGCATGCGTTCGACGGCCGAGGCAGTCATCGCTGGCTCGCTGCTGGTCGGTGTGATGGGCCGTGCATTTGACGCGACTCAGGAGCCTTGAGGTGGCAAGAGAGGCGCTACACGGACCAGCCAGAGCCGGCCAAGCCGATTTGTCACCAGACTGGCCCACCCTACTTGGCCAGGCGATCGACGACCTTTCGCGAGTCGCTCAAGCCGAGATTCGCCTTATTGAGCTGCACTTTACAGCCGCGCTCGAGAACGTAATCCAGGACGCGATGGCGATGCTGATCGTGGCGACAGCCTTGCTGTGCGCCGAGGGATGTTTTGTCGCCGCCCTGATCCTGCTGATTCATCAATGGCTCCAATGGTGGATCGCACTTGCCATAGCGGGAGCCATAATGGTCATTAGCGGCGTGGGGCTGCGGATCGCGATCGGCAGACACGGGAAAAGGGTATCTCGGGCGGCTCTCGAGAATGATGCCGAGGCAACTTGATCCAGATTAAGACTGTCTCTTTTGCAATAAGATGAAGGCCGAATGCTTTTCCACATCCGGCCTTGTGACTCCCCGAATCCGCTGATCGAAACGTAAATCAGGTTCGGTCCTGGAGTCATTCGCTAAACACGGCTCATCCAGAGTTTGCGGGAGATTCCGTTTTCACGATCAGGTTGTTCACGACCCGCGTCACACCGGGTACGTCGCTGGCATCGGAGGCCGCCTTCTGAGCCGTATTGGGTGAATTCACGAACCCACTCAACTGGACTACTCCCTTGTAGGTTTCGACTCGCACCTGCAGCGGCGTCTGAATCGGATCTCGAAGCTGCGGATCGGCCGCGAGGGCAGTCTTAACCTTGGCCGTTATGGTGGCGTCGTCGATGTAACCGCCAGTGCTTTCGGTCGTCGGCGTAGCAGCGCACGCGGCCACGAAAGCACCCAACAATAACGCCATCGCGCCCTGTATCACCGCACAGCGAATTGATATCTGCCGTTCCTTGATCATAGTGACCTCTTGAAACTTACCCGTTCGTTTGGCGACGCCGGCTTTTGCTCGGCAATTCACCATTCAAACAACCCACGGTCAGTCCGCTGCGGTGGAAGCCCGAGCCCGGGGGGAAAGCTTGCTTCCTACCGCGCGGATGACGACCGCTTACTGCGGCTAGCGAATAATCAGGGCAACGCTCATGCCACTGGCAATCCTCGAACAATAATCTGCTATCAGGCGCATTCGAGACTCTAGTGTTCGACGCACCTGGGTATTCGGTAAAACTTGCAGAATAGTGGAATAGGTAATCGCCATTCGGCGGCGGGATTGTCGTCAGGCGCGCGCGGCTGCCGGAATTTCCGGCATCACCACCACCGCCACCGCGATCCGAGCGTTGCGCAGGATATGCTCGACCTTGGGTCCGAAATACAGGCGGCGCTCCGAGGGACGGTATTGCACGCCCATCACGAGCAGGTCGAACTGGCCATTGTCGGCGGCGGCGATGATCGCATTCTCGGGCCGGCTGCCGGAGCCGATTTGGGTGTCGACCCGCACGCCAAATTGATCGGCCAGTTTTTTGATGTCGCCGGTTATCTGCATGCCTTCGTTGTGCGGATCGGCATTCAGCCGCAGAACGCGGAGCGGCAGCACCGGGAGTTCCTTGACGTATAGCGCGGTCATCCGCGCGTTGGTCGCGTGCGCGTAAAGCATCGCAACCGTGGCCCCCAGGCGCGAAAAGGCTGCCCCCGTAGTCGGGACCAGCACCCGGTGCAAAGGCATCGGGGCGCCGACGTTGCGCGCTATGATCACGGGCGTCTGGGCTTTGCTGACGAGTTCGTGGAGCACTTCACCGCCGAGAGCGTAGTCGCCTTCTGCGGGCGAAGCGCCGGCGAAGATCGCGTCGTAACCGCGCTCGCTCTCGCGCACTATCGCCTGCGCGACGGTGTCAGCGGCGCCGGCGCGCTGATAGACGTTATGCGCGCCGCTAAGCTCGGCAATTCCCTTGATTAGATCGAAGTGACGGTTGAATTGCTCCGCAGCGTCTGGAACGGGCTCGCCGCTGGTGGCATGGAACACAGTTATACTCGCGTCGTGATGATTACCCAGCGCGGCCGCCAGATGGGAGGCCAATTGCGCGTGCGAACCCCCGCCCGCCAGCACCAGCAGCTTTGCCCCTTCCTTGGTGAATGGAAGCCGCGCGAGAATGCGCTCGCGCTCGAGCCGGCGCTCTTCGGCGGGCCGCTTTTCGACACCGGTAAGAAGCCAGCTAAGCAGCGGCGGCGTCATTAGCGAAGTTACAATCGCAATTATGATGATAATCGCGTACATCTCACGCGTCAGAATGCCGAAGCTTAGCCCTATTAGTGCGACGATTATTTCCATCCCGCCGCGCGCGTTCATGCCCACGCCAACGGCGAGTGCTTCCCGGAATTTAAGCCGATAAATCATCGCCCCGCTGGTGCATCCGATTAGCTTGCCGGCGATCGCGAATCCCAGGATGACTGCCAGCAGGCCGATTCCGTGCAGGGCGAAGAGGTCTACCTTGAGACCGGAATAGGCGAAGAAAACCGGAGCAAATACTCCAATCGTGGTGGCTTCGAGTTCGGTTCGATCCGAACGCCGCAGCCGCGCCGAGCGTCCGATCATAACGCCCGCGATAAAAGCGCCGAAGACCGCATGAATACCGATAGCCTGGGTTACAATCGCGCACACCATCGCGATTCCGACCATCGCGCTCATTCCCGCATGTTCGGCGACGCCGCGATCATCGACCCATCGCATTACGCGAACCACCAGGTTTGCCCCGATCAGGTAGCAAAAGCCTACGAACAGGACGACGGCGACAACGATCGCGCCGAAAGAACGCAGATCGATAGTTCCGTGGGCCGCCAGACCGGCAACGATCGACAGCATCAGCCATCCAACGGTGTCGTCGAGAATGCCGGCGGAGAGAATCAGCAGGCCGAGATCGCGCCGCAGCAAATCCAGATCGATCAGAATCTTTGCGATTACCGGCACCGCGGAGACCGACATCGCAATTGCGATAAAAAGGGCGAAAATCAGGCGATCATTGTGGTGAGCCAGATAACTCGCCGGGATTTCCCATCCGAGTACAAAGCCGCTTACCCACGGGATCAGGATCCCGAGCAACGAAACTGCGGCCGCGGCCCGCCCGACACCTTGCAGGATGCCCAGGTCGGTCTCGAGTCCGGTGTAAAGGAGCAGCAAAATCACGCCGATCCAGGCAACCGCTTCCAGGAGGTGGTCGCCAAGCGGATCGCCTGGGAATAGGAGCCGATATGCTGCGGGCGCGAGATGGCCGAGGAGCGACGGTCCCAAGACAATCCCTGACAGCAGTTCGCCGATCACGGTTGCTTGTCCGAGCCGCTTCATTACGTCGGCAAGGACGCGTGCGACCACGAACAGCAGGGTGAACTGGATCAGGAATCGCAGTACCTCGATTTCGCTTAGATGCGGCAAAAATAGTGCGATTTACGGGCTTTTTTGACTGGAGATGCCAGACTCATCTGAGCGTAACTTGGAAACAGCGGGCAATCAACGCAGTAGCGGAATTCGCTCGGGGAGTAGCAATTACATGGCTCGAAAATTTGCCGCTTCAGCGAAATGCTGAGGGGATATTGCCGACGATTACGGCAGCGAGGGGCCCGGCGCGGGCGATGGCCCGCGCCGGGGAGTGCGTCAGTCGCGGAAGCCTCAGGCGACGTGAACGTGCACTGGTTCGGATGCGATCCCGTTTGCTACCACCGCGAGATGGCAATCGCCGGTGGGCGCATTGGTGGGTACATGGAAGCGAGTGCGAACCTCCCGATCCCCTGTCGCCACAGCGAGAGTCGAGAAGTCATGCGTGCGGCAA
>DATEGX010000156.1:0-4507 GCA_035279875.1 Binataceae bacterium (SeqCode)
CTTCCCTTCGCTCAGCAGAAGATCGGCGAGCTCATCGATGACAATGACGATCTTGGGCAGTCTATGATGCTTGACCGGGGTATCGACCCAATCGCCGCTCTCACCCGCATTCTCGGCGGTCGTACCGCGGCGCAATTCGACCAGTTCTGCGCCCTCGCCGATGGTATTGTTGTAGCCGTCAATGTTGCGCACACCGAGATCGCGCATCATTCGGTAGCGCGTCTCCATCTCGCGAGTCGCCCACAGAAGGGCCGCGGCGGCCTTCTCGGGGTCCACCACAACCGGCACGAGCAGATGCGGAATACCCTCATAGACCGACAGCTCGAGCATTTTCGGATCAATCAGAATGAACCGCACATCGTCGGCGGTGGCGTTGAATAGTATCGACGAGATCATCGTATGGATCGAAACCGACTTGCCGGTACCGGTCGCGCCGGCGATCAGCAAATGAGGCATCGTCGCGAGATCGGCGGCCGCCGGCCGGCCCGAAATATCCTTGCCGAGCGCGATTGTAAGCTGGCTGCGCGAGGCCGAAAATTGCTCGGCCTCCAGGATCTCGCGCAGGTAAATCTTTTCTCGCTTTCGGTTCGGCACTTCGATCCCGACCACCGCCTCGCCGGGAACCGGAGCCAGAATCCGCACCGTGGCAGCCCGCAGCGCCATCGAAAGATCGTCCGCCAGATTGACTATCTGGCTGACCTTGATCCCCGAGCCGGGCTCAAGCTTGTACATCGTGACCACCGGGCCAGGCTGGACCTCGACCACCTGGCCATCGACGCCGAAGTCGGAGAGCTTTTGCTCGAGCACACGGGCGCTTTTTTCGAGCGCGGCTTTGTCCACCTGGGCGTGTTCGAGCGGCGGTACATCAAGTAAATCGAGCGGCGGAAGCTTGTATCCACCTCGGACCCGCGGCGGCTGCGGATGTGCCCCGGCACGCTCGGGCGTTATTTTGGAAGGCTCCGGCCTGCGAACAAGCCGGATTTCACCATTCCCTTCCCCTAGCGACTCACGGCCGGCGGCGACGAACGAGCTTACGCCGTTATCGAAGGATCCGCTCTCGAGCGACGATCGATCGGATTGACCGGAATCGGCGGCCGGGCTGCGATGACTGCGGCGGGCCGCGCCAGCCACCGAAGCCGCCAGTTCAGTTGGCGCTCGTCCGGCAATCAATGCCAAACCGCCGACTATTGCGAGTATCACGATCAGGTAGCCGCCAGCGAAATTCAGATACGCGCCCAACGACACGGCGATCGTGGTGCCGGTCAAACCCCCTGCTGCTACTCCGGCGATGTTGCAGAAAGCGGCCGCGACACTCAGTGCAACCACGAGAACTGCTCCGCCGCCCATCTCACGCGTCAGCGTTCGCCAGCAGATGCCCGCCCAAATCCGCTGTGCGAGCCACCCAACCAATACGGCGAGCACATAGGCCTGTGCGCCGAAGGAATATTCAAGAAACCCCGCGAGACCGGCACCCAGTGGACCACCAAGATTCGGATGCCGCCCGGCATCATGCGAGACGAGGCTGAGGAGCGCGTAGAGCGCGAGCGCAATCAGCCCAAGGGCAGCCAGTTCGCGCAGGACCCTGCCACTCCGCTCCTCCTCATCAACCACCGCCACCAGCTCCACCGGTGCGGATTTTTCGGTACGCGCGATAGCGCTCAGACCTCCATTACAAAGGGAACGATAATCGGACGCTTACCCGTAGTATCGCTGAAATAGCGGCGCAATGCTCGCACCATCTCGTCGCGAAGCTGGCTGCGGTCGTTGCGTCCGTAAGGGTCGAGCAGGCGCAAACGTTCGAGAATTTCGCCGCGGGCCCGCGCCATATGAGGCGACGTCCCGTCGCCGCTAACTACCCCGCGCGATAGCAGGTCTGGTCCCGAAACAATTTTCCCGGTCCGCGCCGATACAGCCAGGACGGCGACCACGGTGCCGTCGTGAGCAAGCGCCCGCCGCTCCCGGATAACACTCGGATCGCCAAGTTCCTCGCCGTCTTCAGCGATCCTGCCGCACTCGACCATATGCCCTCGTCGTGCCTCACCCGTGCCGGTCATCACCAGCGTATCTCCGTCTTCGAGTAGAAAGCAGTTGCGCTCGGGTATTCCGGCCTGCATCGCCAGCGCGCGATGCAGTGTCAGGTGGCGATATTCGCCGTGAATCGGCACGAAATAACGCGGCCGTACCAGCCGGATCAACTCGCTCAACTCATCGCGGTTGGCATGGCCGGAAACGTGCACCGGTGCCACGGTGTCGTACAAAACCTCGGCGCCGCGGCGGTACAGATTGTTAACCAGGGTGTGAATCGTGCGCTCGTTACCCGGAATAAAGCGTGATGACAGCACCACGACGTCACCGTCCTCGATATGCACCGCCGGATGGGTGTCGCTGGCGAGCTTCATCAAGGCGGAAAGCGGTTCGCCCTGGCTGCCGCTGGCGAGGAAGGCCAGCCGCTTCGGCTCGAGGAACTCAGCCTCGCCACGCTCGATAAACGTACCGGCCGGCAGATTCAGCTGCCCGGTCTCCATGCCGAGACGCACGCTCTCGGCCATACGCCGTCCCAGCGGCACAACGTAGCGTCCGGCTTCGTGGGCCACTTCGGCCATCTGGCGGATACGATGCAGATGCGAGGAGAAAGACGAGAGAAAAAACCGCCGCCGCGTCCGTTTCATCACGTCGCGTAGCACCGGTTTGAGCGAACTCTCGGAGCCGCTGCGGCCGGGCCGCTCGACATTGGTCGAATCCGAAAGCAACAGCTCGACCCCTTCGTCACCCAGGCGGGCGAAACGTTCGCTATCAAAGAGCAGACCGTCGACCGGAGCCGGATCAATCTTGAAGTCACCACTGTGGACAATCAGCCCGGCCGGGGTCCTGATCGCCAGGGCGACGGCGTCGGGAGTCGAATGGGTGACCCGCACCGGTTCGATTCGAAACGGACCGGCGGTAACTGTCGTCCCCGGGGTAAGCGAGCGCAGGTCGGTTCCCGCAGGCCCCTCCTCGGCCAGCGAACGGCGGGCGAAAGCGAGTGTCACGCCGCTCCCGTAGATCGGCGCCGGAAATCGTCGCAGCAGGTACGGGAGCGCGCCGATGTGGTCCTCATGGGCGTGCGTGAGAATAATCGCCTCGAGTTGCGGGCGGGTCTGTTCGAGATGCTTCAGGTTGGGCAGCAGCCGGCCAATCCCCAGGTCCCGTTCCTCCGGGAACATCACCCCGGCATCAACAATGATCGCGTGCTGGGCGCATTCCAGCACCATCAGATTGAGCCCAATCTCGCCCAATCCACCTAATGGGACGATTCTTACCGGGGTTGTTCTGGACGCCGACATCGACCTCGCAAGCTGCCGGAGTCACTCACGGCGTGGCAAATTATACAAACGCCCGCCCGCGTGCGAAAGCGCACCTTGACGGAAGCTGTAGGCTTAGCCGCCATGCTACAATAACGGCCATGAGTGGCGTGCTCGAAACCTTCCATCCGGCGGTTCGCGAATGGTTCGCTGGGCGTTTCGGCGGTCCCTCGCGAGTGCAGGAACTGGGCTGGCCGGAGATTGCCGATGCGCAAAACCCGCCCGGCCATGACGTGCTGGTCTGCGCTCCGACCGGCAGTGGCAAGACCCTCGCCGCCTTCATGTGGGCGATCAATCGCCTGGTAATTGAGGCCGAACAGGGCATATGGGCGGACGAGATCTCGGTGCTCTACGTCTCGCCGCTCAAAGCCCTCGCCAACGACATCCGCATCAATCTGGAAGAACCGCTCGCGGGGGTTCACGCGGTCGCCGCCCGGAGCGGGCTCGATCTGACTGCAATTCGCGCCGGACTGCGGACCGGCGACACCCCGGCGGGCGAGCGAGCCGCGATGCTCAGGCGTCCGCCGCGAATCCTCGTGACCACGCCGGAGTCGCTCTTCATCCTCCTGACGTCGCCGCGTTTTCGCGAAAAGCTCCGCCGGGTCCGTTACGTAATCGTCGACGAATTGCATGCGGTCGCAGCCAACAAGCGCGGCGCGCATCTGATGCTCACGCTCGAGCGGCTCGAGCGGATGGTGCGCGCCTCGGGGGCACCCCGCCCGACCCGCATCGGCCTTTCCGCAACGCTCAATCCGATCGAAATGCTCGCAACCTTTCTGTCCGGTGCCGAAGTTGGCCCGGATGGATCGCGTCATCCGCGGCCGGTTCGAATAGTTCGGGCCGATCAGGGCCCTCGGCAGCTTGACCTGCGGATTATCGCACCCGGACCCGAACTCGGTTCGCTCGCAACCCATCCGCATTGGGAGGCAATGTACGACGCGCTCGCGGCGCTGATCCGCGAGCATCGCACTACCCTGGTCTTCACGCTGAGCCGGCGATGGGCCGAACGGATCGCGCTGGCCCTGCAGAAGCGGGTCGGCGCCGATGCCGTGATGGCTCATCATGGGAGTCTGGCGCGTGCCGAACGCCTCGACGCCGAACAACGTCTCAAGCGCGGCGAGCTTAAGGCGATTGTCGCGACCGCGTCGCTCGAACTCGGAATCGAC
>DATEGX010000157.1:0-3833 GCA_035279875.1 Binataceae bacterium (SeqCode)
TGAGCGCTGACCTCGAAAGCTCCCGCCAGCCTTACAAGATCAAGCTGAGTGGCGAAGACCGCGAGGTCGAATCGCTCAAGGCAGTCGCCGAGGCGGTGCTGGCCGCAGGCCAGAAGGGAGTCGAAATCCAGCGCTACAAAGGACTTGGCGAAATGAACCCCGATCAGCTTTGGCAGACCACGATGAACCCCGAGATGCGCTCGATGTTGCGGGTCGAGGTCGCCTCGCAGGAGGAAGCCGAGGACATTTTCGCGAAGTTGATGGGCGACCAGGTTGAACCGCGCCGCCAGTTTATCGAGGAGAACGCACTCAACGTCAGAAATCTGGACGTCTAACCGCAGCGCGGCAATGCTGCGTTTACGGTCCTTTCGCCTTCGCGAATGATCGCCGCCGTATTCGGGTCACGATCTTCAGCCGGCGCGTATAGTGCGGCCACGACCCCAGGGGCCGCGGACCGGTCCCGCGAAAGTCTTACGCCAAAATGGCCGACGACAACGAAATTGTAATCCTGCTGCGCGAAATCCGCGATTCGCAGCGCGAGCTTTGGAAGCTCTCGGTTGAAGCCGAGGCGCGCAGCAAAGTCTTTCTCGATCAAGTCGAGCGCTCGCGCGCCGGACGCCGGCTGCTTGGCGTGTTGCTCGGGATTATCGTCGCGCTGATGGCGGTGCAGACCTACCTCATGCTGCAGCCGGCCAGCGACCAGGACAAACCCACCACCACTCACGTAATCCGTAGCGATCCATATTCGCGGCCCTGGGCGGGAAAATAGCTAATGGCTGAAACCAACGGCAACGAACCTATTCGCAACGAACCGGCGCGGCTCAATATCGAAGACGACATGCGGCAGTCCTACCTGGACTACGCGATGTCGGTGAATATCGGACGGGCGCTGCCGGATTTGCGCGACGGCCTCAAGCCGGTGCATCGCCGGATTCTTTACGCGATGTTCCGCGAGGGGCTGCTCTCGACCAGGCGTTATTCGAAATGCGCCGGCGTGGTCGGCGAAGTTCTCAAGAAATACCATCCCCACGGCGACACCGCGGTCTACGACGCGCTGGTGCGGATGGCTCAGACTTTCAGCATGCGCTACCCGCTGATCGACGGGCAGGGCAATTTCGGCTCGATCGACGGCGATCCGCCGGCCGCCTACCGCTATACGGAATGCCGCCTGATGCCGCTGGCCGAGCGGCTGCTGGCCGATATCGACAAGGAAACCGTCGACTTCGCCGATAATTTCGACGGCTCGGATCGGGAGCCGGAGGTCCTGCCAGCCCAGATTCCGAACCTGCTGATCAACGGCTCGGACGGGATCGCGGTCGGGATGGCCACCAATATTCCGCCGCACAATTTGAGCGAAGTCTGCGACGGGCTGCTCAAGCTTATCGAAAATCCCGAGCTTACGATGGAAGAGTTGCTCGAGATCATCCCGGGCCCGGATTTCCCCACTGGCGGCCAGTTGCTCGGGCGCGAGGCGATTCGCCAGGCTTACCTGGGCAGGCGAGGCACGCTGATGATGCGCGCGACCGCCGCGATCGAGACCGACAAGCGCAGCGGCAAAGCGTCGATAATCGTTCGCGAGATCCCCTACCAGATCAACAAGACGCGGCTCATCGAGCGGATCGCCGAACTGGTCAACGACAAGCGTATCGAGGGAATCAGCGACCTGCGCGACGAATCCGATCGCGACGGCATGCGCATCGTAATCGAGCTCAAGCGCGACGCCGAACCGCGTATCGTGCTCAACCAACTCTACAAGCTGACCCAGATGCAGCAGAGCTATGGGATGATCATGCTCGCGATCCACGAGGGACGCCCGCGTGAATTCAGCTTGCTGGAGATGCTGAACGAATTTCTGACGCATCGCCGGCGCGTGATTACCCGCCGAACCGAATACGACCTCAAGCAGGCCGAGACGCGGCTGCACATCCTCGAAGGGTTGCTGATCGCGATCCGCAATCTCGACGCAGTGATCCGTCTGATCCGCGGATCGCAGGACAGCGAGACCGCGCGCAACGGCCTGATGCAGCGCTTCAACCTGAGCCACGCGCAAGCCCAGGCGATTCTCGACCTTACCCTGCGCCGACTGACCTCGCTCGAACGCGAGAAGATCGAGGCCGAACACAAGGAGATCCAGGAGACTATCGCGCGGCTGCGCAAGATCCTTTCGGACGCCGGTGAATTGATGAAGCTCATCGCCGAAGAGCTTAGGGACATCAAAAAAGAATTCGGCGACGAGCGCCGCACCCAGATAATCGAGGCCGAGGGCGACTTCTCGATCGAGGACCTGATCGTCGAAGAAGACGTGCTGGTGACCGTCACCCATGGCGGCTATATCAAGCGCACGCCGCTCTCGCTCTACCGCACGCAGCGGCGCGGCGGCCGCGGCAAAATCGGCGCAACCACGAGCGAGGAGGACTTCGTCGAGCATCTGGTGCCGGTCGGCACCCATGACCGGCTGCTGTTCTTCACCAGCGCCGGCAAGGTCTACGAGAAGAAGGCCTACGAGCTGCCGGAAGGCGGGCGGGCCGCGCGCGGCCGCTCGATCGCGAACCTGCTGAGCCTGGCGAACGATGAAACGCTCTCGGCATTTCTGCCCGTCACCAAGGAATCGAAAGGCAAGTATGTCTTTTTCGCCACGCGCGGCGGAATGGTGAAGAAAACCGGCATCGACGAATTCGACAATATCCGGACGAGCGGGATTATCGCGATCAATCTTGAGGAGGGCGACGCGTTGATCGGCGTGCGGCTGACCGACGGCAACCAGCAAATCGTGCTCTCGACCCGCGAAGGCCAGGCGATTCGATTCAAAGAGGACGAGGTGCGGGCGATGGGCCGCGGCACTTACGGCGTCAACGGAATGGAGCTGGAATCGCGTTCCGAGCGCGAAGGCAAGACCGTTACGCTGGTGAACGATGAAGTCGTTTCGATCGCGGTCGCGCGCGACGATGAGACCCTGCTGACGGTTTCAGAGAACGGCTTCGGCAAGCGCACCCCGGCCTCCGAATATCGCCTGACCCATCGCGGGGGCAAGGGCGTCATCACGATGGACGTGACCGAACGCACCGGCAAAGTGGTCGGCGTACTGCAGGTCGATAGCGACGCGCAGGTGGTGCTGGTTACCGATCACGGCAAGATAATCCGGCTCAAGGTCAAGCAGGTGCGGATCACCGGGCGCAACGCGCAGGGAGTGCATCTGGTGCGGCTCGAGTCCGGCGAGAAGGTTCGCGCCGTTTCGATGCTGGCCGAGCAGGATGAGGACGGAGATTCGAACGGAACCGGCAATGGCAACGGCTCCGGCCCGGAGGAAGATTCCGGAAAGTAAGCGGTTACCGCGGCCCGTGTCGCGGCGGTTTGCAAGTCATTGGACCTGAGACGGCCGCTGGCGCTAGAAGTAGAGTATGCCTCTCGATGCGTCGTTGGTCGGAACCAGGACCGAATTCGTCACGAGCCAGGTTGATGCGCGGTGGACCATGGCCTTTGCCGCCGGGATCGGCGACCTGCAACCGTGTTACCTGGACACTCGGCGCGCCGGCGGAATCACCGCTCATCAGATGTTCCCGGTCTGCTTTGAATGGCCAGCGGCCGGCGCGATTCGCAACAAGACCCGCGGGAGCCTGTCGCCGGACGAAGCCGCGCGCGGCGTTCATGCGACGCATCACGCGGTGATCCACCGGCTGGTGCGGCCGCCGGAAAAGCTCACCACCACTGCGGAGTTGATCGGCATCGAGCGCCGCAAGCCGCGGGCCTACGAAGTCACGAAATTCCATACCGTCGACGAAACAGGTGCGCCAGTCTGCACGACCTACTACGGCAGTCTCTATCGCGAGGTCGAG
>DATEGX010000158.1:0-8427 GCA_035279875.1 Binataceae bacterium (SeqCode)
CCCCGACGGCTATATCGAAGTCACTGCTGACCTCGTTGTCGGTGCCGATGGGCGGCACTCCACGGTCCGTCGCGAAGCGGCGCTCGAAGTGATCGAGCTGGGCGCGCCAATCGACGTCTTATGGATGCGCGTCTCGCGTCACGACGATGACCCGGAACAGACGCTCGGACGGCTTGGCGCCGGCCGCTTCATGTTCATGATCAACCGCGGGGAATACTGGCAATGCGCGTTCCTGATCAAGAAAGGAAGCCTTGAAAGCCTCAAGCGTAGCGGCATCCAGACCTTTCGTGAGCAGGTTGCGGCGGTCGCACCGTTCCTGGGTGATCGAGTCTTCGAATTGGGCGGTTGGGACGATATCAACCTGCTTACCGTTTCAATCGATCGTCTAAGTCAATGGTATCGGGCGCGGTTGATATGCATTGGCGATGCCGCTCACTCGATGTCGCCGATTGGGGGTGTCGGCATCAATCTAGCCATCCAGGATGCGGTAGCCGCGGCACGGATACTGGCTCCAGCGCTTAAGAACGGTAAGGTGAATCTTGAAGAATTGCGAGCGGTACAACGCCGCCGCGAGTTGCCGACGCGCCTTACGCAGCGCGGCCAGGTTATGGTGCAGGACTGGCTAGTCAATAGTGTGCTGGAAAGCTCTGAGCCGCCGCGGATACCCGTCGTTATGCGGCTTATACGCTCCTGGCCCAGCCTCCGGCGTATCACTTCGCATCTTATTGGATTGGGTTTTCGACCGGAACACATCGTGCCTTGAGTACGCGCTGCGCCGAACCGCATCGAGATTCCTCAATGCTCAGGTTCACGCTCCTTGCGACTGTCGCGCTCTAACTGCACCGTCATATGACGGATATTGAATTTGCGTTCGAGCAACGCAGACATGTCGGCCAGCACCTCATCGTGATCGGCTTCCCGTGCGACCACTGCATGCGCCGAGAGCGCGAACTGATGGCTGCTGAGGCACCAGACGTGCAAATCGTGCAATTCCCGGGTCCCGTGAACTGCGAGCAGGTCGGTGCGCAACTCGTCCAGGTCGATATCCGCCGGAACGGATTCCATCAGGATGTCGACGCCTTCGCGAATCAGACCCCACGAGCCGTAGATAATCAGGCAGCCGATTAGGAGACTCACGCCTGCGTCCGCTTGAGTCCATCGGGTAAAGCAAATGAGGATGCCGGCGCCTAATACGCCGAGCGAACCGACCAAATCGGACATCACATGGATGAAAACGGCCCGCAACGCCATTCCCGAACGCCGATCCTGGGAGCCGAGCGTAATCCATGCAAACGATACGTTCATTGCGACTCCGACGCCGGCAATGATCATCACGGGGAGGCCTTTGACCTCTTCCGGATGGCGTAACCGTCCCGCCGCCTCGATCCAAAGGAAAACGACCAGGAGCCAAAGGAAAAGACCGTTGAGCATCGCGCCCAGGATCTCTGCACGCACGTAGCCGTAGGTCTTCCCCGCGGTAGCAGGGCGCGACGAAATCCACAACGTGAAGAGGGCGAGACATAGCGTCGCGATATCGGTCAACATGTGGACCGCATCGGTCAACAGCGCGAGGCTATTGGTATAGAAACCGCCGGCCAGTTCGAGCGCGAAGTAAGCGCAGGTTATCGCCAGGACCAGCAGGAGTCGCCGGCGATCGTTTGCGTGAAGAGCCTGAGAGTGAGTCGATTCCACCTTGCGATAGCTCGATACCGCACCAGGCTCGGCGATCGCCGCGCTTCAGCTTGATCGGCGCCGCGCTTTCCCTCAATCGTATCGCACCAGGGAGAGGCATTTTAATGGTTCGAGACGCTGACGCCCGCGTAGCACCGATAGTTCGATCACGAAGGCGCACCCCGCCACCTGCCCGCCGAGATTCTGCACCAGCTTAACCGCGGCCATCGCGGTTCCGCCGGTCGCGAGTAGATCGTCGACGATCAGAATACGTGAATGGCCGCCAAGACCGTCCTGGTGCACCTGCAGGGTGGCGGTGCCGTATTCCAATTCGTAACTCTCGGCGATCGTCTGATATGGCAACTTGCCCGGCTTTCGCGCAATTGTCAGGCCAACGCCCAAGCGGTAAGCAACGGGCGCTCCAATTATGAATCCGCGCGATTCGATGCCGAGGACCTGATCAACCTTTCCGAGCCATGGTTCGGCGACCTGATCGACCACTGCGGCGAGTCCGTCGGCATCGCCGATTAGCGGAGTGATGTCGCGGAACAGGATCCCTTCACGCGGGAAGTCCGGGACGTCGCGGATCAATTGTCTGATTTGGTCGGCAGTCATAATGGATAGCGCTGGTTAGACTCGGTGAATCCGAGTTGCAAAGTATAAGGAAGACTCCTCTCAGCCCATACTCGCGTCACGGCGACAACATACTAGGAGCCGCCGTTTCGGGCAAAGGTTATGCCGCTGTCAGGTTGAGGCAGGGGGAGATAAGCGAGCGGATTGCGGGGCTGATTGTGATAGCGAACTTCAAAATGAAGATTTGGTCCGCTGGCTCGACCGGTCGCTCCCAGTTCGGCAATCACCTGACCGCGTGCAACCTGGGCTCCTTCGCGAGTCAGATTTCGCTCGTTATGCCCATAGACCGTCACATAGCCATCCGAATGCTGCACGATGACCACATTGCCGTAGCCGCGAAGCCGGCTGGCGAAGATTACTACGCCGTCGTCCGCCGCGTGGACCGCGGTGCCCACCGGTGCCGAGATATCGACCCCGTCGTGCATCACTCCATGCCGCATCCCGAATGGCGATGAAACCTGACCCGCGATCACTGGCCATGCGAACTGCCGCTCAGCCCTCGGCACCGACCAGACATCCGGGACTTCGAATGCCGACCCCCTGGCGTATCCCCCTCCGATGCCGGGAATAACCAGCCTTTGGCCCACTCGCAATTCTCGCGCGTCGTCGAGTCCATTGGCGGCCATCAAGCGGCTAGGGCTTACGCCATATTGATGAGCGATGTGATAGACGGTCTCGCCGGGTTCGACGGTATGCGTCGTGCGTTCGGTGACCGATGAACTCCGCAAATACGCAGGCCGCGTCTGCTCGACCTTAGTGGAACAACCGCCGAGAGCGAGCATCAGCGCGAGTCCGAGGGCCGCAGTGCTCGCTGACAATTTCCGCGCCTGATTTCGAGTCCGCCCCGCCACTCCACCTCCGCACCTCCAAGCGCTCCAGGCGCTCAGCGGTACTCAATCGTTGGCCTACCCAATCATCCGCTCGCGGTCAATCTTTGAAGCCGTGCTCTCCAGTCATCCTGACAAAACGGCATTCGCCGAAATATTCTTCGTGCCACGACCCGTTGAGGCGCTGAATCCTGACCAGTGTCTGTAGTTCGTCTTCGCCGATTGGCGCCACCAGCCGTCCGCCAGCAGCCAACTGCGAGAGCAATGGCCGCGCGATCCCGGGCATCGCCGCCGTCACCAGGATAACGTCGAACGGTGCATTCTCGGACCACCCGGTCGAGCCGTCGCCGCAGTGCAGATGCACGTTGCCAACGTTCATCGCGGCCAGAATCGCACCCGCCCGCTCATGCAATGACGTTATCGATTCGATCGAATAAACCTCGGCCGCCAACTGGGCCAGGATGATTGTCTGATAGCCGGAGCCGGTGCCAATCTCCAGCACCCGCTCGCTGCCCGTCAACGCTGCCACTTCGCTCATCAGCGCGACCATGTACGGCTGCGAGATCGTCTGAGACGCACCGATCGGCAGGGGGCCGTCGTCGTAGGCGTGGTCGGTGTATTCCGGCGGAATGAAACGGTCACGCTCGACCGAACGCATAGCGAACAGCACCCGCGGATCCTCGATCCCGCGATGCTGTAGCTGCTCGACCACCATCCGCTCTCGCGCTGCGTTTAAATCCACGATGAATCACTCCGCCTTATTCGAATCACCACTTTCTATTATAGCTGCGCACCGCGATCACCAATAGCCATGGGACCGATCACCGTCGGGTTAAACGGACAGACCCTCGATAACTCGCTCCATTGCGATGCCGCGCGAACCTTTCACCAGCAGCACGTCGCCGGCGCGCACAACCCCGCGGACGATCGCGGCCGCCTCATAGCTGTCGCCCGCGATCAACGGCTTGGTTGCGAAACTGCTACGCCTGCTTTCTTCTAAATTCTCGATTGCCGCCCGCATCTCCGGACCCACCGCAATAAATTGGTCAGGGCCGGCCATCGCGACGTCGCGTATGGTCGCGGCGTGCATTTCAGCAGCGACCGCGCCAAGCTCCAGCATGTCACCGAGCGCGACGATCAGGCGCGTATTCAATCCGTCGGCGGTCTCTCGCGCGGCCTCCAACGCCGCCCGAACCGACCGCGGGTTAGCGTTATAGGTGTCGTCGATAACCACTATCCCTCCAACCTCGCGCGTCGATAGACGGCCCTCCACCGGCCCTACGGAGGCCAGCGCCTGCGCCATCGCGGCAATCTGAGCGCGCCCGAAGGGCTCTGCCCAGGCGGCCATGGTTGCAGCGAGGGCTGCGGCGGCGTTACTGGCCGTGACCGCGCCGAGCAGCCTCAGGTCGGCCTCGATCGCCGGCGATACTCCTGCGGCGACCATCGACCGTGGCAGTTCTAATGTGATTCGTTGCCGGCCCGCCGCAATGACGCTTCGATTGGTGAGCCTGACGTCGGCCTCAGCTTCGCTGCCGAAGGTAACTTTGCGAGTGCCATCCCGCGGGACGCGCTCGATCAGCATCTGTTCCGCCAGCGCGACGATCGCGACCCTGGCGCCCGCGAACAAGGCAGCCTCTTCGTCCGCCACCCCGGCCAAAGATCCGAGGCCTTCGGTGTGCTCGATATCAACGTTGAGCACCAGCGCGGCGTCGGGGTGCACGATTTCGGCCAGCCTCGCGATCTCGCCCCTCTGATTCGTGCCGCATTCGAGCACCGCCGCGCGATGCCGCTCGGTCAGCGTCAGCACGGTCATCGGCACCCCAATCCGATTGTTCAGATTTCCCTGCGTGGCGAGGATTTCGCCGAACAGCGACCGCATCAACGCCGCGGTCAGCTCTTTGGTGGTGGTTTTTCCGGCCGCGCCGCCGATCGCGATTGTCGGCAGGGTCTGCTTCGCCCGCACCCTCTCCAGGTGATAGCGGGCAAGCGCGCCGAGCGCGATAAGCGTGTCCTCGACCTCGAAGGAGGGCAGGGCGTCGCTATGACGTCCGCGTTCCACGATTGCCGCGCTCGCCCCCGCCGAGACCGCCTGGGAGAGAAACTCGTGACCGTCACGCGTACCACGCAGGGCCAGGAAAAGCGCTCCATGCAAGTTCTTCCGCGTATCGATGCTTACGCCTTCGATGCGCTCCGGAACGGCGCCGAAAGGCCTTGCTCCGGTCGCCGCAATAATTTCATCGGCTGCGAAAACGCACCGATTTTCGGGAATCGGCGTCGCCATCTATGACCACGCCGCCTCCTCGGTCCCCATGATTCGAAATCGCCTGGCTTCGCCCGCGCGGGGAAAGCCTGCCGCCGAATTCGGCCTGTGCGTGTAGCCCTTACGATCGCGCTGCATTAAGCTTACTCCCGGTGGCGCCTTTCGACGGACCGGGTTTCCCGCCGGTCGCGCTGAAAATGCCAGCGAATTGTAGCAAGAACAACGGAGGCGTGGGGCTATGGCTTCGGGCGGCACACCGCTGGTCGGTGTGATAATGGGCAGCAAAAGCGACTGGGAGTATATGGCAGCCGCGGCCGAGGTGATGGACGAGCTGCGGATTGCCCATGAGTTGCGCATCCTGTCAGCCCATCGGACGCCGGACCTCACTCTCGAATATTCTGCCTCGGCCAGCGCCCGCGGACTGAAGACCATAATCGCGGGAGCCGGCGGCGCGGCCCACTTGGCGGGCGTAATTGCCGCGAAGACCGTTTTGCCGGTAATTGGCGTGCCGATGCCTACCACCACGCTCAATGGCATCGACTCATTGCTGTCGATAGTGCAGATGCCCAAGGGCGTGCCGGTGGCGACGATGGCGATTGGAAAGCCCGGCGCCGCCAATGCGGGATTGTTCGCTGCGGCGATTATCGCGCTGAGCGACCCCGCGCTGTCGGAGCGGTTGGTAAGCTGGCGCGCGGCCCGCGCGCGGGAACTGCTGGAGCAGAAGCTACCGTGACTAGCCGGAGAAACCGTTGGCCGCTCATCCTATGGTTGGGCGTGTTCGTGGCAGTCGTGGCGCGGCCGGCAGGTGCTTCCGCCTTCGAAGTGAAGAAAGCCGGGAGTCTCAAGGTACCGGCCGGTGCGCAACTGTTCGCCTTCTCGACCGATCCGACTATTCAGGAAGTGCTTAGCCAGGATTTCGGCGTCGCTCAGCGCAGCGGCAACGACGCGACTGCGCCAACGGTGACGGTTTCGGTCAATGTCAGCCAGCAGATGCTTAAGCCAGGCATCTCGCTGAGCGACCTGGCGCCAGGTGATCCGCAGGTCGCGGATCTGATCAGAGCGGCGGGCGCCAATCCACCGCCGCTCGGCGATACCGGTGATCAATTTGACCAGGCGGCGCTGGCCCGCCGTATGGCCGCCCGAGACCTGATGCCGCATGACACTGCCGCTGAGCAGATGGTTCACGACATGTCGAAGCCGAGTGGTGGATCGTCTGAAGGGTTTGGACTTTTCCGGCCACCGATTCCGCTTCCTTGTTCATCGCAAGCAGTAGCGGCGCCCGGATGCCCTCCCGCGCCGGCGGCGGAGCCGTCCGCGAGTCCTGGTGCCGGTTCGGTGGGCGATATTCAGCAGTACCTCGGACGCAAAAGGCATGGCGGCTTTTTCGGCTCTCCCGACAACAAGAACTACGACACGGTGGTGGTTGCGCGCGCTTCGATCAGTGGAGCGCCTGAAGAGATGACGCTGGTCGCTGTTTCGCATTCCGGCGAAGACGTGGGCGACGCCAAGAAGCAAATTGCCGAGGAAATCGCCAACGCTATTCTGCACTGAACCGATCTGCGTTATCTGACTTCTCCCTGTGGCAAAGGTTCGGGCTACGGCAGCGGCCCGCTGGGTGCGGACCGCCGCTGGCTGACTGCACCTTAGGAATAAGAGGAAGGCTGACTCTTAGAAATTCAGGACTTGGTTCCGGAACCGCTTCCTGGGCCGCCCGCAGACTGAATCGGAACCTTGCGGCTGCGCGCCTGCTCTGGGAGCGGAGCACTCAATTCCAGCACGCCGTTACTGTACGACGCCTTGACATCGTCGGGACTCACTCCGCTCGGTAATCTGATAACCCGCTCGAATTCGCCGTACAGGATCTCGCGATGAATGAAGTCGTGGCTGCGTTCCTCGAGGCGACGCTCGCGTTTGCCGCGAATCGTCAATTGGTCGCCGTTCGCGGTAATTTCGACGTCCTTTGGATCGACGCCGGGCAAATCCGCGCGTACTACAAACCGGCCATTGTCGACGAACGCCTCCACCGCCGGGGCGGGGTTCTGCGAATGGCGTCCGAAGCGGCCGCCGAGGAAGCGGTCGAAGAGATCGTCGAAGTCGCGCCGGACGCGATCCAATTCACGCCGTGCCGACCATGCTTGAGGTCCGTCCGCCATGGTTGCTTCCTCCAAAGAAACTCTTCCCATCGTGGAAGCTAACCATCGCGGAGTCTTCGGCAAGAGGCCGGCGTATATCCGCGGGCGGCAGCGGCGTCCGTCGGATAACTAATCGAGGAAAATCACATCGAGCCGGATCGCCGTCAGTGAGAAGCGCGAACGCCCGCGGCGCGTTCGGTCGGCGATTTTGTGACCGCTCCGCGCGCCGGATCGGCCGGAATCGCGACCGCGGGAACCACCATAGCCTGATCGGGCGAGAGTTGCGCGCTGCGGGCGCTATCCGTGGGTGCGGCCGGTGCCGTCGCAGGAGACTGATTGAGTGGCGGCGACATGGCGGCGGCCGCCTGAGCCGAATCCTGGACGGGCGGCGTGACGCTTTCAACGATGTTTTGGTGGCGCGATTCCGCGATATAGGCGCCGACGACAACTGCGATTAGCCCGGCGAATATCGCCGGACCCGACCAGTTCCGCCGCCTGTGCCTGCGCACGTTGTCGAGCGGTTCGGCCATCCGAACAGGCGGCGGATTGTTGTCGATACGCTGCACTTCGCGCACGAAACGCATGCTGGTTTCATCGCTATCGAGCCCGAGGAAAGCCGCATACTTGCGCAAAAAAGGCAGCAGATAGAGTTGGTCGGCGATCAGCGCGTAGTCGTCATTTTCGAGCATGCGCAGGTAGTCGGCCGGAATGCGCGTCTCCTTGACCACCGCGTCGCGCGAGAATCCGCTGCGCTCACGCGCTGCCGTAAGAGCTTCCCCAAGAGTCGTTTCCGGTTCCTGTTCCGCCGCCTCAGCCGCTTCTTCCTTGTTGTCGCTCACGGATTTATGTCCTCGGATTGTCCGAGCGTGATTTGCGCCCGGTTTGCCTCGATAACCACCGCACC
>DATEGX010000159.1:0-5667 GCA_035279875.1 Binataceae bacterium (SeqCode)
GATCCAACGAAGTACCGAAAGCCCAAGGCGGCACTTATTGGTGCGATGATCCTAACAAGTTCGACGATAGAGACTATGTGCGGGAGCACGACAGCAACGACAGGCGTAAACGCGAACTCCTCTCCGAAATAGCCAAGGCATTGGATCGAGATCCAGAACAAGTATTGAAAATGCCAGCTATCAGCGCTTCCCAATTTTTGGATGCTCTAGAATATGGCAGGATTATCCACGCCGAAATGTCTGCCATTTGCGACGCTGCCCGACTTGGTCGCTCCCTCAACGGTACGGTGCTATACTCGACGACGTTTCCTTGCCATATGTGCGCCAAACATGTCGTTGCAGCAGGAATCGCCAAAGTGGTTTTCTTAGAACCATATCCAAAAAGCCTCACAGCGACTTTGCACGGCGATTCTATCAGGATTGAAGGTGCAGACCGAGGTCGCCATCAAATCTATCCAGCCGTAGAGTTTACCCATTTCCACGGAGTAACGCACCGGCGCTATCGCGAGCTTTTCGAACGCGGACGAAGAAAGGACGCCAACGGCACCTTTGTCGAATGGAGCAACGCTTTAGACGACGGCATCAAGACATATCCACGCCCTATCATGGACCTTAAGTTTCCCTTCTATCTACAGCTTGAGAAGACCATCATTGAAGCTTATGCAAACTTTCTAAAGCCCCCTGTCGAGGCGATCGGAGCCAAGCATAGCGGTTCGGCTAAATAGCCGGCAGTCAAGAAGGCCGGAAATGGCGTCTCATGCATTAGCCGGCGTCCGAAGACGCTCGATGCCGAGCCGGGAAGTTTTTTCAAGCGCGGGCATGAGAGCGTTCGCTGGGGCAAATTGGATGAAACGACAAGCATTCCTGTTGCTGCTTGCCGCGCTGTTCTCGTCCAGCAGTGCGCTGTCAGACACGAGAAGAGACAACCAGGCGTGCATGCAGATCACGAAACCCGACATCGCCATTCCAGCCTGCACTCGCATGCTGAAGTTGAAGAACATAAAGCGCAACGTCGTTCTCAATAATCTCGGAGCCGCTCTGAACAACGATGGCAAATACGACCAGGCGCTGGAGGTTCTCACAGATTCAATCCGGTTGGATTCTTCCTATGCGTTCGCTTGGCAAAACCGCGGGCTCACCTGGTATCGCAAGGGAGAGTTGGACAAGGCGTCGAGTGACACCGAGATGGCGTTGCGGCTCAATCCCCTCAACGCGGCGTCCTACAACAATCTCGGCATGATCAAGCTCGACAGCGGCGATTCGCGCGGCTGCCTCGCACCGTTCGACAGGCTGGTGGATTTGGCTCCCGCCGAGGCCATCGCCTTCAACAACCGGGGACTCTGTCATCGCAATCGAGGGGAGTACGACGACGCGATCAGGGATTTCGATCAATCAATCCGTCTAAATCCCAAAAACGACTCGTCGTGGTCAAATCGCGGGACAATCTTCCGCTTGAAGGGCGATCTGGAGCGCGCTCTGCGTGATCAGAGCATGGCGGTCGAACTCAATGCCAGGAATGCGACAAATCTGATCCTCCGCGGAGACACCTATCGGTATATGGGTTTGCTCGATAAGGCTTTGGCGGACTACGACAAAGCGCTGGTGGTCGAGCCGGGAAGTCCCATCCCTGCGCTCACTGGCCGGGCATTGACGCTGGAAAAGAAGGGCGATCTTGCGGCCGCCCGGGATTTCTTCGAGCAGGCAACGAGAGCCAGTTCGAGCGACCGATCCGATATCAATCGATCTGCACTGGAGACCGCAAAAGCTCGATTAGCGGCGCTGAATTCAGGCGCGGCGCAACCTGAAATCCCCGCCGCTCCCGTCAAGACCGCCAATTCGACGTCCATTCCTACGCCCGCAGCCAAGGTCCCTTCGGCCATCTCCGAACGCCGCTCCGCCGGAAAGCGCGTTGCGCTGGTCATTGGCAACTCGGCTTACACCAGCGTTCCCGCTCTCGTTAACCCGGAGAAAGACGCCTCCGCGATAGCCTCTACCCTCAAGAATATCGGCTTCGATGTGACTCTGGTGACAAACGTCAATCGTGAGAAGATGATCAACAGCCTTCGCGACTTCGCCGACCGGGCCGAGAATTCCGATTGGGCGATGGTCTACTACGCCGGTCACGGCATGGAAGTGGGTGGCACGAACTATCTCATCCCCGTCGATGCAAAGCTCGCGGTCGACCGTGACATTCAGTATGAGGCCGTACCTCTCAATCAAATTCTGAACGCGACCGATGTTGCCAAAAAGCTGAAGCTGATCATGCTCGACGCATGCCGGAACAATCCGTTTGCGCCTCGTCACACGGCCGCTCCTGAACAAGTCGCGCAGTCAACTGCAGGCGCGCCGATCACAACACGCTCAACGAACGGTCGCGGTCTCGCGAAGGTCAAGGTGACCGGAGCAACCCTCGTCGTGTATGCCGCCAAGGACGGTCAGGTCGCGCTGGACGGCGAAGGCGGCAACTCACCCTTCGCGGTGGCGATCATTCAGCGACTTCCGACACCGGGAGTCGAAATCAACAAGGTCTTCCGGCTCGTGCGGGATGACGTGATGGAGGCGACGGCCGGTCGGCAGGAGCCATACACGTACGGTTCGCTGCCGGGCAAGGAAGACTTCTATTTCGTCGCGAGATGAGCGCTCGACCTTGCTGATGGGCAAAGACTGTTCTCAATGGGTCTGAAGGCTTGCCGGGTCGACGGGTGAGCCAATTCCTGTTCCGGCTATGAGCTTGCCGCAGCTTCGCGATCGCCAACGAAAGTGGCATGGCGCTTGATTGGCATAGCGCCCTAACCTGATTGGACGCGCCAGGAAAAGGGGCAATCGAGGAAGGCACGATGTCGAGATTCGTGGTGCTTGTCGCCGTCATCGCCACGCTGGTCGCCGGAACCGCCCTGTTCGCGCGCAATGAGTCGAGGCTCGCCGCATCACGGTCGCGATCGAGGCCGGCGGTGGGCCTCATAGATTATACCCTGAGAAAATTCGCCGCGGCCGAATAAGTCAATCCGGCGTGGTGCGAGAAGGATCGTCTCATGTTGCCCGGCGCAAGCCGATCACCTGCGGGCCCCCCTCACCGGGCTTCTCAAGAAATCTCACGACCACGCGAGGTGTTGCATCGCGACATTGTTTTGCACGATTGTGGGCATATAGTCGTCCGAATGAGGCAGTCCCGACTACTCCTGCAGTGCATTGTGGCATCCGTGATCGTCGCGATTACGGTTTGGGCGACGCTCGGCGCGCCGCCGCGTCAGACCACCAACACGTCTTTCATCGTCGCCTGGCGTCGTTGACTTTTTGACATCTCCAGTCGTTCAGGTGCGTTCGCGGGTGCCTTGATGAAGCCTCGTCGGCGGCGCCAAGCCGTCCGCGGTATCGAAATCGGGGACCCCGTCGGCTTGCAGGTCAAATTCGGCGCCGATCGCCTCCAGCCGCTCGGCGATGGCCGGGTCGATCATGTTTTGGGCAATGCGGCGCGACATCTGCGCCAAATTTCTGAAATAGGCCTTGCTGGGCATGTTGACTTCCCCGCCCCGCCGTGACGGTACCGTGCCCGTCCCGTGGAATAGGCTGGACGGCACTGCCACCGAAACGCCACATAGCGGCCTTTGTTCCGGGGGCAGCAAAGACTTTTGCAACGCGCGCGGATGCTCGCCTGACGGCCACCTCAGGTGAGCGGTTGGTCATCCTCGGTGGCGGCGGTCCGCTCCGGCGAGCAGAAATCGCCACCGCCGTAGTCGTCCTCCGCCGGCGTTTGCCGCAGCGAGCCCCGGCGCGCGGCGTCGCGACACATCGACTCCCAGGCGTGATTCATCGCCAGGTTCAGAAGGTGATCGACCGCAAGACAGGTGCGCTCTGCCACCGAGGACACAAAAATCATCGCCGTGCTCCGACCGACTTTGTGGCCGGGTTCTGATGGCTGATGCGCGTCGGGTCTGTGCCGTTGGTCACATGGCCGGCGCGCTGGTCACTTCGCCGCGAAGCTTGCGGCCTGAACGCCTTGGCCGAGACACCGCCGCGCCGTCTTGATTTCGGCATTGGTGGCGCCGTGGCTACGTGCCCAGCTCTCGGCGGCGGCTTCCGAATATTGGGCGACGTAGTACCGCACCACTGTGCATGACACGCGCCGGAGCGCGGACGGCTTTTCGCCAGCAAGGGCGCCCTGCCCCCACACCGTCAACACTGCCGCAAGAGCGATCGCGCGCATCAGCATGCTGTTCCCCCTCTCGGAACCGCGTGGGAAACCCTGAAGTGTCCGTCTTGGTTCCCGCGCTTGGGTGCCGGTCCGGGCGAAAAAGATTCATGGTTCGAATTTGGGAACTAAAAGTCCGATATGGCCTTGTTCCGCTACTCGAGTCCGAGCTTCGGCGGTGCGCTCAGTGGCGGACGACTTGCCAAGCTTTCGGCTCGACAAATCGGAGGAGTTCACATGCTGAGGGGCTTCAGGAATTTCCTGATGCGCGGCGATGTCATCGTCGTGGCTGTCGGACTTGTGGTGGCTTTGGCCTTCAGCAATCTCGTCAAGGCGTTCACCGACAATATCATCAATCCTCTCATCGCGTCCGCCCAAGGCGGGGTCAAAGGCCCCGGACTGGGCTGGCAGTTAGTGAACGGCGGTGGCGATGCAACCTATCTGAATCTCGGTGCATTCATCTCCGCAATCATTTATTTCATCATCTTCATGGCGGTCGTGTATTTCCTGATCGTCCTTCCCTACAAATTCGTCATGGCGCAACACGGGAAAGTTGTGTTCGGCGACCCGCCGCCGACCAGAACCTGTCCGGCGTGCCTATCCGACGACATCAACCCCGCCGCAACCAGATGCAAGCACTGCGGCTCCGAACTCAAGCCGGTCGTCGCCTGACATACCTGCGGGCCGGGGCTGATGGAGCAATCCTCGTAAACTGCCCCGCCGCGTAGGGCAGCGCTCCTGCCCTGTTCCGGCCGCTTGTCCGCCCAACTCGGGCACGCCATCGCCCAATTTGCAACCAGCGCATTTACCATAATCGGCCCGTTGGGAGCCTGTTTGTGTGTGTGTTTGGGTCCCGTCGAGTTTGTGTCATGGCCGCGTATCGCCAGGGCGTCTTCAGGGCACCGCTTACTGCGTTCGCACTCGCAGTGAGCGCGCTGCCGGCTCACGCCCAAACGTTTCAGCAGATGTGGATGGGACGCATCGCCCGTCCCCCCGCCGACAACGAGGAAGCTTCCGTCTATTGGGAAGACAAATGGGACGCGCGCGGCAAACGCTTCAAGCCCAACGAGGTGTCCTGCGCGCACCGGACCGAGGCCTTCGGCACCATCTTCATCGTCACCAATCTGGAGAACGGCAAGAAGATCAAATGTCCGGTGACGGACCGCGGACCGTTCGCACACGGCCGGGTGCTGGATTTCTCGCTGGGCGCCGCGCGGAAAATCGGATGTGACGGCATCTGCCGCGTCACCGTGCGCCGCGCCGGCTACGAATGAAAAGGAAGCGCGGGCGGCCGGGTTGATTCCATTCAGGGGCTTCCGATCACCGATGGCGTAAAAAAACGCGGACCGGAGGGTCCGCGCTTCACATCCATTGGTCGAAGCCTGGCTCGCTCAGTAGCACCAGCGCGGATCGGCCTGCACGTACTGCCCGCTGGGATAGCGGTAATAGCAAACGCCGTCGGCCATCCAGTAGCCCGG
>DATEGX010000160.1:0-6972 GCA_035279875.1 Binataceae bacterium (SeqCode)
TTAGCCAGCCGCTCGACGATTTCGAGCAGGTCGGCGCGCAGGGTGGGTTCGCCTCCAGTCAGGCGGAACTTGACGAACCCGGCCTCAACCGCGGCTCGCGCCACCCGCTCGATTTCCTCGGCGGTGAGCAGTTCCGGCCGGGGCAGGAATTGCAGGCCCTGCAGCGGCATGCAGTAGACGCAGCGCAGGTTGCAGTTGTCGATTACCGAGATTCTCAGGTAGTCGATTTCGCGGTTGAATGAATCCTTTGGCATCGGAGTCAAATTCGGCTCGAATCTCGCGGCGCCAGTGGAATGGCGCCTTGGGGCTCGAGCGCGCGTCAAGTTCAAGTTTAGTCGTTCATGAACTTCCTGCACAACCGGTGTTGCCGCATCCGTGGCCTATATTGCGCCAGGTTCGGCGGGACTTCGCTCGATTCTCGCGACCTGATAGCTTCTAAATGTGGGCCGGAAATCTGAAGCCGGCTCAAATGTTGGGCGTGAATTGCCGCGATCAAGCTTTGGCTGGATCGGCGGCAACGTGGCGGCGGGGATTATTGGCATAATGATACTAAAGGTTGCATTGGCGCTGGCGGTCGGCTCGCTCTGCCTGATGGTACTGAGCCATCGGAGCGAGTCTCAAGATGAGGTGGGGCTCGAGCGGGAAGTGGAGGCGCGGTTGCAAACCTTACGCGAGCATCTGTTCAGGCGTTAGCGTCCTATCGGGCTTCTGATTAATCTGCACGGGTTCGCTGGGGGTAAGGGTGAGGTCGTGCGCCATTTGCAAAGGCGCTGACCGCGCTGGCCGGCGAGCAGGCTAATCAGGGGAACGGTGACAGGCGCCGGATGAAGAGGTCCGTGCCGAATATTCGCTACCGAATCTTTAGCGCAATCGCGCGCCTCGACGTGAGGCGGCCATGGGCTGTGCTGCTCATCGCTGCCGCGCTCGCGGTGGTCTGCGTTGCGGTGACCAGGGCGCGCCTGGAATTCCATACCGGGCAGGATGACCTGATCCGCGCCGACAGCCGCGATTCGCGCAACTATCTCCGCTACACCAAAGAATTTCCCGATATCGATGGGTTAGTGGTCGCGGTCAGCACCGAACCGTCAGCGGCTCGCGCCGAGCAATTCGCCGACACCCTCGCGCGACGGCTGGAGGCCGATCGCGTCAACGTCAAGTCGGTGTTCTACAAGCTTGACCCCGGCATGATGGGCAACCGGGCGCTGCTCTACCTGGACACGCGGGAACTACGGGGGCTCTCCGACCGTATCGGCGATAACCTCGCCCTATTGCGCGATTACGCCGGCGATCCCACGCTCGCCAATTTGTTTGCGATTGCCAATCGCCAGATGGACGAAGCGATCGCATCGGCGGGAGCCGCGCCGCGCGCCGCTCCGGATGCGCGTCGAGTGGCCGGCGGCACGGCCTCGATGGACCCGCGCTTCTTCGCGGCGCTGCTGACCGGGATGCTGGCCGATCCGGCGAGCAAGCCCGCGCCGCCGTGGGGCGACGCCTTGATGCCGTCGAGCGGAGACAGCGGCTCGTCTCACGACTCGTACGTGACCACCGACAACGGCAAGTATCTCCTGCTGAGCGTCGCGCCGACCGACGGCGCCGACAACGCGCCGCAGCCGGTCGAAGTCATACAAGGCGAGCTCGACGCGGTGCGCGCGCGGTTTCCCGACGTGACCGCCGGAATGACCGGGGGGCCGGCGCTCGCTTACGCCGAACGCACCACAACCCAGCATGACATGGCGCTGGGCTCGGCGATCGCGGTCTTCGGCTTGATTCTGCTGCTGGTGATTCCGTTTCGCGGCGTGGTCGAGCCCGGCTTTGCAATTATTGCGTTGCTGGTAGGGGTGGCCTGGTCGTTCGGCTTCACCACGCTCGCCGTGGGGCATCTGAATCTGCTCTCGGCGGTATTCACCAGCGTCCTTGTGGGCATCGGAATAAACTTCCCGATCCATCTGATGGCGCGTTACGACGAGGCACGGCGCCGCGGTGCGGCGATGCCCGAGGCCATCGAATTGGCGGTCGCCAACACCGGGATGGGAGTATTTGCCTCGGCCTGCATCATGGCGCTGGCCTTCCTGATGCCGACCTTCACGGATTTCAAGGGTATCGCCGAACTTGGCGAGATTTCCGCGATGGGCCTGTTCTTCTGCCTGCTCTCGGCGCTGCTGGTGTTTCCCGCGCTGCTGGCGATTCGCGATCGCAACCGCCCGTCGGGTGTTCGTCCGACGCTCTCGCTCGCGCCGCGGCGTACCACGCTCGAGACGCTCTTCGCGAGTCCGGGATGGATTGTCGTCGTCAGCGTGGCGGGCACCCTGGGACTGATGTTTTTGATGCGTGGCGTGAAGTTCGATCAGAACCTGCTCAGGCTCCAATCGAGCAGCGCGGAGGCTGTGCGCTTCGAGAACGTCCTGCTGCGCGATTCGGGACGATCGTCATGGTTCGGCGTATCGCTGGCGCCCAACCTTGACGCCGCCGTGCGCGAGGCCGCGGCTTTCCGCAAGCTGCCCGAGGTTTCGGAGGTCGAAACCGCCGCGACCTACATCCCCGGCGATCAGGCGCAAAAGCGCGCGATCCTGGCCGGACTGGCGCGGCGGCTGGCGCCGATTACAGTGCGTACGTCGGCTTCGGAAGATGATCCGGTGCGCCTGGCGCGCGAGCTTAACGCGCTTGCGGTCAAGCTCGGCAGGCTGAAGGCGCGGGATACGTCCGGAGTCGCGGAAAAAATCGCAACGCTGGTCGACTCCGCAATCGCGAGACTCCGCGCGGATCCGCAGGCCTTCACGGCCTATCAGCGCGATATCGTCGACCAGCTTGCGAGCCAGCTCGCGGCGCTTAAAGCGCAGCTCCAGCCGGATGAAATCACTTCGCGCAACCTGCCCGGCCCGCTGCGCCAGCGCTTCGTCGGAACCTCGGGGCATTACCTGGTGCAGATTTATCCCAGGGGCGATGTCTGGTCGGACCGGACCTTGGCGAATTTCGTCGGCGCCTTGCGCACCGTCGATCCCGACGTGACCGGACCGCCGGTCCAGACCTACTCAATTGCGACCGTGATGCGCCACGGCTACGAGCGCGCGGCGCTGCTTGCTTTGATAGCAGTGTTCGTTTTCGTATTCGCCGATTTTCGCAATCTCCGCGACGCGATCCTCGCGACCGTGCCGCTGCTGTTTGGCGGCGCCTGG
The DNA here is from genome assembly GCA_035279875.1 of Binataceae bacterium (SeqCode). Taxonomy (GTDB): domain Bacteria; phylum Desulfobacterota; class Binatia; order Binatales; family Binataceae; genus JAMXLL01. The sequence goes on from DATEGX010000160.1 coordinate 3,174, forward strand.
TTGCTCGAGGCGATGGGCGGGCTGGGCTGGCCGTTCAACCTGGCAAACCTGTTCGCGATCCCGATCATTATCGGGATGGGCGTCGATAACGGCGTGAACATGCTCTACCGCTGGCGCGAGGAACGCGACAAGTCCTCGCTGATTCTGCGCACGGCGGTCGGCAAGTCGGTGACGATCTGCTCGCTGACCACGATTGCGGCCTTCGCCGGATTGATTCCAGCGAGCCATCGGGGGATTTCGAGTCTTGGATGGGTCCTGACGATCGGCGTCAGCCTGATCCTGGTGGCGACTTTCGTGGTGCTGCCCGCGATGTTCGAACTGCTGGGTTCGCGAATCAAGCGCGCGGCGGCCGCGGACGACGTCGAAGCCGCGGCGGGCTTCGGTGAACCTCCGCGGCGGGCCGGCGGGGCTCGCGGTTAGACCCCTGCAAGTGCCCTCAGCGCTCCTCGCCGAACAGGAAAATCGCGAAGGCCAGGACCGAAAAAATCAAGTTGGGGGTCCATGCGCCGATCCATGCCGGCACGATTGCTGAACGTCCGAGCGAGGAAGTGAGACCCAAGGCGAACCAGTAGCCGAAGCCAATCGCGAGCGCAAACCCGAAGCTGCGGCCGAGCGTCAGATGACGCGGCAGCGGGTCGAGGCTGAGCGCGATTCCGAGCGCGACCATGATCAGGCATGACAAGGGCATCGCGAACTTGAGATCCCGATCGACGACGTAGCCGCCCGGGTCGAGCCCCTTATGCCTGAGGTCGCGGATATAGCGTTCCAGTTCCCACAGGCTGAATTCTTCCGGGTCGAGCCGCAGCAGGCTCAGGTCCGACGGCTTGAGCGAGGCGCCGAAATTGCCCGTGCGTTCGTGGCCCGAGACTGAGCCGTTGCGCGCGAGCCGGTAGGTGGTTGAGTCGTCGGGGCTCCAGGCGGTCCCGTTCCATCGCGCGCTTCGCGCATGGATAATGCCGCGCAGCGAGTAGTCCGGCGCGATGCGGTAGATCGTGACGCCGCGCAGAATCGGGCCGTACGAATCGTAGCGGTCGGCGGAGATGAAGCCGTCGCGAATTCGCACCCAGATCGACTGATTGGCGAAGACTCCCTTGAGCTGGCGCTTCTTCAGTTCAACCTCGTAGAGATAACGCGCCGCGCGCGTGGCCGTGGGCACCACGGTTTCGCTCAGGGCGAAGTTGAAAAGCGAGATCAGCACCGCCACCATCAGCACCGGGAACATCATTTCGAGCCGGCTGATACCCAGTTGCTGGCAGGCCAACACTTCGCCCGAGCGGTTGAGCAGGGCGAAGCCCAGCAACACTCCAGCCAGCCCGGCCACAGGCAGCAGTTGCGAGATGATCAAGGGCAGCTTGAAGGCGAAATACTCGAGTCCCAGCAGCCCGAAGCCGCCGTAATGGATCAGATCGTTGAAGCGGTCGAACATATCGCCGAGCAGATAGGCGATGGTGAACGCCGCCAGGCAGACCATGAACGGGCCAATGAACTGCCCGGCCAAAAAACGGTCCATCGTGGGCGATAGCCGCGGACGCATGCTCATGCGGGGGCCTCGCGGCGGCGTTCGTAGCGTTCGAGCAAGTCCCACAAAAAGTCGCCGGCGCCGCGCCCCTGGTCGGCGCGATCGGTGGCGCTGCGCACGAACAGCCATATCGCGAGCAGCGCAAATGCCAGATCGGGCACGCTCATCGCGGCGAATGCCTCGAGCCGTCCGCGCTGCGCCAGGGCCTCACCCGCGCGCATCAGCGAGTAGTAGAGGAAGAAAAGCGCAATCGCCACGCCGAAGCGCTCGGACTGGCCGCCGCGCGCCGGTTTGAGACCCAACGGCACGCCGATCAGGGCGAACAGCAGCGTAGTAAAAGGCACCGTAAACTTGCTCGCCAGTTCGGTCTCGGCATTGTAATCCGGTTTGCCCGAGCTGCGTGCCGATGCGATCGTGGCCCGGAGCTGCGAGTAGCTCATCTCGTCCGGGTCGCGCGGGCCAAGCTCCATCTCGTCATTGGGATGAACGCTCAGGTCGTAGGTGTGGAAACTGGTTACGTGACTCGAATTGCTCTCGGGTTCGACGCCGAACAGGGAACCGTCGAAGAGCCGCAGCGTCATCGAGCGGTCGTCCTTATCGGGGATGATAAGGCCGTTGCGAGCAATTATCGTATTGCGCTGCGAGGGGCTGCGCGCGTCCGAAATCATGACCCCATGCAAGGTCTCGTCGGCGGGTGAGATCTGGTCGATATAGATCACCAGCCCCGGGAAGTTGCGATTGAAGATTTTCTCCTTGAGGCCCGCGCTCGAGTTGGTCTGGGTCAGCTCGAACACCCGGTCTTCCAGATTGCGGTTGGCCCATGGCCGCACCGAAAAGGCCAGCCAGGTCGATAGCATATAGACCGCCAGCGCTACGCCGAGCACCGGCCACGCCAGTCGATAGAGGCTCATTCCGCAAGCGCGCGCGGCAATCAGCTCGCGATCGCCCGACATCCGGCCGAAGCCCATCAGGACGCCAAGCAGAACCGCCATCGGAAAGGTCAACTCGAGAAAGGCCGGCATGATAAAGCCGACCAGGCTGACGACGTCGGCGACGGTAACGCCGTGATTCACCACCATCTCGGTAAGTTTGAGCAGGCGCCCGGTCACCAGCGCGAAGGTCAGCAGCAGAACGCCCAGGCCAAACGGCGCCAGCACCTCGCGCGCGATATAGCGGTCGATGATTCTGATTCCCGGTAAGGCCACGGCAACTCCGGCGCAAGGAGCGCCGCCGTCTCAAGTCTAAGCGCCGAGAGCGCTCAAGGGAACGACACGCCATGTCGTGGACGCGGTGCTTGATACCAATCGTTCTCAAAGCTGGCGATGACGGGACTATTCGCTATCATACAGGCGAATGAAGCACCGCCGGCCGCATCGTCCCGACTCGCCTCGTCCGCGTTCGCCCGCAGCCCCCCGGTCTGGAAATGACACCGTTGCACACGGCCCGCCCGCTCCCTCTGGCGCGCCGAGGCACGGTTCCGCGCGCCGTTATCGCCGTCCGCATCAGCACGGCGAGGCGCGGGCGCGCGAGCCCGCCGGCATAATCTTTGGGGTCGAGCCGGTGCGCGAGTTGGTGGCGGTCGCGCCCCGCACTATCCGCACCCTCTACGTAAAGGCCGGTACGCAGGAGCGCTTTGCGCCGGAAATCGAATCGGTGCGCGAGAGCGGCGGCCAGATTATCGCGGCGGAGAGCGAGGCGCTGTCCCGCATGGCGGGTTCCGAAGCACGTCATCAGGGGCTGGTCGCGGCGGTGCGCGAGTACAGCTATGCCCCGCTTGAACAGGTGCTCGAGGAACAGCCCGATCCGTTGCTGCTTGTCGATGGCGTGACCGATCCGCGCAATCTCGGCGCGATTCTGCGTTCCTGCGAATGTGCCGGAATGCGCACCATCGTGCTCGCCCGCGACCGCACATGCGGAGTCACCCCGGCGGCGGTCAAGTCGTCGGCGGGCGCCTGGGCTCATCTAAACGTTGCGCGATGCGGGAACGTCGCGCAAACCCTCGAAGCGCTAAAAGCCGTGGGCTACTGGATTGTGGCGCTGGCGCCCGAAGGCGAAACCTCGCTCTATGAAGTCGATACTTCGCGCCGGCTGGCATTGGTGATCGGTTCGGAAGATCGCGGCGTCCGCGAAATCGTGCGCAAACACGCGGATTTCGTCGCACGTATCCCGATGTACGGGCGGGTCGCGTCGCTCAACGTCTCGGTGGCGGCGGCAATTGCCCTATTCGAAATCGCGCATCGGCGCGGCTCCGGGCCGGACTCCCAGGCCGAAAGCTTTTCA
>DATEGX010000161.1:0-2492 GCA_035279875.1 Binataceae bacterium (SeqCode)
ACTATGCGGAATTCCATGCGCATGCACGTATTGAAATCCCAGCTCTTGCCGCGCCGCACCTGCGCCAGCGCCAATTTGAGACTGAGCGGCGACTTCGCCCGGATGGTTGCTGCGGTCGTGGCGGCCCAAGCGGAGTCCGCACGACCAGACGACGCTTCCTCGTCGAGACCGGCGAGGATGTTTTCAACCATATCGCCAACGAATAGCCGGTCGATCGCCGCCCGGTGTTGCACAATGGTTCCCTCCCCGCTCGTTTCGCTGAACGCCGCCAGCAGCGCGTCAACCGCCACCGTGCCCGTGAGGCCTTCCACCAATGCGTCAAATCGCGCAGACGAGACACGGTGGGTGGTGATGCCACCTGCCATCGCATCGCCAATGCCGAATCGCGCTCCCGTTAGGGCGCAATAGGTACCGAGTTCGCCCGGCATGCGCGGTAGAAACCAGGTAGCACCGACATCCGGGAAAAAACCAATTCCAACTTCAGGCATCGCGAATGAAAAACGATCTCCCGCCACGCGATGCGAACCATGGATCGAAACGCCAACGCCGCCTCCCATCGCGATTCCATCAATCAATGCAACATACGGCTTGCGATAGTTCTTGATGACCGCGTTAAGCGGGTATTCATCGCGCCAGAACTGCAAGGCCTGATCGTGCCGGCCCGCTTTGCCGAGATCATAAAGCGCGCGAATATCGCCGCCGGCTGAAAAGGCGCGGTCGCCTGCGGCGGTGATCACCACCCGCGCAACCGCTGCATCATCGGCCCAGCGATCGAGCTGTTCGCGCAAGGCCCGCACCATGGTGTGGGTGACGGCGTTGAGCGCTTTCGGCCGATTGAGCGTAACGATGCCGGCGGCGCCGCGCCGCTCGAACAAAATCTCTGCCTCGCTCACAGCCGCCTCAATTGAACGCCGAGAGATAAGCGGCAACTGCCAGCAGGCCGAGCGCGCTGCGACCCCAATGCAACCGCCCCCACTGCACGATGAGACCGCGGGTCTGCTCGGTCGCCTGCTCGGGCAACGTCTCCTTGAGCACGCGATTGGTGGGCATGATAATGAATATCGTATAGGGCCATGGCGCGAGAATGAGCGCCGCGCCAACCAGCCAACGCCAATCGTAGGTGAACAAAAAAGCGGCCACGCCAAGCAAGCCTGACACGATCGCGAGGCTTGCCTGCATGATCGCTCCGCGTTCGTAGCTCGGTTGCCACTGGGTCAGCAGCGCCGGCGTGTCGAGTTTCAATCGCGCCGGCTGTTCGGCCACGCTGACATAAACCGCCGCTCCGGCAAAAATTGCGGCGGTCGCCAGTGCCAGCTCGCCGGTCAACATCGCGGCGTTCATTCTGACCTCGCTTTACGCGCGCTCGGGCGACCAGACGCCGGCCTTCTGCAGGCGGTCCATTGCCTGATCCGTGAACTCGGCGCGCGGACCGTCGCCGCCGATCACGAACATCAGGATCGACTCGACGTTGGGGTCCCCTTTTGTCACATTTTCAAAACGCCGGATCATGCCAGGGGGAAACGAAACGACGTCAAGCGGCTCAAGATCCGCGAACTCGACTTCACCCTTTTCGTTTTCCCAGCTCGCGCGCCAGGTGCCTGTCATCGGAATAAACGTCTCGTTGGTGTCGTGATTGTGCATCTCCGGCCCGTGGCCCGGCTTCGCCTTGCAGTATCCGAGATTGAAGCCTTCGCTGATCTTGATCGCCGCAAGCTGCGCGGCATGATCGCCTACGGGCGATGTCACCGCGCCGCCCCCGCCCTGCGGCGGTTGAAAGCCGATGACGTTGAACAATGTGCGCTCGCAGCCGGGCATTTTGCTGTCCGGCAGGCCGCCATCAAATCCTTTGAGATCCTTGAAGCGCGCGATGCGCCTTTGCATTTCATCCCGAGAGACATAAAGGCGCGGAATTTGTTCCATTGCGACCTCCTGACTTTATGAGCGCTAGTTGCCCAGCATAGCGCGGCTGACAATCACGCGCATGATTTCATTCGTGCCTTCCAGTATTTGATGCACGCGCACGTCGCGCAAGACGCGCTCGATGGGATGGTCGCGCAAATAACCGTAGCCGCCATGCAACTGCAGGCATCCATTGACCACCTCAAAGCCCGTATCGGTGGCAAGGCGCTTGGCTTGCGCCGCCAGACGCGTTGCCGCCGGTTCGCCGCCCTCTACCGCGACCGCGGCACGCTGCAGAAGCAAGCGCGCGGCGTCCAGCTCCGTCGCATAATCGGCGACGCGAAACTGGAGTGCCTGAAAATCCGCCAGACGCGAGCCGAATTGCTTACGTTCTTTCATATATTCGATCGTGCGATCGAGGCAGAACTGCGCTCCGCCAATCGAGCAAGCGCCGATGTTCAATCGTCCCCCGTCAAGACCGGCCATGGCGATCCCGAAGCCTTGGCCTTCGGAGCCGATACGGTTCGAGACGGGCACGCGGCAATTCTCGAATACCACCATGGCCGTCGGCTGTGTTTTCCAGCCGAGCTTCT
>DATEGX010000162.1:0-4555 GCA_035279875.1 Binataceae bacterium (SeqCode)
TCTCTTTTCCTTCGCTTTTGCGCTCCGCGCACGGGCAAATCACGCGGCGCCGGCCAACGCCCGCCGGGTCCCGTTGAGGCGCTCGAAGAGTTCGTCGAATTCCTTAAGCCGCGCCTCGATTACGTACGGTTGCGCAATCGATTGCGCGACCGCTTCGAGCGTTTTGTAACCGTTGCCGGTTATGGATATTACCACGGTCTCGTCGGGATTTATCCGCTTTTGGGCGATCAGCTTGATCGCCACGGCCAGAGTCGTACCGCCAGCGGGTTCGGCGAAAATTCCCTCGGTGCGTGCCAGCAGCTTGATTGCCTCGATAATCTCGGAATCGGTCGCAACGTCGCCCCATCCACCCGATTCTCGCACCGCGCGCAGCACGTAAAAGCCGTCGGCCGGATTGCCGATTGCGATCGACTTCGCAATCGTGTCCGGCTTGACCGGCGTGATCAGGTCGCTGCCCTTATGCAAGGCATGAACGACGGGCGCGGCTCCAGCGGCTTGTGCGCAATGGACCCGGCATTCGCCGTCGCGGAGCAGCCCGATGTCCTTGAACTCCTTGAAGGCCTTGGCCACCTTGGGGAGAATCGTGCCTCCGGCGGTCGGCAGCACGATATGCTGCGGCAAACGCCATCCGAGTTGTTCAGCGACTTCGAAGCCGAAGGTCTTGGCGCCTTCCGTATAGTAGGGACGCAAATTGATGTTAACGAACGCCCAGCCATACTTATCCGCGATCTCACTGCACAAGCGGTTGACGTCGTCGTAGTTGCCCCGGATCGTGATGACCTGCGCCCCATAGATGGTCGAGCCGACGATTTTGCCGGCTTCGACGCCCTCGGGCATGAAGATTACGCATTGAAGCCCCGCCCGGGCCGCGTGCGCAGCCACGGCCGTCGCCAAATTGCCGGTCGACGCGCACGAGACGGTCTTGAAGCCGAATTCGCGCGCCTTGCTAATCGCCACGGAGACCACCCGATCCTTGTAGGAAAGCGTCGGATGATTTACGGTGTCGTCCTTTATATAAAGCCGTTTGACTCCGAGTTCGGCACCCAGACGGTCCACCTTCAGAAGCGGCGTGAAACCTGAATTGGGACCGATTACCGGTTCACCTTCGACCGGCAGCAATTCGCGGTAACGCCACAGGTTGTGCGGCCGTCGTTCGATTATCGAGCGTGAGATGGCCAGCTTGATACGGCCATAGTCGTAGCCGACCTCGAGCGGACCAAAGCACATCTCACAGACGTGCAATGGACTAATTGGGTATTCCTGACCACATTCACGACATTTGAGACCGGTAACGTAGCTCATGATGTCCTCTTATCTGGCCGACACGGTCGAAATCGGCCCTTTTGCCGCGCCGCAGCCGCATCCGGTCCGCGCCGCGATTGGAGTCAGACGAATCCGCCCTATTGAAGTCCCGTCGTAGGTCAGCATGGTGCCCGCTAGCGCGGGCATTCGACCGCGTAGATAGCTGATGGCTTCAGCGGCCTGGGCCTCACCGATCGCGCCGGCAATCGGGCCGATTATGCCGGCGTCGCGGCAAGTCGCGATGTCATCTTCGTCGGGGGGTTCCTCGAAAATACATCGCAGGCAAGCGGTACGTCCCGGCAGTACGGTCATGGCCTGACCGGTCATCCCGAGCACTCCGCCATAGACGAAGGGGCGTCCGGCCACGACGCAGCTGTCGTTGATGAGAAATTTCGTGTTTGGACTATCTGTGGCATCGATTAGGAAGTCATAGGTGTTGATGAATTCGTCAATGTTCGTCGCGTCCAGCGAACGATGATGCGGTGTGACTTCGACATTCGCCGCTATTTCGCCCAGGTGACGCGCGGCCGCGATAACCTTGGGGACGCCGATATCGGCTGCGCTATAAATCACTTGTCGCGGCAGATTCGAAAGCTCGACTGGGTCGGGGTCGATGAGCCCAAGCCCACGCACCCCTGCACGCACCAACGCGGCGGCGGCGGGCACCCCCAAGCCACCCGCTCCGACGATAAGCACCCGATGGTTAACCGGTTGTTCCATGGCTCCGATCGATCGCGTCCGAATCCAGGCGAGGCTAGAAAAGCAAAACCCCCGGCCCATTGATAAGGACGAGGGTTCGATGACTCTCGCCTTATCTCCCAGGATTTCCCGAATCGGGAACCCCAGCAGGAGTTAGCACCAGCACCCGTCACCGGGCCGGTTGCTGCGGCATCAACGGGCCAGTCCCTCCGCCGCTCTGGATAAGGCCGCAATACTAAGCCAACAGACTGATACAAGCGCCTCAGGCTGTCAACCGGACCATGCGGTCAGCCGCGCATCGAACCGGTCGCGGGAGGTTTGCCTTGCGAAATTTGCGCTGGCGGTGCTTTAAAGGGGCTGAGCCCGGGCCTCTCGAGTTCAAGCGGTATCGGGCTGGCAGTCAACATAGCTCACGACTTCACGAATCTTTCCCGCTAGGCGTTACGGAGGTGAACATGCGAATCGGATTCATCGGATTGGGCAATATGGGCGGGCCGATGGCGCTCAACCTTATCAAGGCCGGCCATTCGCTGGTGGTTAATGATATCCGCCGGCAGATGGCTGAGCCGCACCTGGCGGCAGGCGCGAAATGGGCCGATACCCCTGCCGACGTCGCTCGCGATGCCGAATTGGTGCTGACCTCGTTGCCCGGCCCCAAGGAGGTCGAGGCGGTTTGCCTCGGCGGCGAAAATGGAATTATCCACGGGATCAGCCGCGGCGGGGTTTACGCTGATTTGTCGACCAATTCACCGACCGTAATCCGCCGTCTCCACGGTGTTTTCGCCGAAAAAGGCATTCCGATGCTCGACGCGCCGGTCAGCGGTGGTGTTGCGGGCGCACGGGGGGCAACGCTGGCTGTGATGGTCGGTGGCGACGAGGCCGTCTACAACCGGATCAAGCCCGCGCTCGACGGCATCGGCGACAAGGTTGCGTACATCGGTGCGATTGGAGCCGGCGCGGTCGCCAAGCTGGTGCACAACATGATCGCGATTTGCAGCAACCAGATCCTGGCCGAGGCCTTCACGATGGGGGTCAAGGCTGGGGTGCCGCCCCAGGCGTTGCTGACCGCCGTGCAAAACGGCGCTTATGGGCAGGGGATGCAGCTACGGGCGATGATGCCGCGGATGATCTTCCGGGGAAATTTCGACCACGTCACGTTTGCGCTCAAGCTCGCTCGCAAGGACTTGGGACTGGCCACCGAACTGGCCCGTGAAAACGGCGTGCCGATGCCGATCGCCAACCTGGTCGAGCAAGACTTGCTCGAAGCGATGGTGCACGGACTGGCCGACAAGGACTCGGCCGCGGCGTTTACCGTCCAGGAGGAACGCGCCGGCGTGAAGGTGCGCGCGGACGTTCCCCGCTGACCTGCTGTTGAGAGAGAGAATTGTCAAGGTGCTTCGTTCGAAATGAGGGTTGGCAACGCCTGGTAATGGCAACCTCACAAGAGCGAAGCGTCCTCGACAATTGTGAACATACCGAAAGAACTACGATGATTTTCCCCGGAGGCAAATTGCGTCATGGCCGATGATCTTCAAAAAAAGGGCATGGATCTGCGCACCCAACTCTTCGGCGAGAAGGCCGCCAAGGCCGGACATGAGTACCTGAAGGAATTCGACGAGGGTTTCGCGAACTTTCTCAATGAGCAAGTTTTCGGCAACATCTGGACGCGGCCCGGGCTGCCGACCAAGCTGCGTTCGTTTATCACGATGTCGGCGCTGATGGCGCTCGGGCGCGGCCCCGAACTGCGCATTCATATGCGCGGCGCGCTCAATCTGGGCATCAGCAAGGAAGAGATCAAGGAGCTGATCATCCATATTTCGCAATACAGCGGAGTGCCGACCGCGGTTGAGGCGATCCGCGTCTTGCGCGAGGTGACCGAACCGAAGGCCAAATAGCCAATTGACGTGAGCGGCAAAACCTCCGCTTAGAATGAGGTAGTCGAATGAGTTCCAGCGAATATGAAGTGGTATGGCCGCGAAGCAGGCGTACCCTCAAGATAAATCCTGTCGCGCAGCGCCTGCCTACGCTCAAGGGCAAGACTATCGCGCAGCTCTGGGATTATGTTTTTCGCGGTGACGAAATCTTCCCGATCCTCGAACAAGAGCTGGCCAAGCGTTTCCCCGAGACCAGGTTCGTCAACTACTCGTTGTTCGGCTCGACTCATGGCGGCGACGAGCGTGAGGTCGTTGCAGGGATCGCGGCGAAGCTCAAGCAATACCAGGCCGACGCCGTGATCTCCGGAATGGGATGTTGAGGGAGTTGCACGCCCGCCGTGTTGCGGGCGAGCGCGGCCGCTGAAAACGCCGGCGTGCCGACGGTCTCCCTGGTATGCGAAGGGTTTGTCGGGCAGGCGAATACGACGGCGGTCGGACTGGGCCTTGCCGGTATGCAGTTGGCAATGGTTCCCGGCCATGTCGACGTGCAGAGTGCCGAGGAATTGAAGCGCAACGTCGTCAACGTAACGGTAGACGCAGTAATCAAGGGGCTGACCGGTGAAGTCGACGGCGACGCCTATTCGGAACCGGAGCCCGGCCCGGAAGACATAGTATTTAGC
>DATEGX010000163.1:0-2207 GCA_035279875.1 Binataceae bacterium (SeqCode)
GTTGCCGACGGACTTCGGCGGGTCCGTCCGCTCGGCTATAGTTTTTAGCAGGGCGTGGAAAGTGATCCTGATTCTAGATTTCGGCAGCCAGTACACCCAGCTAATCGCGCGCAGAATCCGTGAAGCCAGGGTCTACTGCGAAATTCATCCGTACAATCTGCCAGTCGAGAAAATCCGGGCGATGAAACCCCGGGGCATCATCCTGTCCGGCGGTCCCGCGAGCCTCTACGAGAGTGGTGCCCCCGATATCTCCCGCGAAGTGCTCGACAGTGGATGTCCCGTGCTGGGCATCTGTTACGGTATGTACGTAATCGCGCAGCATCTGGGGGCGCGCAATGCCAATGCTCACGCCCGCGAGTACGGACCGGCGACTCTCGTAATCGATGATCACGACGCGTTGTTCGAGGGTCTTGGCGGGCGGCAACACCCGGTTTGGATGAGTCACGGTGATCGTATTGAGGCGATCCCCGGCCAACTGCATCCTATCGCTCATAGCGACAACTCCCCCTTTGCGGCGGTGCGGACTGCCGACGGTCGCATCCGCGGTATCCAGTTCCATCCTGAAGTCGCGCATACGCCGTGCGGCGCGCAGGTACTGCGCAATTTCGTGCTGCGTATTTGTGGGGAAGCCGGTGACTGGACGATGGCGGGCTTCGTCGATAGCAAGCTCAGCGAAATCGGCGAGCGGGTGGGTCCGCGCGATCGGGTGTTGATGGCTCTGTCGGGAGGAGTCGACTCATCGGTCGCCGCGGCGCTCATTCATCGCGCGATCGGTTCCCGGCTGGTTTGCGTCTTTGTCGATACCGGGTTACTCCGCGCCGGCGAGCGTGAGCGGATGGAGCAAAACTTTGCCCATCGGCTGGGCATCGAGATCAAGGTGGTGGACGCGGCGGCGTTCTTCATCGAACGGCTCGCCGGGATAACCGATCCTGAGCAAAAGCGCCGCATTATAGGCCACGCTTTTATCGAAGTGTTTGAACACGAAGCCGCTGCGATTGACGGCGCCCGCTTCCTCGGCCAGGGCACGCTCTATCCCGACGTAATCGAATCAGTCTCGTTCAAGGGCCCTTCAGCCACTATCAAGAGTCATCATAACGTCGGCGGCTTGCCCGAGCGGATGCGGCTCGAATTGGTCGAACCGCTGCGCGAACTGTTCAAGGACGAGGTGCGCGAGGTTGGGCGCGAACTTGGTCTGGGCGCGGATATTGTCGACCGCGAGCCGTTTCCGGGTCCCGGGCTGGCGGTGCGAATCGTCGGCGAGGTGACGGGCGAGCGGCTGGAACTTCTGCGCCGCGCGGACCAGGTCATGATGGAAGAGGTTGCAGCCGCTGGCCTCGGCGCGCGCTTATGGCAGGGTTTCGCCGTGATGCTGCCGCTCAAGACGGTGGGTGTTATGGGCGACGGGCGCAGTTATGAAAGCGTAATCGCAATTCGCGCGGTGGAATCGCAGGATGGGATGACCGCCGACTGGGCGCGGCTTGACCCGGTCTTTCTGGCGCGCGTATCCAGCCGTATCACCAACGAAATCCGTGGCATCAACCGCGTGGTCTACGACATTACGTCGAAACCCCCGGCGACTATCGAATGGGAGTGACAGTGACGGTTCGCACCCGCTACGCACCCAGTCCGACCGGCGCATTGCATATTGGCAATGTCCGCTCGGGACTGTTCGCTTACCTGTTTGCGCGCCATTGCAAGGGCAGCTTCGTGCTGCGTATCGACGACACCGATCGCGAGCGCTCGACCCGCGAGTCGCTCGACGAGATTCTCGAGAGCCTGCGTTGGCTCGGGGTTGAATGGGACGACGGTCCGCCCGATCCGGCCTATTTCCAGTCCAATCGCTTCGAACGCTATCGTCAGGGTGCCCTGCAATTGCTGCATGGCGGCAAGGCCTATCCGTGCTATTGCAGCGCCGCGGAACTCGATGCGATGCGCAAGCAGGCGGAGCGCGAGCATCGCAAGCCAGGCTACAACGGACGCTGCCGCGACCGCACTCAGGCTGCGGACCTCCCCAAGGTCGAGCTGCCGGATCGCGCCGCCGGACGCAACTATACAATCCGCTTCCGGGCGCCGCGTGAAGGCCAGACGGTCGTCGAGGATTTGATCAAGGGCCGCGCGGTATTCGACAACAGCGAACTCGACGATCTTATCATCTTCCGCTCCGACGGCGTGCCGACCTACAACTTCGCGACCGTGCTCGACGACGC
>DATEGX010000164.1:0-2654 GCA_035279875.1 Binataceae bacterium (SeqCode)
TCAACCGACCGCTCCGGATTCGTTCGAAGTCGAACGGACCGAGGTCGGCGGTGCGACCCGTCAGGATTAGCTCTGCCATCGCTGCGCCGACCGCCGGCGCGGTCTTGAAGCCGGTGCCGCTGAACCCGGCTGCGACATACAAATCGCTGAACCCCGGAACACGGCCGAGCACCGGGCGCGAGTCCGGAGTGACGTCATACACGCCCGCGTGCCCTCGTACGTAGGGCGCATCGTGCATCGCGGGAATCCGATGACCCAAGCGGCGCCGGGTTTCTTCGAGAAAACCGGGGTCGTTGCTTTCGCGGAAGCTGTCCGGATCGGGTTCGGCCTCGGGCCGCCAGGCACCCATCCCTACCAGCGTGAGGCCACTTCCATGCGGCCGAAAATAACTACCGGTGATGCAATCGATATAAGCAAGATGCTGCGTCGTGCGATCGCGGCCGAAGAATGCGACCTGCGCGCGCTCGGCTTTGATGCCGATTGCGGCTCCCAGTGGCGCGAGCAAGCGGTCCGTCCAGGGGCCGGCGGCAACGCCTACCGCGCTCACCTCGGAGGTATGTCCGCTAGCCTCCCTGACCACCATGCGGCCGTTGGTCGCTACGATCTCGCTAATCGGCGTGTGCGGGCGAAAATCGGCGCCAAGCCGCTCTGCAGCGGCGGCGAAACTTCGAGTCGTTGCAACGGGATCGGCATAGCCGCTCTGAGGTTCGTAGGCAGCCAACGCTACATCGACGAGGCTGACGAAGGGGTCTATCCGCTGTAGTCGAGAGCCGTCACAAATCTCTACGTCGATGCCGAGGTTTCGCATCATCGCGGCGTTGTTGCGCAGCCGGTCAACATTGTCCGGGCCAACAATGAGTGCGAAGCCAGTGCGAACAAAGCCACACTCGCCACCCACGATTCTGTCCCAGTCACGAAAGTAGCGAAGACTCTTCCACGCGAGATCGGCTTCGGGCGCGAACGTGTAATGCATCCGGAGCAGCGCGCCGGAACGCGCGGACATCCCGGAACAGACCTCGCTCTGGCCGTAGATCGTGACGCGTGCGCGGGCCCGCGCCAAATGAAACGCGAGGCTGCATCCGACGACCCCGGCACCGACCACGATGACCCGCTGAGATGATGAACTCGGCATTGAAGTCGCCGCCTTTTGCCGCAAGAACGGACAGGATAGACTGGTACGGCTCCGCGTGAAGTATATGCGAATATATCTTGATCACAACGCCGGCGCACCGCTGAGGCCCGCTGTCCGTGAGGCCATCGCCGAGTTCATCTCGGGTCGAGCGGAGGGCAATCCGGCATCAGTACACCTGGCCGGGCAACAAGCGCGCCGCCTGCTCGAGCATTCACGAGCGGAGGTTGGCGCGCTGATCGGTGCGCCTGCGCGCACAATAGTCTTCACCAGCGGTGGCACCGAGTCGAATAATCTGGCGATTTATGGCGCGATTGACGGATTCGCCGGGCGGCGGCGCAAGATCATAACCGCCGCGATCGAGCATTCGTCGATAATCGGGCCGGTAGCGGAGTTGGAGCGGCGCGGTTTTGAGATCGAGCGCGTCGCCGTTGATCGCGAGGGCCGAATCTCGTCCACGGAAATGGCGGCGCTGATCGACGATCAGACCGCAGTGATCACGCTGGGTCTTGCGAATGCCGAAGTCGGCACGATTCAATCTCTGGACGGCGTCGCGGAAGCCGCACGCCGCGCAGGCGCAGTCTTTCATCTTGACGCAGCTCAAGCTGCCGGGCGAATGCCGCTCGGTGTGGCAGACGTTCAATGCGATCTGATGGCCCTGAGCGCGCATAAGATTGGCGGGCCGGCGGGAATCGGCGCATTGTACGTTCGCCCCGCCTGCATGATCGCGCCTCAAATTCAGGGCGGACCCCAGGAGACCGGAATGCGCGCGGGGACCCCGAACCTGCTTGGCGCTGTCGGTTTTGCGGCGGCGGCGCGGGAAACTCTCGCGGGCATGCCCGAGGAGTTGGATCGCATGGCGGCGCATTCCCGCTGGTTGCTGAATGCGCTCGAAGGTGCGATTCCCGGTTTAATCCTGAATGGGCCGCGCGAAGGACGCATCGAGAACACCCTCAACCTGACCTTTCCGAGGGTGCTCGGCGAAAGCCTGCTGATCGCGCTTGACCTCGAAGGCTTGGAAATTTCGATGGGCTCGGCCTGCGCCGCAGGCTCGGTCGAGCCTTCGCATGTGCTGCTCGCAATGGGGCGCTCTCCGGCCGAAGCTCGCAGTTCGTTGCGTATCAGCCTTGGCTGGAGCACCACTGCTGCGGAGATAGCTCGGGCGGCGGAGATTGTTCCACGGATATGGCGCCGGGTTGCGGCCGCCGAGCCGGCGATCGAGGGGGCATCTCGATGAGCCCACGTGCACTGGTCGCGATGTCAGGGGGAGTCGACAGTTCGGTCGCGGCCGCGCTCCTGCGCGAAGATGGCTTCGACGTGGTGGGTATTGCGATGCGGCTTGCGCCAGACGAGCCGGCTTCGCGGCGAGCGGTCGGCCGTCGCGGCACTTGCTGCTCACACGAAGATTTTGAAGACGCGCGGCGCGTCGCCGAGCGGATGGATTTTCCCTTCTACGTGGTCGACCTACGGGCGGAATTCGGCGCGCGAGTAATCGGCAATTTCGTGTCCGAGTACCTGAGCGGCC
>DATEGX010000165.1:0-4896 GCA_035279875.1 Binataceae bacterium (SeqCode)
TCACCGCCGGCAGTGACGAGGTCCCCGCCGAGGGCGAATCGATAAGGGCAATAATCGAGGATCTGGAACGGCGTCATCCCGGGATGCGCGAGCGCCTGCTCGACGACCAGGGCGAACTGCGTCGCTTCGTCAATATCTATCTGAACGGCGACGACATCCGCTTCCTCAACCAGCTCAACTCCAAGGTCAAGGATGGCGACGATATATCGATCGTCCCAGCAATCGCCGGCGGAAATTAGCGCCGAGGTGGTGCCGACCCCGCGCGCCCGCAGCGTGCTGGATCTGATCGGCAACACACCGCTGCTCGAAATCACCCGCTTGACCGCCGGCCTGTTGCGGCCGGGCGTGCATCTCTACGCCAAGCTCGAGGGCTTCAATCCGGGTGGTTCGGTCAAAGACCGCCCGGTGCGCAAGATGATCGAAATCGCTCTTGCGCGAGGCGACCTGCGGCCGGGGAAGGTCATTCTCGATTCCAGTTCCGGCAATACGGGAATCGCGCTCGCGATGGTGGGAGCAGCGCTCAGCTATCCGGTCGAGATTGTGATGCCGGGCAACGTCAGCCAGGAGCGCAAGCGGATTATCCAGGCCTTTGGCGCCAAACCGATTTATTCGGACCCGCTCGACGGTTCCGACGGCGCGATCCTGCTTTGCCGCAAGGTGGTCCAGGAGAATCCGGATCGCTACTTCAAGCCCGACCAGTACAACAACGAGGCTAATCCGCTCGCTCATCTGGAGTGGACTGGGCCGGAAATCTGGCGTCAGACCGAAGGCCGTATCACCCATTTTCTGGCTGCTATCGGAACCGGCGGCACCGTGATGGGCACCGGGCGCTATCTCAAGTCGCGCGACCGCAACATCAAGATTATTGCGATTGAACCGGACGACGCGATGCACGGCCTCGAGGGACTCAAGCATATGGCCAGCTCGATTGTCCCCGGCATTTATCACGAAGACGAACTGGACGATAAGATCCCCGTCAGTACCGAAGACGCCTACGAAATGGTCTACGGACTCGGCCAGGTCGAGGGTCTGCTGGTCGGCCAGTCGTCGGGTGCGGCGATGGTGGCGGCACTGAAGCTCGCGCGCGGCCTGCGCGAAGGATGCGTGGTCACGGTTTTCCCCGACTTTGGCGACAAGTACCTGTCAACCAACCTGTGGATCGGCTGGCAGGAATGGCGCCGCGAACGGATGCAACGGTTTCTGGACAAATGGAACGTACCCGCGAGCGCTACTACCTGAGCTACCCCCGGGTCCTCATCAGGGAGCCGATTCTTTACCAACTGGTCAAGAAATTCGACCTGGTGTTCAACATCCGCGGGGCCAGCGTTTCCGAGGACATGGGCCTGGTCGCGGTCGAATTCGAAGGCACCCGCGAACAGATCGAGCGTGCGCTCGCCTGGCTCAGGCAAACCGGCGTAACCGTCGAGCCGATCGAAAAGAACGTCATCGAGTAGACGCGGGAGCGAAGCGACGCAGCCGCGTTGGCCAGGCATCCATCGATGGGACTGAATAATCAGCAGATCGAGCGTTACGCACGTCAGATAATCGTGCCCGGCGTCGGCGGTCTCGCGCAGGAACGTTTGCTGGCGTCGCGGCTGACGCTGCTCGGCAGCGCCCACGACGTCGCTCCCGTGCTCGCGTATATGGCGGGTGCCGGCGTTGGCCGAATCCATCTCTGGCTGACCGGCGGCGATCAGGCCGCGCAAATCGAACTGTTGGGGCAGGCGCAGAACCTCAATCGCGACGTTGTCGTGACTGCGTCTAATTCCATCGAAGCGCCAGCCGACCTGGTTTTCGCGCTCGCGGGAGACTCGGCGACCGCGCGATTGATTCGCTCGTCTGCGATTGCCGATAGCGGTGCGCCGCTAGTCGTGGCTGCGCTCAACGAGCCGCTGAGCGTCGCGGTCTTTCCTCGGCCGTCGCCGTGTCTCCGCTGTGCCGACATCGACCCGCCTGCCTATTCGGATCGGCGTGGCGACAATGCCGGCTTCGTCGCGATGGTCGCGGCCACCGAGGTGTTCAGGCTTCTCGCCGGTCTCGCGCCGGACTCGCGGCCGACGCTATTGAGTTTCGAAGGCTACCGATGCACCGCACGGGAGCTTAAGCAGAAGGCGCTCGCACAGAAATGCGCTTGCATGGCCGAGCATGAGAATCCGGTGACCAGGTGACCACGGGACTGAAAAGCGCAACTGGCGCCCCGGCCGAATCTGCGACCGCTATTCACGGCAATCCGGCGGCGCGGGTCTGGCTGTTCGATTTCGACAATACGCTGGCGGCGCTCGAGCGCGAGGTCGACTGGGCGGCGAGCCGGCGCGAGCTTGAAGGATTTCTTCGGGCCGAGGGAATCGGCGATGCGATCTTCGCCGAGTTTCCCAGGCGCAATCTGACCTTGTATGACGCGCTGTTGCATCGCCTGCGAGATCGCCAGAACGCCACGCCAGCGCCCGGGAACGGCAGCGCTACCGCTATCAGCCATGAGAATCCGGCCGCGTTGCTCCGTCGCGCCTCGGCTATTATCGAAGATTACGAAATGCGCGGGGTCGCGCGCGCGGTGCCGCTTGGCGGAGCATCCGAACTGGTGGACGGTCTGCGCGCGCGTGGCAACACGGTTGCGGTCGTTACATCCAACTCCTCACGTACCGTTGCGCGATGGCTCGAAATTCATCGCCTTGATACGCACGTCGCAGCGATCGTCGGGCGCGACAGCCTGTTAGCGCTTAAGCCAGAGCCCGCAATCGTCTCACGCGCGCTCGAGCTGACCGGCGCATCGCCGGCCGAAGCGGTGCTGGTCGGCGACAGCGAAGCCGATCTGCGTGCTGCCCGCGCTGCCAAGGTATGCTTCTATGGAATCGCTGCCGAGGCCGAGGCGCGCGGAGTTCTGAAGAGACTGGGCGCTCAGGAGATTTTTGCCTCGCCGGCGGAAGTCGGACATCATTTGGGGATGAAATCGCGGCTTAACGGTGGCCTGAATGCCTGAAGTTATCGAACAGGCTGCGGGCATGGCCGGCGCGGGTGTCGCGGAGGCCGCGCAAAATCCGGCGCTGCTTAAGCTGATTCTGGCGTGGTATGGAGTTGCGGCCGAAGCGGCGGCGGAGACGGCGTTTGAATTCACCATCGACGGGCAGATCGGCGCGCGCGCCAGGGTGAATCCCGCTTCTCCGCTCAAACTGCTGGATCGCAACGGCTTCGTTCTGATCGCTGATTCGACCTCGTCAGTGCGCGTGCGGATCGTCCCCGAGCCCCGCTTCGCCGCGCTGCGGAGCACGCGCGGTGTACGCCTTGGAGACGTGGTTCAGGTGCGCGGCGGGTATGCGGTCGTGACGCTGGGCGGTGGATGCGGTCTTGCCGTACCGGGTCACGCGTGCGCCTTCTGCATGGGACGTGAACTCACCGAGAAGGCGGGCGAGTTATGGCTTCCGGACGACGTGGTCGACGCCCTGCGTGCGGCCTTCGACGAGGGCGCCGCGGAGTTCGTGCATTTTCGCGTCGGCTACTTTCCCGGCGACGACGCGGGCCTGGAGCAGCTGCGGCCTTATCTCGAAGCGGTCAACCGGCATTTCGACACGATGGTCGCGGTCACGATGCACCCGCCGGCTGCGAGCCGCTCGATCGATCTGACCTACGCCAGCGGGGTCGATGTGATCGCCTATAATCTCGAGGCTCCGGACGCGGATTCGATGCGCCGAAATCTGCCCGGCCGGACCCGTTTTTTGGGCCGTGAGCGCTATCTCGCGGCACTGCGGCATGCCGCTCGGATTTTCCCAAGTGGCGCGGTGTGGTCTGAGCTGTTGCTCGACCTTGGACCGCCGGCATCGCTGGCCGCTGCGGTCGACGAACTCGCCGCTATCGGGGTCGTACCGCTCCTGGGGGTCGGCGTGAATTCGTCGCACGAAGCGCTCGACTCCTCTGGCATTGTCGATCTCCCGGCACACCTGTTCGGTGCCGTACTGAAGGCGGGTATCAGCATGAACTGGGCGCGGGACCTGAGTAGCCTGATTACTCCCCTCGAAGCCCGCTATTTCGTGCCCGACGCACCTCATTTGCCGGTGTTGATACAGCAACTGGCGCGCAATCGGCTGGGCGCGCTGACCACCCGCTCGCTTGCCCGCTTGCGCCGCCGCCTGCGCGTCCGGCGAGTGCGCGCTTCATTCGACTCGTCCCGCCTGTGAGTGCTCCAGGGCCTGTCGGCGGCCGCCTCAACGCACCGAGCGAGCATCAGCTCGAAGAAGTAATCGTCGATACCCGCCCGATAGCGGTGGTGCTGCTGTCGCGCAGCGTCCGGCCGTTCATCCTGCTGGCCGGTGCTCTCGCCTTCGTCATCCTGGCACGCGCCGCGCCGCCGCCGGGATTGAGTGTGGTCGCTGAGCGGGCCCTGGCGGTGTTCGCCCTGGCCGTTATCTATTGGGTCACCGGCGCTCTGCCACTGATGGTCACGAGCCTGTTGATTATCGTGCTGCTGGGGCTTTCGGGTGTCCTGCCGGCGCGGAGCGCCTATGCGCTATTTGGCAACGAGGCGGTCTTTTTCGTTCTGGCCGCCTTTATGCTCGCGGCTGCGGTCAGTCATCGCGGGCTGGGACGGCGAATCGCCCTCGCCGTCTTCGG
The DNA here is from genome assembly GCA_035279875.1 of Binataceae bacterium (SeqCode). Classification (GTDB taxonomy): domain Bacteria; phylum Desulfobacterota; class Binatia; order Binatales; family Binataceae; genus JAMXLL01. The sequence continues at coordinate 4,603 of DATEGX010000165.1, forward strand.
TCGCTTCGGTCGCACCCCCGGCTCCCTCCTGGCCTCGGTCTACCTGCTCAGCGCATTGATGTCGTTCGTTATCCCTGAGCACGCCGTTGCCGCGATGGTCTTTCCGATTGTTCTGGATTTGGTTGGGTCGATGGATTTGCGAGCAGGGCGTTCCCGCTATGCCACCGCCTTGTTTCTGGCGATGGCATGGGGGGTCAATATCGGCGGCGTGGCGACGCTACTGGGCGGCGCCCGCGGCCCGCTCGCTCTCGGGATCCTCAACGAGGCGACCGGTGACACAATCTCGTTCCTGCG
>DATEGX010000166.1:0-2100 GCA_035279875.1 Binataceae bacterium (SeqCode)
TCGCGCCAAGCCACGAGTTCGGCTCCCGACGCGCGTCCGCGCAGTCGCGTGAGCAACGTGCTGCGGTCGGCGCCGAAAGCGTGCGCGTCGTACCGGCAAAGTGACGACCAATCATCATCGCTGATCGGACGGATGAGAGTGTCACTGAGCGGCGGAGAAGCGGGCCCGTGCGGACGCGGGAACGGTGCGGAATAACGCTGGAAGCCCCAACGATCCTGGAAACCGCGCGCGAGGTAGACTTTCCGTCCGGCGGGCGTTGCGTCCACCACGGGCACAAGCCCGCGAGCGACCAGATCACCGACACAGCGACCCAGCAGCCGCGTGGCAAGGCCCTGGCGACGATAGCCGCTTGCTACCAACACCATACTGATCCAGGCGAAGCGACCGCTGTAGGGAAGGATTGCTGCGGTTGCGACCACGCGACGAACGCTGTTGCGAACGGCGTAGACCGAGCCGAGCTCGAGAAAGATGCGCCAGTCGGCGGCGACTTGGTTCCAACCGGCTTCGCGTACCAACGTCTCGGCGTCACCGAGTTCGGTTTCTTGCAGCGCCGATTCTTGCAGCAATGCGGGATCAGAATGCACCATCGCGGACATCGAAATGGGTATCCTTTCCGAGACTCGGCATGCCGCGGCGAATCCAGTCCACCTGCCAGTCGACCATGCGCTCAAGCGGCACTTGAGGGTAACCGAACAACCGCATGGCCAGACTGGTATTGACGAGCCACCCGTCCTCGGCCTCGATTCCGGTTAGGACCGGATTCTTCCCGAATCGCTGGCCGAAAGCATTCGCGAGCCAGCGCACACTGATGGTTTCCGGTCCGCTGATATTAATCGGGCTTGTTGGCACCGAGCAGCGTGCGAGTGCCCGCAGCACCATGCTGTTGGCATCGCCCTGCCACACCACATTGACGTGACCCATCGTTAGATTGAGCGGCTCGCCTCTGAACACACGCCAGGCCACATCGTGCAGCACGCCGTAGCGCATATCGATCGCGTAATTGAGGCGAATGATCCGCCCCGGCGTCTTGTGGATGCGCGAGAAGTAATGAAACATTTGTTCCCGCGCGACGCACGAATTGGCGTAAGCACCTGGCGGCGGCGTAGCCGGCGTCGCTTCGATGGCACCGCCGTGCAGCACATTGACATAAGGATAAACACACCCGGTCGAATAGGCGACGATGCGGGAGCCGGCGAACACCTCGGCGACCAGCGCCGGAACGTGAGCGTTCATGACCCACGTAAAATCCTCATCCGACGTCGAGCCGAACTTGCGACCAGCCATGAAAATGACATTCGCGGGCTTTGGCAACGCCTCCATCTGCTTTCGGTCAAGAAGGTCGACCGTGATGCATTCGATGCCCCACGCCGTAAGCTTCTCGCGCAATCCAATCTCGGTGAACCGGGCAACACCGATGATCCGCTTGCCGGGCGCGGCACGTTTGGCCAATCGCGCAAGCGTGGGACCAATTTTGCCTCCGACACCGAGGATAATGAGATCACCATCGAGTTCGCCCAATTCGGCAACGAGTTGCGGATCCGGCGACGTCATCACCTCCTCAAGATGTTCGATGCCGCGAAACTCGTCGGGCAGCGAAGTTATCGGTTGCCGCATGCTACCGTTCTTTCCAATGGCCACCGCCGATCAGCGAGGCAATAAGTAACCAATTGGATACCAGCTTCATGTTCGACCTGCATCAAAATTCTCCGCGAGGAGGTTTCGCGTTCGGCTTAGACAGGTCTATAGAAGCTGTGGTTGTCTATCGGACTCCGTTGAACGATCATGCGGCCTACGCCGGGGATCGACTTCGTCGTCAGTGTTGCCACTTTCGGGGCAGCGGAGACCGCGTCCATCGGCACTACTCGCGTTGGGATCCCCGCATTTGAAGGTCGGAAACGAACCATTCGAAAGTTTCATCTGCAGCGCATGATGCGCCACTGGGCGCGGCGGGAGGAGAACAGAAAATATGGACGCGCGTTCCGACAAAGCTGTGCAGTTCCGGTCGCGCCCCGTACCGCGCGATCCCGAACGCACGCGCTCAACTATTCTCGCTGCGGCAACCACTGAATTCTCCCGCAAAGGCCTAGACGGTGCCCGCGT
>DATEGX010000167.1:0-6052 GCA_035279875.1 Binataceae bacterium (SeqCode)
AGCATCCGGGACGGGCAATTTCCAAAAAACTGAAGGAGCGCGGACCCCGCGTTACGTATGGCGTTTCTTGTCAACCTTCCTGTAGCGACCGGCGGACCCGGCATTTCCCCGCGCTGGACTCATAGTGCCAAGGACGTAGTGGGTACGGCTTATTCGACCTCGAGCGCGGTATGGTTCACAGTGTCGGACGGCGTCATAAGTGAAGTTTATTATCCGACGCTCGACCGTCCGCAGATTCGCGACCTGCAATTTCTGGTCACCAATGGCACGACGTTCTTCCACGATACCCATCGCGACCTCGACTCGAGCATCGAATACCTGGGTGAGCACGGCCTGGGCGTGCGGATAATCAATTCCGATCGGCAAGGGCGTTATCGGCTGGTGATGGAATTGATCGCGGAGCCGCATCTACCTTGCCTGTTAGTCGACACCCGACTCGAAGGCGATCCGGATTTCATCCGCAAGCTCCATCTATATGTGCTGTTGGCGCCGCATCTCGAAGTCGGCGGCTGGGGCAACAACGGCAACGTCGCGAAGATTGCGGGACGGGAGTTTCTCACGGCGCACAAGGATGAGACCTGGCTCGCCTTAGCCGCTACCTTGCCATTCGTGTACAGTTCATGCGGCTATGTCGGCACTACGGACGGCTGGCAGGACCTGGCCACACATTTCCATCTGACCAATGAATTCGCCGCCGCGCCCGGGGGCAATATCGCCTTGACCGGTGAAATCGACCTCAGCCAGGGCTGCCATTTCACGTTGGCATTAGGCTTCGGTCACACGCTGCATCGTGCCGTAACGACGGTGTTTCAATCGCTCGGCACGCCGTTCGGCCACAGCCGCACCCGCTTCCTTGAACAATGGGACCGGGTCTGCGGGCGGCTTCATCCACTTGAGAAATTCAGCAGCGATGGAGGGCAGCTTTATCGGCGTAGCCGCGAGCTTATTCTCGCTCATGAGGACAAAAATTACGCCGGCGCGCTGATCGCGTCGCTGAGCATCCCGTGGGGCGAGGCGCATGGCGACGAGGACTTGGGGGGATATCACCTGGTGTGGACCCGCGACATGATCAATAGCGCGACCGGACTGCTGGCCGCGGGCGACGCGGTCACGCCGCTGCGCGCATTGATCTACCTGGCATGTACTCAACAGGCCGACGGCGGTTTCCCGCAGAATTTCTGGGTCGATGGCGAGCCCTACTGGAACGGAATCCAACTCGACGAAGTGGCCTTCCCGATTATGCTCGCATGGCGGCTGCACAAGGCCAATGCGCTGGCGGAGTTCGACCCCTACGCGATGGTGCTGGCCGCAGCCGGGTACCTGATTCGCAACGGATGCGTCACACCGCAGGAGCGCTGGGAGGAGAATTCCGGATTGTCGCCGTCGACCCTGGCCAGCAATATCGCTGCGCTGGTATGCGCCGCGGGGTTTGCGGCAGCACGTGGCGATGAAGCGACTGCACGCTTTCTCGCCGATTATGCTGATTTTATCGAAGCGCATGTGGAAGCGTGGACGGTCACTAGCGAAGGGTTCCTGGTGCCCGGGATTAGGCGCCATTACGTCCGAATCAATCCGCAGGATCCGAACAACCCGATACCCGACGAGAATCCGGACAACGGCGTGGTGCAGATTCATAATCGTGCGCCGGGTGAACGCAACGAGTTTCCGGCGGCCGAAATCGTCGACGGCGGATTCCTTGAATTGACCCGCTATGGCATTCGGAGGCCAGGTGACCCGCTCATCGAGGATTCACTGCGCGTCATCGATGCGGTGCTGATGCATGATTTCCCGGGGGGTCCATGCTGGCGGCGCTACACTCATGACGGCTATGGGCAGCGCGACGACGGCGGTCCGTTCGTCAGTTGCGGCCGCGGGCGGCCATGGCCTTTGCTCACCGGCGAACGCGGACACTATGAACTGGCTGCGGGCCGCGACGTCAACAAGTACCTCCGTGCGATGGAGAACTTCGCAACGCCGACGCGTCTTTTGCCCGAGCAAATCTGGGATGTTGAGGATCGTCCCAACGATTTGCTCTTCCTCGGCAAGCCGACTGGTGCCGCGATGCCCCTGATGTGGGCACACGCGGAGTATATCAAACTGCTGCGCTCCGCCGCCGACGGCCAGATCTTCGATCTTATCCCGGAGGTGGCGGATCGCTACCTGCGTCCTCGCCGCCGGCGGCGGCTCGAGATCTGGAAACCGAATCGCCAAGTGCCCAGGATCCCGCCTGGCGTGACGCTCCGAATTCAGGCCGCTGAGCCGTTTATGCTTCACTGGAGCCGCGACGGCTGGAGCCATCCTATCGATACGCGCTCGGAGTCGACCTCGATCGGTATCAGTTACGCCGATGTCGAAGTAGCGCCCGACCAGAAGGCGCCAATCCTCTTTACCTTCCGCTGGCTTGATCAAGACCGCTGGCAAGGACGCGACTACCGCGTCGACATCGTCAGCTAATCGGATGCTAGCCGGCGGATTTCGAACTGCACGGCGAGCGAATCGAGCAGGTTTACAACTTCAGCCGCTTGTTCGGGTGCGAAAAAGAGCTTCAAGTGATGGCGGCGGGGGTCCTCGGTCCTAAGCGTCGCAAGGTTATCATAGGACTCGATGATGGCCTTGAACTGCGCAATCCGTTCCGGGGGCATCACGATCGTTATAGTGTTCATTCGCGACGGTCGGGCTGTAATCGACGGATCGCGATTGTTGCTCATGATGTTTCCGGCTTCAGCAAAGTGCCGCGTCGCACCTCGGCCGCTTAGGCCATGACACTGCCGCGACTTATTTTCGTAACCGGCAAAGGCGGCACAGGCAAGAGTACGTTGGCTGGCGCGCTCGCGCTGGCATTGTCTCGTCGACACAAAACCGTAATCGCGGACCTCGACCAGCGGATGACTACCGCACGTTTGCTCGGAGTCGAACTCAACGGGTCCCGGCGCGCTTCGTTAGGTCCCCTGCTCGACGCGTTGGCGTTGACGGCACGCGCTGAACTGGAAAGCTTTATCGAGCGGATTGTACCGATCAAAGCGATCGCGCGGCGAATGCTCAATAGTCATACCTTCGGTTATGTGACCGCGGCACTGCCCGGGCTGGAGGCCTTCCTGATGCTCGAGCGATTGCGGCTCCTCTCAGCGGAGGCCGCTGAACATGAGGGCTTCGTGGTAGTCGATGGACCCGCCACCGGCGGCGCCATCGAGTTGCTCTCGACCGCCAGCGGAGTGATGAATCTCGCACCGTCCGGCACGCTCAACCGCTTGGCGAAAACCGTGGACGAATTCCTGCGTGATCCACGGCAGTTTGGCGCGCTGGTCACGCTCAAGCCCGAAGAGCTGGCGCTGCGTGAGGCGATCGAAGCAGCTTCGCTCTTGCGTGACAAGATTGGCGTCGGCTATGTCGCGGCGATTCTGAACGGCGTTCCCGAAAGTCTGTTCTCCACGGCAGAAATCGCGAGGATTCGCAGACTCTCCGGTGCTCGCCGGCTCGCAATGCGGCGGCAGGCTACGTCCAAATTTGCTGAACAGGCCTGCGAGCGGCTGCATGCCGAAGGACTCGAGGTTGTCGAGTTACCGATGCTCTTCAGCTCAGCTTTCGGGCGCAGCGAGCTCGAAACGCTGGGCGCCGAGTTAAATCACGCGGGCTGGAACTAGGAGGCCGTGCCGCCCACCTATGTCTGCCGCTCTTGATGTCGCCCTCGACCGGCTTGTGATTTGCCTTGGACCGGGGGGCGTCGGCAAAACCACCATGGGCGCGACGCTCGCTCTTGAGGCGGCTATCGGCGGACGCGCCGTCGACGTTATGACGGTCGACCCGGCTCCGCGCCTGCTCGATGCGCTAGGGCTCAAAAGCGAGGCTTCCACACCGCATGACGTTGCGCTGGACGGCCTTGAGCCAGCCGGCAACGGCCGGATGCGAGCATTCCGGCTCGATCCTAAACGGATGTTTGATCGGTTGGTCGAACGTTACGCCCCATCTGATGCAGCACGCGACGCTATCCTCTCCGACCGGATCTACCGCAATCTTTCGGGGGCGCTCGCGGGGGTCGCTGATTACATGGCGATGGAGCGCCTGGTCGAGCTTCGCCACGAAGGGGTCGCAGACCTTATCGTGCTCGACACGCCACCCGCGCGTGAAGCGCTCGATTTCCTGGATGCGCCGCGCCGGATGCTCGAGCTGCTTTCTTCGCGGGCCCTGGTGCTGCTCGGAGCTTCGCGCGACATGATGCGCGGGCCGCTCGGCATTTTCGACCTTGCGGCGCGCGCCGTATTGACCGCCTTCGACCGGCTGACCGGACTCCATCTGCTCGCCGACGTCCAGGCCTTCGTGCGCGGATTCGACGGAATGTACGCGGGCTTTGCCGAGCGCGGGGCAGAGGCCGAAGCGCTGATTCGGGAACCGGGAAGCAGAATTGTCCTGGTCACGACCGCCGAGCCCCAACGCGTCGAGCAGACGCTTGAGTTCGTCCCGGCGCTTGCCGGGCTCGGCTTGCGCATCGGAGCACTGGTTGTAAACCGCGTAATGGAGCCGCTGCCAGCCGGATCACAAATCGAACGCTCGGCCTTATCCGCGGCGCTGAAACGCAAACTGCTGCGCAATCTCGCGGACTTCTCGGCGGTGAAGGCACGCGAGACTGCATGGCTCCTGGTGCTGCGCGAAGCAATGCCAGCCGGCACCCCGATAGTGGTGGCCCCGGATCTCGGACATCAACCGCGCACATTGCGGGATCTGGTGCGCATCGCCAAGTCGATTCGCACCGCGGACTAGGCGATCCGCCGTCTCGGCACGCGCCGCGACTGCGTGACCAATTCCGTAAGACTTGTCAGAGCCTCATTTCGCGACCGGTCCGGGAAAGCACGGCAATTTGTTGACTAGAGTATATTGATAGACGCGCCCGTTCCATGTGAAGCTTCCTCGACCTTCGCCGAAATCCATCGTGAGCGCAACCAACTGGTCCTGCTCGGCGGTCGTCTGCGGATTCGCCGGAGCGTAGGCCAGGTAATTCGGTTTGCCGCGCTTGAGCGAACCAGCCAGGGGCGGCTGAAAGGTCATCGTCGAGAGATTTCGCACTGGAATCCACCCGGCTTGGTCAGCGCCCGCCTCGGCAACCGGCCGCCAATACGGCGCGTCGCTGGAGCCCCCGAGCTGCAGCTCACGCCACGAGGTCGGACCGTCCTCGGCCGTCTGCAATTCGATAGTACCGGGAACTTCAAGCTCCAGTTCGTTGCAACGGTCCTCGCTTTCCACCGGATCGTCATCCGAGTTGCCGATCGTCTCTGGCCCGCTGCCATAACCGGCGGCCTTGGCCGCGCCCATGCCAACAACCTCGGTCGCCTGCATAGCTATCGGAGCTATTGCTGACGCCGCGGGCAGCGCGCATCCGCCGGCGCCGAGCGCGAGGAGAGCGCTGCACACCACAAGCCCGCAGCGGCGCGAGAGCAGGCTGCGGTGAGCAGGAGGTGGTCTGGAGATCATCGCTTGCGTGCGAGCACCAACGCGGAGGTGAATGGCGGATTTGGCAGGGTCTGCATGCGGATATCATCGAAGCCGGCGGCCCGCATCCAACTCGCCAGTTCTTCGAAACTATAGTCACGGCCACGCGTCGTCAGCAGCAGGTAGAGCGAAAACAGGGCGCCGCTGTCGGGCTCGGTCAGTTCGGAATTCATGATGTGATCCTTGACCACGAGCCGGCCGCCGGGGGCGAGGGCACGGTAGCACTTTGCGATCAGGGCTGCGTTGGCCGCCTCGTCCTCGCTATGGATGATGTTCGACATGAAGAGCGCGTCAAGTGGTCCGGGGATTTCTTCGCGGTTGTAATCCAGCTCGCGTAGCTCGATACGATCGATCGCAGCACCTCTCCCTTCGGCCAATATCGAGCGCGCTACGTTCAGCGTCGCGGGCAGATCGAATACTGTAGCGTGCAACCCCGGCCGGCGTCTGACAAATTCGAGCATGTAAGTACCTGGACCGCCGCCGACATCAGCGATTGTGCGCGCCCCAGTGAGGTCTAGATTCTGCGCGACCCATCCAGCGTCGCCGCGTGCCCGGACCAGACTATCCATCG
>DATEGX010000168.1:0-3531 GCA_035279875.1 Binataceae bacterium (SeqCode)
TTGGCGATACCGAAAAGCGGCCACAGGGAATTGATTCCGCCGAGCGGATCGATCGTGCCGAAATAAAGGAAGTAGCCCCAGGCCGCAACGATCAGAACCGAGGTCATCACGATATTCAGATACGCGCCGCTGTTGCCGAGCGGTTTCCATAGATTGCCGAGCAGGTCTTGCAGCATAAAGCGGGCGACGCGGGTCCCCGCATCCAGCGTGCTGAGGATGAACAACGCCTCGAACATGATCGCGAAATGGTACCAGAGCGCGGCCAGCGCCCCGCCGCCTAACGTGCCTGCGAAGATATGCGCCATGCCGACCGCTAGGGAGGGAGCGCCGCCGGTTCGCGAAAACAGCGAACTTTCTCCCACCGCAGCCGCCAGATGGCTCATTTGGGCGGCGCTGACCGGAAATCCCCACGTGGTGATCCTGGCGCAGGCCGCGGCGCCCGTGCCGATCACGCCCGCCGGCGAATTGATCGCGAAGTAAACACCGGGCTCGAGCATCACCGCGGCAATCAAAGCCATCACCGCAACGAACGACTCGATAATCATGCAGCCGTAGCCGACCATCCGGGCGTCGCGCTCACGTTCGAGCATCTTGGGCGTGGTGCCGGAGGAAATGAGCGCATGAAACCCCGAAATTGCCCCGCAAGCCACCGTAATGAACGCGAACGGAAAAACTTTACCGCCAAACACCGGGCCATTGCCGTCGGTGAAGCGGGTCAGCGCCGGCATCAGGGTAGTCGGATGGAGCGCAACGATGCCGACGGCGAGCGCGAGGATGGTGCCAATTTTGATGAAGGCCGAGAGATAATCGCGCGGCGCCAGCAGCAGCCAGATGGGCAGCACCGAAGCGAGAAAGCCGTAAGCGATAATCCAGACCGCCAGATGCGGTGCGTCGGCATCGAACCAGGCGCCGAAGGCGAAACCGCCAACGTAACGTCCGCCGGCCACCGCAATCAGGATCAGCGCGACGCCGAGGACCGAAGCCTCGACGATCCGACCCGGCCGCAGATGAGTCATGTAGAGCCCGACGAACATCGCAATCGGCACGGTGGCGGCGACGGTCGAGGTTGCCCAGATGCTGTGCTTCATCGCGTTGACCACCACGAGGCCCAGCACCGCGATAAGAATCACCATTATAAGCAGGACGCCGATGAGCGCGGTGAAGCCTCCGACCGGACCAATCTCGTCGCGCGCCATCTTGCCGAGGGAGCGGCCGTCGCGCTTGAGCGAATAGCCCAGAATGACGAAGTCCTGCACACATCCGCCGAGCACCGCACCGACGACTATCCAGAGGATAGAGGGCAGGTAGCCGAATTGCGCGGCGAGCACAGGCCCGACCAGCGGACCGGGACCCGCGATAGCGGCGAAATGATGGCCAAAGGTAATCCATCGCGCGGTTGGCACGTAATCCCGGCCATTTTTGAGCCTTACCGCAGGGGTCGGATGGGAATCGTCTAATTCGAGGACGCGGCGGGCAATGAAAGACGAATAGAAGCGGTAGCCGAGCGTGTAGATACAAACCGCCGCGATAATGAACCACAGAGTGCCAGGGCGCTGCTCCCCGCGCGCCAAGGCAACTACCGCCAGGCTGTAGGCGCCGAGCGCTGCGACGGCCGCCCAGGCCAGATAGCGCGGTAGCCTCACGAATCGTGGCTATAGGCGGGTTTCGAATCTGCGGCGGGGTCGAAGAATGGCGTTATGCGGGTTTGTCAGCCTTAGCCTCGAGCCGGCTCGTTTCGGTAGCGGCGGCGACCGTCTGGGTCGGCACGGCGGCACTGCTTGCGGTTGTGGTTTGAGCCGCCGTCGGCGACTGATCGGGCTCGTTCATGGCCTTTTTGAAATCGCGGATCGCGCGGCCTAACGCCCCACCCACGTCGCCGAGCTTCGAAGGGCCAAAAATGATCAGAATAATCACCAGCAGGATCAGCAAGTGCGAGGGTGCGAAAATATCCATAGACTTCTCCAACCGGCCACGGGTGGCCGGCACTTCCCCTAAAGCTTAGCCCCCCAGCCGTCCGGTTGCTATCGGGCTATGTAAGGCCGCGTTTTACCGACGCGCACAGGATCCAACCCCATTTCAGGGTCATTTATTCCCGTTCCTCGGCTATCGGGTCGGCTTGCGCTATCCGGCGGCGAAGTCCCAGGGACTCCGTGACTGATAGCGAAGAAAGGGCGACTTAGACTGTTTCCCCGAGTGCCAGCGCATGTATGGTGTTGCGAATGGAATCGCCCGCTCCCACACCCCCCGGCATGCTGCGCTTGCATAGCACCCTTCTGCCGGCGCTGGAGACCGCCGACGCGGTAGTCTATGCGCTGGTCGGCGTGGTCTTTCTCGTCGCGGCACTCGCGATGCTGGGTTATAGCGTCCTGGTCTTCCCCGCCAATCTGGCTGCCACCGGCTTCGCCCTGGCGATTGTCACGCTGGTCAACGACCTGCTGCTGGTCATGATCATCATGGAGGTGCTGCGGACGGTGCTCTCCTATATCCAGGAGCGGGGTTCGTCGTTGCAGCCCTTTCTGTTCATCGCCGCGATTTCCGCAACCAGGAGGATTTTGGCGATAGGCGCGCAGATGAGCGTGGCGGGCGAGAGGTTGTCGCCTGAGCAATTCCGCCAGGCGATGATAGACCTTGCGGCCAATGCCGGAGCGATCCTGGCGATTGCGGCTGCGCTATATCTGCTCGCCCGCCGCCCTCATTCGAGCGAGCCTGAGCCCCAAGAGGCGGAGAGTTGAACGCCGTTTAGCGCTTTGGCTGGCGGCGCAGGGTGAGGTCTACAATCTGCGCAAGTTCAAATAACCTTTGAACATGCGCCGAATCACAGCGGCCTGGTCGCGGAACCACTTGATTTCCACGCTATGCTGCGCGGCCCATTGAACGCGGTCAGCGCCCAAAGAAGGGTCTCCCTGGTTGGCCTCACGTACAAGTTTGCTGTCCTGCCATATTTTATCTGCGTGGCGGCGAAGCTCGCTAAGGTACCTGGGAATTTCCTTGCCGAAAATGAATTCGGCTTCCAGCGTCGCGCGATAGAACTTCTGAAGCTCCTCTTCAGAAGCTCCGCCATTGCGCAAAACGACGCCGATAAATCTTTGCACCTCGTCGAATATCCGGAAGCGCCGGTCGAACGCATCCAGCTTGACCATGCGCGCGTTGGTTCTCCATTGCTGGTAAGCGATATACGCTGCGATCAATGCGATGATGACCGTTAGCACGGCCTGCATATTGTGTATCGTCAGCGGGGAAGAGAATTTGTCGAGGGAGGCGGAAGAAAATTGATTCAGCAAAGGATTCCCCTCCGCGACACTGAACTCACGGGCAGTGCATGCCAGCCGCAACCAATAATTTAGTTCTCGAAATATCCCACGCGGAGCTGAAGCCCGGGTTTCATGGCCGCCGCGACGCTGGCGAGCAATAGGTGATGTACGCCGTTCTGGCTGGCGCGCCCGCGCCGCTGCTATCGTAACGGAAACGTAAGGAGGATGACATGGCGAGCAAGAACAGCGAAAGCCTGATGCAGGAACTGATCGATCGCGA
>DATEGX010000169.1:0-6171 GCA_035279875.1 Binataceae bacterium (SeqCode)
CAGGTACAACCGCTGACCGTCAGCCCGGACGTCCTGATCAATTTTCTCAACAATATTCAGGCGCAAAACGGCGGCGAATGGCAGGAAGACACGCTCGGCGCGGTACGCACCGCAGTCGACCGTCTGGCCTGGCAGCCGCGCGCCCGCAAGGTGATAATCCTGGTCGGCGATACGCCGCCCTTTCCCGAAGATATGTCGCCGACTCTCGACGAAATCCGCAAACTGCGGGCGGAAAACGGCATTTTCAACACAGTCGACGTGACCCTCGAGGAGCACAAACTCTTCGTCGAGGAATATTACCGTCAGATCGGCTTGCCTCCGCCCAAGAACAGCGCATTGCCGAGTTTCTATTTTCAGACCCAGCAGGCCTACCAACAGATGGCATCGACCGGCGGCGGTCAATGGCGCAGCCTGACCCATGACCAGCAGATCAATCAGCAGGTGCTGATCCTCGCCTTCGGCGCCGAATGGCAGAACGAGGTTGCGGCGTTCGGCCGCGGGCTCACTGGCTCGTCGAGCGAGCCGCAAAGCGACCCCTAGCCCTCAACGATTGCGCTCGCCCGTTCTTGGTAAATTGTCGGCCGCGATGCGTGCAGCCTCGCGCGCGACATGGCTATGAAACCGGCCATAGTAGAAATAGATCACCAATCCAGCCGCCATCCATACGAAGAATCGCAGCCAGGTCACAGCCGGCAGGCTCGCCATCAGATAGGTGCAGAAGATTACCCCGAGGATTGGCACGGCCGGGACCACCGGCGTGCGGAACGGCCGCGTCATGCCGGGTTCCACATGGCGCAGGATCCAGACGCCGAAGCACACCAGCACGAAAGCGAACAGCGTGCCGATATTGGTCAGTTCGGCGATTTCCTGGATCGGCAGGAAGCCTGCGGTCAAGCCGACCGCGATGCCGGTGATGGTGGTCGGGATATAAGGCGTGCGGTAGCGTGGATGAACCCGGCCGAATGCGGCCGGCAATAGACCGTCGCGCGAAATCGCGTAGAAGATGCGCGACTGGCCGAGCAGCAGAACCAGCAACACTGACGTCAGACCGGCGACCGCCCCCGCCGATACGATCCCGGCTACAAAATTGAGCCCGCGCAGCACGAAGGCTGATGCGAGCGGCGCCTTGAGGTCGATAAGGTGGGCCGGAACCATCCCGGTTAGCACGGCCGCGACGATGATATACAGCGCGGTGCAAACGAAAAGTGACGCCAGGATGCCGATCGGCAGGTCGCGATTGGGCTCAATTACCTCCTCGGCCGCGGTCGAGACCGCGTCGAAGCCGATATAGGCAAAGAAAATCACCGCCGCGCCCTTCATCACGCCGCTCCAGCCGAACGGTACGAAAGGCGTCCAGTTGGCCGGCCGGACATAGAAGGCTCCGACCGCGATTACCACTCCGACGGCCGCCAGCTTGATCACGACGATTATCGAGTTCAGCCGCGCGCTTTCCGAAATGCCGACGTAGAGCACGGCGCTGATCACCAGCACGATTAGCAGCGCGGGCAGGTCGATAAGTCCGCCTGACCCCGGTGGATGGGTGAGCATGTGCGGCAGATGCACGCCCATCCCGCCGAGGATCACGTTCAGATAGCCTGACCAGCCGACCGCGACTGCGGCGGCGCCGACTGCGTATTCGAGTACCAGGTCCCAGCCGATAATCCATCCCACGAGTTCGCCCATCGTGGCGTACGAATAGGAGTAGGCGCTGCCGGCGATCGGAATCATCGCGGCGAACTCGGCATAGCACAGCGCCGCCATCGCGCAGGCGAATCCCGCCACCACGAATGACAGGGTAATCGACGGACCGGCGTACTTGGCTGCGGCCACCCCCGTGAGCACGAAGATTCCCGCGCCGACGATCGCGCCTATTCCGAGCAGCGTCAGATCCAGCGCGCCCAGCGCCCGCTTGAGCCCGCCCGCATGAGCGCCGGCTTCGGCTAGCAGGGTCTCGATCGGCTTGCGCCGCGAAAGTTGCTCTCTAATGCCCGCCATCCCCGTTATCTCTCCCCCGCATGGATCTCACGGCGTGCCGGTGGCGGCTCGCGAGAAAAGGCTGAAATGTGTCGAAACTGAGGGACTATCGGTGCGGGACCGGAGAGTCAAACGCGCGTGCTCACCAGGCCGCGTAGCCGCCGTCGACCGAGACGATCGTGCCCGTTACATAACTCGAGGCCGCGCTGGCCAGGTAGATTACGGTGCCGCGAAGCTCCTCGGGATTGCCCAGGCGACCAAGAGGCGTCGCCCTTTCCATTCGCTCGCGATTTTGCGGCTTGGCAATTCCGCCTTCGGTCGCTTCCGTGGGAATCCATCCGGGCGCTATCGCGTTGACCAGGATGCCGTACGGCGCCCATTCGATCGCGAGTTGCCGGGTCAGATTGGCGAGGCCGGCCTTGGTCGCGGTATAAGCCGAGAGCCGATAGATGGAGCTGGCAACCAGCGCATAAATCGAAACCATGTTGATGATGCGCCCGCCCTTTTTCACTTCGATCAGCCGGCGCGCCACCCGCTGCGCGAGCATCATCGGTGCGGTCAGATTAGTCGCCATCGCCGCATCCCAAGTCGCCCGCGGGAGCGTTTCCGAACGTCCGGTTGGCGACACCCCGGCGTTGTTCACCAGGATATCGATATCGCCGAGCTCTGCCTGAACGGTTTCGGTCAGCCGATCCAGTTCCGCGTCGAGCGTGATGTCGGTGCGCACGCCAATCGCCCTGACCCCGTAGCGCTCGGCCAGTTCGGCCGCGAACCGCTCGACTCGGTCGGCGCGCCGTGCAGCCAGCGCAACGTCGGCGCCGGCAAGCGCCAACGCGTGCGCGCACTCGACCCCGAGGCCCGAGGAAGCGCCGGTCACGAGTCCGACGTGACCCTTCAGCGAGAAGAGTTGGTTAAGCGAATCCATATGCGGTGAGGTGTCAGGCCAGTGCTTCGGCCGCCGCGCCCGCCGCGGCTGCAACCGCGCGATCGACGTCGGCGCGCGAAATCCCATAGTGCGTGACGGCGCGAAATGCCGTCGGTCCGCGGGCTCCCACCAACACCCCACGCTCCTTGAGTCCGGCCGCGAAGGCTGCCGCCGCATCTGAGTCGCCGTCGATGTCGAACACCACCATATTGGTCCGGCGCTTGACCGCGCGTACTTCCACTCCAGCAATCAGCGAGAAACCCTCAGCCAGCGCACGGGCATTGAGATGGTCCTCGCCGAGCCGGTCAATCATGGTATTGAAGGCGACGATTCCGGCCGCGGCGATGATACCTGCCTGGCGCATACCTCCGCCCAGCGCCTTGCGCACCCGTCGCGCCCGCGCCACAAGCTCCGCACTGCCGCAAAGAAGCGAGCCGATTGGGCATCCGAGCCCTTTTGACAAACAAAACGAGACCGAATCGGCGAACGACGCGATTTTCCCCGCGGTGGTTTCGAGCGCCAGCGCTGCGTTGAAGATGCGCGCCCCGTCGAGATGGACCGGAAGCCCGTGGCTGTGGGTCAGTTCCGCGACCTCGGCCATGTGCGATAGCTCGACCGCGGCGCCGGCGCAGAGATTGTGCGTATTTTCGAGCGCGACCAGCGCGGGCGCGGCGAAATGTGCGTCGGGCGGCCGTTGCAGCTCACCGCTCAATTCGTCGAGCACCAGTTCGCCGCCGGGACCATTTGGAATCGGCGTCATTACCACGCCGCCCAGAGCCGCCGCACCGCCCGCTTCATAAACGTACGTGTGGGCTTGCGAGCCCAGCATGGCTTTGGTGCCGCGCGGGCAATGGGCCAGAATCGCTGCCAGGTTTGCCATCGTGCCGCTCGGCACGATCATGGCCGCTTCCTTGCCCATCATCGAGGCCGCGATCTGCTCGAGCCGATTGACCGTTGGATCCTCGCCGTAGACGTCATCGCCCAATTCCGCGCGGGCGATCGCCTCGCGCATCTCGTCGGTCGGCAGCGTCACGGTGTCGCTGCGCAGGTCGATAGTTTTCGACGGACCGCTCATTCGAACCAGGCCTTGTCGCGAAAGCTGCCGTCGCTCATTCGGGCATGATCGCCTTGACCACTTCGTCGATCGCCCGCTTGCTGTCGGCTTCGTCGGTCAGCGACCAGGTTACCGCCACGGTCGCGGCGCGGCGCGGCACGATCCCCTGCCGAATCAACTCGCCTGCGTAAATCAGCAAGCGGGTCGACACACCCTCTTCGAGCCCCGACGCCTTGAGATTGCGTACCTTCTCGCCGAGCAGCGCCAGTTGGTAAGCCATGTCGTGGTCGACGCCCGACTCGTGAGCGATAATCTCGACCTCCTTCTCGGCCGGCGGATAGTTGAATTCGATTGTAATGAAGCGCTGGCGGGTCGAATGCTTCAGGTTCTTCTGGATGCTCTGGTAGCCGGGATTATAGGAAATCACCAGAAGAAATCCGGTATGCGCGTCGAGCGTCTCACCGCGTTTTTCGATCGGTAGTATCCGGCGATGATCCGACAGCGGATGGATCAGCACGGTGGTGTCCTTGCGCGCCTCGACGATTTCGTCGAGGTAGCAGATCGCACCACGCCGCACCGCCTGTGTCAGGGGACCGTCGACCCAGATAGTTTCGTCCGCCGTTATGAGGAAGCGGCCAACCAGGTCGCTGCCGGTAAGGTCCTCATGGCAGGCAACCGTGATCAGCTCGTTAGGGCCGTCGGGCAGCGACGCCAGTTGATGCGCCATGTGCTCGACGAAGCGGGTTTTGCCGCAGCCGGTCGGGCCCTTGAGCAGCACCGGCAGGCGAGCGTTGTAGGCCGCCTGGAAAATCGCGACTTCGTCCGCGATTGGCAAATAGTATGGGGCATTGGCGGGATCGAGATGGCGCACTTCGGCGCCTTCACGAGAGCCCTGCATCCGGGTGTCGAAGGTCTTTAGTTCGATAGCCATATTGATCCGTGCCGCGGAGCCTCCTTGAGCCGTGCGTGGATTCTAGGGGAGGCCATGCTCGCGCATCAAGGCGATTGACGCTTGCCTAATTCCATTTCGGCATCAGCGAGGAGGGTCCGTCGCGCTCGTCTTTAACCACGTATCCCAGCGCGGTCAGTTCGCGACGGAGGTCATCCGCCAACTTGAAATCCCGATTTCTTCGGGCTTCGTCTCGCCGCTCCGACAGCCGCAACACCTCGGTTGGAAACTTGGCCTCGTGCAACATATCGAACTGGGCTTCCAGGCCTAACGCCAGCACGGAATCGAAATCCTTGAGCGTCTGCCAGACTTTGTGATCCTTTTCCCGGTATGCGCGGTTGATAAGTTCCAGGACCACGGCCAGTGCTTGAGGTGTGTTCAGATCATCATTGAGCGCTTCGTTGAATCGATCGCGAAATTCCTGAGTCCACGGGCTATCCGTTGCGTCACTGTCGGCAATCGAGGTGAAGCCGTAAAGATAATAGAGATTTTTCTCGGCGGCCCGTACAGCATCGAGGCTGAAGGCAAGCTCTGAGCGGTATTTGGCGCCAAAGCACATCAGCCGAAACGCCAAAGGATTTATTTCGGCAGTGAAAAGGTCATCGACCACTGGAAAGCGGCCCGCGCTCTTGCTGATCTTCGCGCCCTCCATACCGACCAGGAAGGCATTGTGCACGAAGTAGCGCACGAACGGCTGGCCGGTCGCGGCCTCCGACTGCGCGACCTCGTTCTCGTGATGCACCGGGATATGGTCGAGGCCGCCCGAATGTACATCGAGCGTCTCGCCCAGATATTTCATCGACATCGCGGAGCATTCGATATGCCAACCCGGGTAACCGCGTCCCCACGGCGAATCCCACTGCATAAGATGATTCGGCTGGCCCAGCACCCATAGCGCGAAGTCGTGCGGACTCTTCTTGTCCGGCGAATGCTCCAGGCGTTGGCTGGTGTGCTGCTCGGCGAGGCTCTGGCGTGACAGCCGGCCCATCCCGTCCGGCCCGCGCCATTTCTCGACGTCGAAGTAGACCCCCGAGCGCGTCACGTAGCCCAGGCCGTTCTTCAGGATTCTTTCGATCAACGCGATCATGTCGCCGATATGCTCGGTTGCACGGCATAAAAGCGGCGCATCGGGCAGTTCGATATTAAGACGCCCGCAGTCGCGCTTGAATTGGGCGACATAGAAGTCGGCCACTTCTTGCGGCGATTTGTGCTCGGCCCGGGCGGTTTTCTCGATTTTGTCCTCGCCCGAGTCCTGGTCGGAAGTCATAT
>DATEGX010000170.1:0-15734 GCA_035279875.1 Binataceae bacterium (SeqCode)
GACCCGAGCGATACTCAGGCGGTCTCTCAATCCGCGGGATTCGATTGAGACAACTTTTGCGAGCGGTGGACTTGAGCAGAGCACCCATGAGCTCGTCTGGAGTGAGGCCGCATTAAATTGGAATGATTATGTTGAGCGGCTCGCTCGACGCTCCGACTCTATTCTGGTGCAGCTTCCCGATTCCGATGTTGAGCGGGGATTGCAGGCTCTGCGCGCGCAAGCCGTCGCTGCGTCTAGGAATGAGCCTGTCCTTGAGCCGATCGACTTCTTCGTGTTTCGGTCACGCTGAACTTGTGGTGTGGAAGTTAGTCTGTGACACGGCGCCAAAACAGCCGGACACAGTTCGACGCCACTTAATTCTAAAATGACAATCACAGGCGGTAAGGTAGATCCCACTCAATGAATGATAACGTCCTTTATCATCCGCCGCTCACCTTAATAGGGATTGCGATCGTGAGACCATAGGCGTTCGCGTTGCTATTCGGTGCTGCGCTGGTGATTTGGTAAAGTGTCCCAGCGTTGAGTGGATTGTCGCATGTTGTGGTAACAATCCCTGGAGAACCCGAGAATTTTACTGGCTGACTGCTACATCGAGCCACAGTCACACCATCGTCGGTTGTGACCGTAATAGAGACAGGGCCTAATACACCGACGCCTCTAAAGGGTATTGCTCTTGCGGTTGCTGATAACGTATATGCGCCCGAATCTTTTGGCAGAAAAGTGCATTCTGCTGTGCTGGAAGTCTGTTTGTCCAATGGGCACTTCAGTCCGTAAATCGCGCTAAGCGCCGCGGTAGCTGCCTTGCTGTCGGCAGGATTGCCCGATCGGGCGATCGTGTTTAAGGCCGCGACGCCCCCACTGTCTGGATACAATTTGGCTAATGCCGTTGCGACATTTGAAATGCCGAGAGCATTGATCGCCACGATCGCAACTTCTCTAGTCTTAGCGTCACCACTCAGATAACCCATGAATTTGTCAACGGCTGTGATCGCAGCGATGCGATTCTCTTGTTCCTTCAGGGTACTATTGCGCATGCTTTCTTCATGCGCCCGCTGACTCAAAAGCCGAGTTTGTTTAGCATTATAGGTCGTTGTGAAAATCAGCCCGATCGCTGCGAGCAACACACTCGATAAAAAGGTAGATAAAGTCGCGAATTTGTCCCAAAAGTCCTTCTCCTGTTTGGGCACAGCCGCGACGCGAGAGATGTCTGCGCGTAACTTGTCAATGACTTGAAGAAAGTCTCTCAGAAAGTCTTTCAGATCCACGTCAAACATACTGACTATATATGACATCGCCTCCGGGCTAGGTGATTAAAGCGCAATCTCGCTGACAATAGCAATCCGTCTATCGGTCCAATATCTAACCCTAAAACGTCGGGCTATCCTCCGGCCTTGTCTATCGCCGGTCGTAGAGACGTGTCGTCGAAACATTCGCGTGGCCGAGCCACTCCTGGACCTTGGTGATATCGGCTTCATGCGAGAGCGGGTTAGTTGCTGCCGTCGCACGCAGGGAATGCAAGCACCGGCCGTCCACGCTCAAACGCGCCTGATCATCGCAATCGACTGGAAGGGTTCACAGAGCGTTGCGGAAGCACGAGCCTCAAGCGGCGGTTTCGCGGGGACTCCCGTCTTCCAAGGTGAAGGCCCGGACCGCCTCGCTACGCCCGCGAATCTCGACCGTTCCCGCCGGTTTCCATTGGAACAGCGGGCGAACCGCCTCGTAGGTGTACTCGCTGACAATAACGTCAACGCCCAGTTCCTTGGTCACCGCTTCGAGGCGCGAAGCGAGGTTCACGGTATCGCCGATAGCGGTGTATTCCATGTGCTCCTCCGAGCCGATATTGCCGACCACCGCGTTGCCTGAATTGATCCCGATACCCATCTTGAGCGCGCGCCGTCCTTTCTCCTCCCAGCCTTGCGACAAGGCGCGCATCTCCTTTTGCATCTCGAGTGCGGCCATGACCGCGTGCTCTTCCTGGTAAACGTCGTCGACGGGCGCGCCGAAGATCACCATCATGCCGTCGCCCAGGAACTTGTCGATCGTGCCCTTATGACGCATCACGACTTCGACCATCCGGTCGAAGAACTCGCTGAGCATTTGCACTACTTCTTCCGGGCTCATGCCCTCCGCGATCGAGGTAAAGCCGCGGATATCCGAGAAAAGCACCGTAATCCGGCGACGTTCGCCCTTGAGCGCGGACAATTCGCCCTTCTCGATAATCGTTTCAAGCACCTGACGCGAGATATAGCCGGAGAAGGCGCGCTTGATAGTCTCGCGCTCGCGCAATCCGTTGGCCATCGCGGTTATCGAAGCCGCGACCGTAGCCAATTCTCCCGATATTCCCGGAATCGGCTTGGCAGCTTCTTCGAAATCGCCGTTGCCAATTTGCTCGATCTTGGCCCGCAGAAACCCGACCGGGCGGGTTATCGCCCGCCCCATGAATAACGCGATTATCACCGCCAGACCGATCGTAACTATCAGCGGCGCGATCATCGCGGTTCCCACGTCGTTGATTACGCTATTAGGGGCGGGAATAAGTTCAACCCCTACCATTGCAATCAACGTCCCATTTTTATCGCGAATTGGCGCAAAAGCGGCCTTATAGCCGGCCTGGAAGGCGCTGAGTCGCTCAGCGAGCTGATTTATGCCACTTAATCCGATCGTGACCGGCGCGCCGTCGCGATGGTAGATATCGCCCGGATGATGCTGATAGGCGAACCGGTCCTCGGCATCGGCGCCGTAGGCAACGTATGCCGGATTTTGCGGGGCCGCGGTTAACGTGAAGATATCCTGGATCCACACGTCCTTGCGGCGATTGAAATCGCGGATCCGCCGCAACTGGCCTTCCAGCTTAAGGTATTCGGGCTGATGCTCGTCTTCGCGCCGGCTCGCGGCCCGGACGACTTCCGGGTCGAGCAGGGCCGCTGTAGTACTTGCTATCGAGCGCGCCTTGCGATGGATTTCGGTCTCGATCATCGCATGGCATCGTCTATAGTAGGCGGCGCTCAGAAGCGCACCGGTAGCCATTACCAGGCCGATAAGTAGCAGCAACAGCTTCACTCGAAAGCTCATAGCGACAGCCCTCGCTTCGGCGAACTCACGGCGAGAAAATACACTGTTGCGAGGATTATTACGACATAGCTTCATCGGGCCGCAATTAAGGCCCGTGTGGGGGGAAAGCAATCACGCGGAACGCGGACTAGAAGGCGGCGTCTGCGCCGGCAGAACTGGCAGTGGTCGCGGGGGGACCGTTTTGCGGCGTGAAAGTGACCAGCAGCCGCGCCGGACGTTCCAGCGGCACGATCGCAAAGCGCGAGACCGGTGCGGTATTGACCGTGATTGTGGTGCCGCTCGAATCGGACTCGATATCGCAATCGCGGAAGATCGAGCGATCGAACACCAAATGACGGCCGAGACTGGAATCCGCCGTCACGCCCTTGAGGAAAATCGTCAGGCTCGACGAATCGCTGGAGTTTTTCAGATGGTCGTCGAAGTTGACCGGTCCGGTCAGGTCGAAAACCACCGACAGCGGCGGATCTGAAGACGACAATCGCACGGTGCGCAAGGTCGCCGGGCCCGGCTGAACTTTCTCGGCCTGCTCGGCGGCGGCGGTCGCGGCGCTCGGCTTGGCCGCGTTGAGATTGGGGAGGTCGTTTGCAGCGTAGGCCGGGTCCGCCGCACTCAGATTGTCGACGCTCTCATGCACCGCGACCTGGTTGCCATTGGCTTGGTCGTCGCCGAAGCCGCTTTCCGCTAATACAAGCTTTAGCGGGTCTTCTTCCGTATCGACCGATTGATGAAGCTTGTTCAGCTCGTTGTTCGCTTCTACAGCGTATTTGGTATTTGGATAGTCCTGTTTCAGCGCCGTATAGGCTTGTGCCGCGGAATACTTCTTACCTTGCTTTTCGAGCGTTCGTCCTAACTGTTCGAGCGCATCGGGTGCGATCGGCGTATCGGGGTACAGTGCCATCAACTCGGCCATCCGCGACTCGGAAGCCTTGTAATTGGCGCGGTTGTAATAAAAGTTCCCGATTACGTATTCGTGGCGCGCCAGCATCTCGCGGCAGATCTCGACCTGCTCATGCGCCAGCGAGGCGAAATCGCTCTCCGGAAAGCGCCGTTCGATACTCTCGAATTGCTTGAGCGCCAGTTCGGTGTGGGTCTGGTCCTGATCCGGCCTCCCCATCTGATCGTAGTGCGCCATCGCCAGGTAGTAGGCCGCGATATCGAGATGCTTGCTGGTGGGATGCATCCGCAGGAAGTCGTTGAGCGCGCCGACCGACTCGGCGTAATTGTGCATCTTGTAGTAAGAAAGCCCGATATTCAGCTCGGCCTCTTCGGCGTAGGGACTGAACGGGTATTGGTCGATCAGCTTCTGATAATCCGCAATCGCGGGCTGGTAGAAGTGCGCGTTATATTCCTGAGTAGCCTGCACATAATAGTTCTCGCCGTTGGGCGGCTTACGAGTAGCGCAGGCGGAAGCAAGGGTCAGCAGCAATCCGCTTACGACCGCGATCGGCCAGACTTGCTTCATAGGAATAGCAGCGAGGTTAATTGTTGAGCGATGGCAAGGCAAGCCGGGGTTGGCGCGCGCGATGCGTAAACACCGCTTGGCTTCAATCGCAACAGCCCCATTGGCTCAGAGTCTGATTTGTCGTGGCAAATCGATGCCTGTCATTTCACAAACGCCACGGCATAAACTGGCCGCCCTTCAGCGATAAATTTGCGGGCGAAGCCGGTCTGCGCCGCTCCCGGCACTTCCATAGTGCTCCGGTGAAAGCCCGCAGCCTCGACCATTGCAAAGATCGTGTCGGCGTATTCCCGCACATCGGTGGCGATATAGAGCGGCGCGCCAGGAATCAGCGTGCGGGCGAGATTGCACACCAGGTATGGGGTAAATAGCCGATGCTTGGCTTGGCGTCCCTTCGGCCAAGGGTCGGGGAAATAGATGTGATAGCCGGCCACGCTATGATCAGGAAGCAACAAATTCACCAGGGTCCGCGCGTCCATTCGCGCGACCCGGAGATTTTCGATACACGCGCGCCCGGCACGGGTGGCGAGCATCTGGGCGACCACACCGGCCAGCTCGATTGCGAGAAAATTCCGCGCCGGAATCAGTCGGGCACGTTCGATAATGAAGTCGCCACGCCCGGCGCCCAGCTCGACCTCCAATGGGGCTGATCGCGCGAATATCAACCCGGGTTCTATTGCGAAAGCCGCACCGGTGCAGGCGATCATCGCGCGCGCCGCCGCCTGCAGCGCTTCGGGATTGCGCATTATCCTGCCGGCTTTGCGTAACCTGGCCATTTGCCTGCGAATGCGTCCCGCTGCCGTTCAGCCGCGAGGCGGCTCGGCTCAATCGTTGCGCTTGAGGAACTCGTCGACCCGCTTGACCATCGGCGCGAGGTCGGTGTTATCGACCAGCGCGCTTGCCAGCCGTACCGGATCGCCGAAGAAAAAGCGCTCGTAAAGCACCTGGCGGCCGGCAAAGGCGCTGCCGGCGGCGTCCCACGCCAGCCTATATAGCGCGACCCGGTCCTTGGCGAGCGCGCCGGTGGTGGCGAGGTAGCGTTCGAGGTCAGGGGTCAGCGGACCAGCGAAATCCGCCTCGGAGGGCGTTGCCATCAGGCTGGACGACGAATTCAACTGGATAATTTCGACCATTCGCGGATAGAGCCGCGGGAAAAGATTGCGCGCGACGTCCAGCGGTGCCCGCTTTGGGATGAATTGCCCCCATTGGTCCTGATGGGCATCGGCTTCGCCGGCGCGCAGCGCCGAGCGCATCGACTCGGTCGTCATAATCATCTCGGCCAGCCGTTCGCGCACGTGCGGAAGGCTCATCGCGTCGCTGACCTGGGCGATCTTGACGGCGAGCCCGAGCAGGAACTCGGCCTTGACGGTATTTTTGGCGGCCACCTGGTGCATCATGTTGACGACCGCATTGGTCTCGCTATAGAGCGCGTTGCATCGCGCGACGTCGCCGCACAGGAACACTCGCTCCCACGGCACCAGCACGTTGTCGAAGACCACCACGCAGTCCATTTCCTCGAAGCGCGAACTAAGCGGTGCGTCGAAATGCGAGCGTCCGAGGTCGAAGTTGTCGCGGCACAGAAACTTGAGCCCCCGCGCATTGCAGTTGATCGCGAAGGCCAGTGCGAAAGGCTCGGCCGCGGGTTCCGCGCGCAGCACGGTCGACGGAAAGACCTGCAACTCCTCGGCCAGCGGACCAAGGGTGGCCAGCATCCGTGCGCCGTTGACGATAATCCCCTCGGCGGTCCGATCGACCAGCTTGAGCGCGAGGTCGGCGTCGGTATGACCGCCCCATCCGGCCGCGCGGCTGGCCTTTGGATTGACGAGTGTATGCGTCGCGCACCAATCGTGGTTGCGCGCCTCGCGGTAGTAGCCCTGGATATTGTCGCCGAAGCGGGGGTCGCTGGCGGCGAAGAACTGCGATGCCGCGGCCATCGCAGAGAGGCTGGCGTTGAGATAGTCAGGCGAACGTCCGATCATGCCGCCGCTATATTCGGCCCAGCGCCGGAACATTGCTCCGCGCTTGCGCACTTCCTCGAGCGTCCTCGGCTGAATGAAAGAGAGACCGGCACGGCCGCCCTCTTCGAGCCGGTAGGTCATCGCCTCGGGATGCTCCATCTGCATGTCGTAGAGCGAGGCGATCGAACGCGCGCAATGAACCAGCGCGGGATGGACACTCGGATCCTCGATCCGCTGGCCGCCCAGCCATACTTCGGCCTTAAGCTTGCGAAGCGCGCTGAGATAGTTGTTGCCGGAACGCGCGCCCATTTTCAGAGCAGCTCCATCAGCCTGGGCAGCCGGCTCTTGATCAGCTCGACTGCGTTGTCGGGCGCCATGTAGGGCGGCCGCGCCGGACCCATCTCGATACCGGTCGCCACCGTCGCCGTTACCTTGGTCGTCCCCAGATGGCCGAGAGTTTCCTCGCCGCCGCGCGGGAAGCAGCGGTTGAGGCGGCGCTGGATTTCCTGCGCGCGCGCAACCTCACCGGCCGCGAAAGCTTTGCGCAAAGCCACGGCCGCGGGCACGGCGAAGACGTTGATGAACCCGCCTGCAGCACCGAGCATCAGGCCCGCGAGTAGCGCGCGAAAGGTATTGTAGACGTCGATCCGGCCGCCGATTTCGTCATACAAAGCCTCGAGATGCTGCAGATCGGTGAGCACCTCTTTCATCGCGGCGATATTCTCGATCGCGGCCAAGCGGCCGGCAAAGCGCGGCGAGATATTGAATTTGCTCAAGGCCGGATTGTGGTAAATCACCACCGGCAAGTCGCCGGCCTCGGCGACCATCCGGTAATGCCGCTCCACTTCGAGCTCACCGCATCGCCAATAGTACGGCGGAATGACCTGCTGCGCGTCGAAGCCCAATCGTGCGGCATGGCGCGCGTAGCTCAGGGTCTCCAGGGTGGTCGAACCCGAGGTCATCGCGACGGCGGAAACGTCCGGGCGCTTGCGGGTCTCGTCGAGCGTGACCTCCCAGGTGCGCAGGCGTTCGGCTTCGCTCAGATGGAGGAATTCGCCGATCGAGGGAGTTGCGACGATTCCGTCGGCGCCCTGATCGAGCGCCCAGCGCACCTGCCGGCGCAATGCGTCCTCATTGAGCTGGTAGTCCGCGGTGAACGGCGTCACCAGCATCGCATGAATACCGCGTTTCACTGTGCACCTCCCCGGGGCGTGGAAATCGGCCTCGCGGCGTCGGTTCCATTCTGACCTATTCGCGGCGAGAGTGGCACAGCGGAAGTGATGCGGCGTCCGAATTGTCTCGAGGCGCGGCCGGGCCGCCGCGCTTCAGACGGCCGGCTTGCGGGCGCGAATCATCGCACTCATGAACTTGCCGTCGATTGCTTGCGCGGTTGCCTTGATCTCCATGCCACTATGCTTGAGGACTTCTTGGGCCTGAGCCGCGCGATAAACGCGGGCCGGTTCGAAATCGATCGACTCAAAGCCCGCCGCTTCGAGCTTGCTGCGATATTCGGACTCCTCGAGTGCGCCGGCGACGCATCCGGCCCAAAGTTCGGCATTGCGGCGGATCTCCGGCGGCATCGGGCCGTGCACGACGATATCCGATACCGCAAACCGGCCGCCCGGCCGCAGCACCCGGAACGCTTCGGCCAGCACCCGGTCCTTGTCGGCGGAAAGATTGATCACGCAGTTCGAAATAATCACGTCTACCGAGGCCTCGGGCAACGGAATAGCCTCGATTTCGCCCTTCAGAAACTCGACGTTTTCGACCCCGGCCTGACGCTGGTTGTCGCGCGCCAGGGCGAGCATCTCGTCGGTCATGTCGAGACCATACGCCTTGCCCGACGGTCCCACCCGGCGGGCCGACAGCAGCACGTCGATTCCGCCGCCCGAGCCCAGATCTAGCACCACCTCGCCTGGCTTTAGCTCGGCCAGTGCCGTGGGATTGCCGCAGCCGAGCGACGCCGCCAGCGCGTCGGGCGGCAAGCCAGCGGTCTCGCTGGCCTGGTAGAGATTGGAGGAGATCGGACTGCAGCACGGGAGCGGCGATTTGGCACCGCAACAGCCGGAATTAGGGTCGCCGCCGCGAACCTGCCGCGCCGCCCGCGCATACTGCTCTTTGACCTGGTCGCGAATCGAGGCTTCGTTGTCCATTGTGCTTTTCTCTGATTTGAGGCAGTTTTACGCCCATTGTAGGACGCGATAGCGTGATATTTTAACTAACGCCAGCTAAGACTCGTCCTCGAGAACTTTCGATGCCGTCGGTAACGAACAGGCGGATAGCGCATTCGCATCGCAGCATTCCTGCCCGCCAAATCTCGCTCGCATATCGGCGCAGCAATCGTCGGTAAGGAAGCGGATCAGACCACTCGCCGCCTCCCAATCCACGGCGTAGTAGATGAAGCGACCCGCACGCCGGGACGTCAGCAGCCCGGATCGGGTCAGGGTGTCGAGATGGTGCGACATGGTCGACCCCGGCATCGCGACGCTGTGGCGAATCTCGTCGACGCAGCGTCCTTGCGGACCGGAGTGGACCAACAGACGGAAAATCTCCAGCCGGCCGTGCTGTCCGAGGGCATTGAGTTGCTCGACGAATTTGGCTGCGGCCTCCATACGATTATTCTAGTATCATCGAAATGATATCGAAACAATAGGCTTTTCGGTCAGAAAAGCCGCATCGAGGAATCAGTGCGAAGCGCGGGACGCGTTCAGGGCCGCGTCAGCTTGTCGACTTCCTTGAGCTCGTCGGAGCTGAGCTTCCATGAGAACGCTTTGACATTCTCGCTGATTTGCTCGGGACGGGTGGCGCCGCAGATAACGCTGGTGACTTGCTGCTGTCCCGCGAGCCATCCAACCGCCAGTTCGAGCATGCTATGGCCATGATCGCCGGCGAATTTCTCGAGCCGCTGCAAGGTCGCGAAGTTGCCCTCGGTCAGGTTCATGTCGGCGAGCCGCTGGATTGCCCCGAAGCGCGTATCCTTCGGCGGCGCGGCGCCGGGACGGTATTTGCCGGTGAGAAAGCCGCTGGCCAGCGGAAAAAAGGGCAGAATACCGACGTTGAAGTGTTTACAGGCCGGAATCAGTTCGCTCTCGATACTGCGTTCGAGCAGGTTGTACTGGTTCTGGGCCGAGATGTAGGACGCAAGCCCATGCTCGCGCGCGATTCCGATCGAGTCGGCCAGCTGCCAGCCGGCGTAGTTGCTGCAGCCGATGTAGCGCACCTTGCCCGCGCTTACGAGAGAATCCAGCGCTTCGAGGGTCTCCTGCTCCGGGGTCAGGGCGTCGGGGGTATGAATCTGGTAGAGGTCGAGGTAATCGGTGCCCAGGCGCTTCAGGCTGGCCTCGCAGCACGCAATCACGCGCCGGCGTGACGCCCCGATATCGTAGGGTCCGTCACCCATCGCCATCCCGACTTTGCTGGCCAGCACGATGTCCTGGCGGCGATTGCCCAGCGCCTTACCGAGCATTTCCTCGGATTTGCCGCGGCCGCCATAAATGTCCGCGGTATCGAAGAACGTGATGCCCTCGTCGAGCGCCTTATGCACGACAGCGCGGGTCTGTTCCGTGTCGATCCGCATACCGAAATTGTTGCAGCCGAGGCCAGCCAGCGAGATGCGCAGGCCGGATTTGCCGAGATTGCGAAATTCCATTGATTACCTTCGAGTTTTTAGCGTTTCCGCGGCGTCTGGATCTGTCAGTCTTAAAGCATCCGCCGCGGCGGCGACGCAAGCGGCCGGAGATTTGACAGGGCCGGCGGATTCCTGCGAAACAACCTAAAGACCGCATAACGGTTGCGAACCGATCGCCGCGCAAGGAGTGACGCCGTGGATTTCAAATTCGCCGAGGCAGACGAGGCGTTTCGCCTGGATTTCAGAAAATGGCTGGAAAAAAACCAGCCGCGTGACACTCGCGACGACGGCGAGCTGCACGATCCGGATACCAAAGACGAGTTCGAACGCCGCCGCGCATGGCATCGCAAGCTCTATGACGGCGGCTGGATGTGCATCCATTGGCCTAAGGAATACGGCGGACGCGGCGCGAGCCTGATTCAGCAATTCATCTACCAGGATGAGCTCGAGCGCAGCAAAGCACCGCCCACCGTCAATTTTCAGGGTATTGCGCGCGTTGGCCCGACCCTGATGCAATGGGGAACGCCCGAGCAAAAGAACCGCTATATCCCCAAAATTCCCTCGGCCGAGGAGATTTGGTGCCAGGGCCTGTCGGAGCCGAATCACGGTTCAGACCTCGCCGCCGTCGAGACCCGCGCGGTCGACAACGGCGACCATTTCGTGGTCAACGGCAGCAAGGTCTGGACCTCGAACGCTCATCACGCGGATTTCAGCACGCTGCTATGCCGCACGGATCCGAGCCTGCCCAAGCATAAGGGGCTGAGCTACCTGCTGGTCGATTTGAGGAGCCCGGGCGTGACGATTCGGCCATTGGTGCAAATCACCGGCGAGAAGGCCTTCAACCAGGTCTTCTACGAGGACGTGCAGGTGCCCAAGGCGAACCTGGTCGGGCAGAAGAATCGGGGCTGGATGGTCGCGATTACCAACATGATGTTCGAGCGGACCATCCACGGCGGCCGCAGCGACATGATGGTCGAGGTGCGCCAGCTCGCCGACCTGGCCAAGCAGGTTCAGCGCAACGGCCGCATTGCCTGGGAAGACGAGTACGTGCGCCAGCGGATCACGCGTTTCGCGTGCGAATCCGAGGGCTTGAAATACACCAGCTTTCGCCAGTTGACCCGTCAGTTGAAGGGTCTGCCGCCGGGCCCCGAGGGATCGATCATGAAACTCGGCACCAGCGACCTCAACCTGCGCATCCAGATGTTCGCGATGGAGCTACTCGGCCCTTATAGCCAATATGACTACCAGGCCGAGGGCGCGATCGATCACGGCAAGTGGTCGCATCGGATGCTGGCGGCGCGGCGCGGCACGATCGCGGCGGGGACCAACGAGATTCAGCACAATATTATCGGCGAGCGGGTGCTCGGCCTGCCCAAGGGCTGAGGCGGGCCTGCCGCCGGCGCAGCCGTTTTCCGGGGAACTCTGGCGATGAGCAAGTTCGAGGAATACCGCGACAAGTATCAGTACATCAGGATGGAGCGCACCGACGGCATCCTGCAGATGACCTTCCATAGCCATGGCAAGGAATTGCTATGGGGCGGGCGCCCGCATGAAGAGATCTCCTACGCCTTCTACGACGTGGCCCGCGACCGCGACAACAAGGCGGTGATCATCACCGGCAGCGGCGAGAGTTTTTGCGCCGACATCATCTGGGGCCGCGCCAGGGAAGGCGCGCCCGCGCCAACCAAGGGACGCCCGCTCGCCGGTGACCATACGTTATCCGACGCTTACTATCTGATAATGAATCACCTGAATATCGCGGTGCCCACCATCGCCGCGGTCAACGGCCCGGCCCTGATTCATTCGGAGCTGGCGCTGCTCTGCGACATCGTGATCGCTTCCGACAACGCCGTTTTTCAGGATTTGCCGCATTTCCCCAGCGGATTGGTGCCGGGCGACGGCGTGCACGCGGTATATCCGCTGCTGCTGGGGCCGAACCGCGCGCGTTACTTCCTTTTCACCGGGCAGAAAATCGAAGCACATGAAGCACGCGAGATGGGCCTGGTGGCCGAAGTCGTGACTCGCGAGCGGCTGCTGCCGCGAGCCTGGGAGCTCGCCCGGATGATCGCGAGCAAGCCGCCGCTGACGATCCGTTACG
Organism: Binataceae bacterium (SeqCode); assembly: GCA_035279875.1. Classification (GTDB taxonomy): domain Bacteria; phylum Desulfobacterota; class Binatia; order Binatales; family Binataceae; genus JAMXLL01. The sequence continues at coordinate 12,216 of DATEGX010000170.1, forward strand.
CGCGGGCGGTGCTCAAGCGCGAACTCAAACGGGTGATGGTCGACAACCTCGAACTCGGCTTGGCCCTCGAGGGCCTGGGCATTTCGGATTACTGGCCGGCCGGCAACCTGAAGAAGTAGGCGAGGCGGGCGACCTCGCGGCGGGGAAGAGGACTATGAGCAAATTTGAAGAATATGCCAACCGGTACAAAAACATAAAAATGGAGCGGCAGGACGGTATCCTGCTGTTCACCCTGCATCGCAATGGCGGCCCGGTGGTATGGGACTTCGAGTCGCATCACGAGACCGCTCACGCGCTCGGCGACGTGGCTTTGGATCGCGAAAACCGCGCGGTAATCCTGACCGCGGCCGGCGACGAATTTATCGCGCGCCACGAATTCGGCAGCGCCGATAAAATCCCCGCTGCGATCTTCGACGAGGTGATGAGCGACGCCCGCCGCCTGATCATGAACCATCTTGACGTGGAAGTGCCGATGATCGCCGCGGTCAACGGCCCGGCCCTGATCCATGCGGAGCTCGCGCTGCTTTGCGACGTGGTGCTCGCGGCCGAGCACGCGGAGTTCCAGGACCTGCCGCATTTCGCCAGCGGCCTGGTGCCGGGCGACGGCGTCCACGTGGTTTTCCCGCTGCTGCTCGGCTTCAATCGCGGGCGCTACTTTCTCCTGACCGGCGAGAAGATTCCGGCGCGCGAGGCCAGGACTCTCGGCCTGGTAGGCGAGGTGCTGCCGCGCGAGCGGCTGTTGCCGCGGGCGTGGGAAGTTGCGCGGGCGATTATCGCCAAACCGCCGCTCACGGTGCGTTATGCCCGGCATGTGCTGACGCGTGAGCTGCGGCGCGCGATGGTCGACAACCTGAGCCTCGGCCTGGCGCTCGAGGGCCTCGCCGCCGGCGAATATTTCATCAGCGACACCAAGAAGTAGGCGCGCCGGTTCGCCTCGCGCCAGGAAAAGTGATGCCGACGCGCGACGGAGCAAGGCGATGGGGCGAGCCGCTATGGCCCGGGCGGCACTTGCCTAAACCCGCGCAAATCGAGCCGCTTAGCGCCGACGTCGCGATTATCGGCGGTGGGCTCACCGGGATGTCGGCGGCGTTTCACCTGGCGCGCAGGGGTTTGCGGACGGTCGTGCTCGAGGCCGCAGTGGTGGGGGAGGGCGCGAGTGGACGCACCGGCGGAATCGTGCTCGAAGGTATCGCCACCGGTGTGCGGCCGGGGGCGGAGGATTGCGTGCCGGGGCTTGCACGAATCGTTGCCGAGCTGTGCATCGAATGCGATCTGAGGCTGCCCGGATGCTGGGAGATCGAGCATCGCGAGGGCGGCGCCAGGCAGGCATTGCCGTGGCGCGATGAGGGCGCGCCGATTCGTATCGCGCGGACGGTTGCGGGCGGCAGCGTCGAGCCACGCGCGCTGCTGATGGGGCTGGCCGAAGCCGCAAGCGCGGCCGGCGCAATCGTCGCAGAAAATTGCCCGGTGCGGCGAATCGACTTGCGTCGCCTCACAGTCGAGATGGAAGGCCGCGTATTGAATGCCGCGCATCTTATAGTGGCGCTCAACGCCTGGACGGCCGCGATCGTTCCCGGCCTTCCGCGCCTGCATTGTGCGCTCACCTATGCGTTGGCGACCGAAGCGCTGACTGACCCGGTCTTGCGCGAGATTGGGCTCGAAACGCGAATGCCCTTCTACACCGATGATACGCCCTACTTATGGGGCCGCGTGGCGGCCGGAGGGGAAGTGGTTTTTGGCTCAGGCCTGAGCTTCGGCTCGCCGGATCAACTCGAAAATATGGGCATCGCGAGCGGCGACTCGCCGGCGATACTCGAGCGCCTCGAACGACGGGTGCGGGGGCTTAACCCGGCCCTGGCCAAGGTGCGAATCGCGCAGCGATGGGCCGGACCGATCGCATTTACCGAGGGCGCGGTGCCGCTGCTCGGGCGCCATCCGGAGAATCCCGCGGTGCTGGTTGCGGGCGCCTATGCTGGCCATGGGGTCGCGTTCAGCGTGCATGCCGGGGCGATGGCTGCCCGTGCGATTGCCGACGGGACGCAGCTACCGCGATGGGGCGCGCTCGATCGCCGCGCGTGACCGCCGCGACAATAATTTTGTCCGGCGATCGGGGCCGGGGGTCTTGAAACTGCTTCGCGCTTGGGGCAGACTCTCGCGTCACTGCGCTCGTGAGTTCCACTTTTCTGATCCGCGCCAATTCGAGTCATCGTACGCGACGGAAGGAAGGGAAAAACTGGCGGCAAATCCTGCGGATTCCGGGAATTTGTGGAAAAGCGGATCGTCACTCGGTTGACAGCGAATTCATCGCGCGATAATGTTTCCGTTTGCCTCTAAAGGGCACGGGTCTTTGAAAACTGAATAGTAGTGCATGCCTTTAATCGGGCGGCGGGGGATCATGATGGTCCGAAGCCCGTCCGATTCCTTGGTTTGAATAGCGGTCAGTCCTTCGGTTGTTCGCCCCTTAGCCGGGCGCGACCGAATGATATATGAGCCTTATATGGAGAGTTTGATCCTGGCTCAGAACGAACGCTGGCGGCGTGCCTGAGACATGCAAGTCGTGGGAGAAAGTCGGGGCAACTCGGCGAGTAAACCGGCGTACGGGTGAGTAACACGTGAATAACCTGCCTTGGAGTTCGGGATAACCCGTCGAAAGACGGGCTAATACCGGGTAAGACCACGGGGAGTTCGCTTTCCGGGGTAAAAGGTGGCCTCTGCTCCTGCAAGCTATTACTTCGAGAGGGGTTCGCGTCCTATCAGCTAGTTGGTGAGGTAACGGCTCACCAAGGCGAAGACGGGTAGCTGGTCTGAGAGGATGGTCAGCCACACTGGGACTGAGACACGGCCCAGAGTCCTACGGGATGCAGCAGTCAGGAATATTGCGCAATGGAGGAAACTCTGACGCAGCGACGCCGCGTGGGTGATGAAGGCCTTCGGGTCGTAAAGCCCTGTCGGAGGGGAAGAAAAGTCCGCTGGCTAATATCCAGCGGGCCCTTGACGGTACCCTCAAAGGAAGCACCGGCTAACTCCGTGCCAGCAGCCGCGGTAAGACGGAGGGTGCAAGCGTTGTTCGGATTGACTGGGCGTAAAGGGCGTGTAGGCGGTTGGTCAAGTCTGATGTGAAAGCCCGGGGCTTAGCTCCGGAAGTGCGTCGGAAACTAGCCAGCTGGAGCGCGATAGAGGAGGGTGGAATTCCTGGTGTAGCGGTGAAATGCGTAGATATCAGGAGGAACACCGGCGGCGAAGGCGGCCCTCTGGATCGTTGCTGACGCTGAGACGCGAAAGCGTGGGGAGCAAACAGGATTAGATACCCTGGTAGTCCACGCCATAAACTATGGGTACTAGGTGTTCGGGGTATTGACCCCCTGAGTGCCGCAGCTAACGCATTAAGTACCCCGCCTGGGGACTACGGCCGCAAGGTTAAAACTCAAAGGAATTGACGGGGGCCCGCACAAGCGGTGGAGCATGCTGTTCAATTCGACGCAACGCGAAGAACCTTACCTGGGCTAGACAACGGCGGAC
>DATEGX010000171.1:0-7863 GCA_035279875.1 Binataceae bacterium (SeqCode)
GCCATATTGGCCTCGACGCGCGCGATGATGAGCGTTGCGCCGAGATTCGTCAGGCACCACCGCCCGCGCCCGGCGAGGTCAACCTCTTCGACTACGCCACCAAGAACCGCGAATCGCTGACGGCCAAGGTATTTCTCAATCCCTCGAACGGCTTGCGCGGCGAGGTGATCAATTCACGCGGATGGCGCGCGGCGGAGATTCCGGCAGCCAATGGCCATACCACGGCGCGCGCCTTGGCCCGGCTTTACGGCGCACTCGCGCGAGGCGGCGAGATCGACGGCGTTCGAGTGATGAGCGCGGGCGAAATCAGCAATTGCCATAAGGAAGAATCCTTCGGCACCGATGAAGTCCTGCTCATCACCACGCGCTTCAGCACCGGATTTATGCTGACTCAGCCCGATGACAAATGGGGACCGAATCCTCACACCTTTGGCCATCCCGGCGCGGGCGGGTCACTCGGCTTCGCCGACCCTGACGCCAAGGTCGGCTTCGGTTACATCATGAACAAGATGGGCGGGGGCATTATCATCGACCCGCGTCCGCGCGCGCTGTACGAAGCGCTTTACGCTTCGCTTTAGTGAACACGTGGCGATCCGAAAGTTAGTCGCGGAGGACAAGGGCGATGGCAGCGATCGAAGGAACTTGTGATCCACGCTTCGAGCCTGTGCGCGAGGCTTTCGCCGAGAACTTTGAAAAGCGCGGCGAAGTCGGTGCTGCCGTCGCTGTCACGCTCGAGGGACGGCCGGTAGTCGATCTGTGGGGCGGGCATGCCGACAAGGCGCGCACGAAGCCATGGACGCGCGATACCATCGTCAATGTTTACTCGGCCACCAAGGGCTTCGCGGCGACCTGCGTCAATCGGCTGGCCGACCAGGGCCTGATCGACCTTGACGCTCCTGTCGCGCGCTACTGGCCTGAATTCGCCCAAGCCGGCAAGGAACGGTTGCCGGTGCGGTTCATCCTGAGCCATCGCGCCGGATTGCCGGCGGTGCGCAAGCCCCTGCCCGATGGTGCGTTGCTCGATTGGCAGGTTATGACTTCCGCGCTGGCCGAGCAGGAGCCCTGGTGGGAGCCTGGCACGAAACATGGTTACCACGCGCTGACTCTCGGTTATTTGCTCGGCGAAATCATCCGGCGAGTCACCGGCAAAACAATCGGCGCGTACTGCCGCGAGCAGATCGCGGGTCCGCTGGAGCTGGATTTCCATATCGGGCTCGACCCGCGCCACGACTCGCGCTGCGCCGAAGTTATCGCGGCGCCGCCGCCACCGCCCGGTCAGCCCAATCCACTCGCGCCCGGTGACGAAGATGCCGATTCGATGACGATGAAGGCGGTGAACAACCCGCCGGGCGCGCTGCGGCTGAGCGCGATCAACTCGCGCGCCTGGCGTGCAGCGGAAGTCCCGGCCGCCAACGGCCATACCAACGCCCGCGCGATGGCCCGCTTCTATGGCGCATTGGCGCGTGGCGGCGAACTCGACGGGGTGCGGGTGCTGAGCCCAGCGCAAGTCGAATTGGGCTATCAGGAGCAATCCAATGGGCCCGACGCGGTAATGTTCGGACTACCGTCGCGCTTTGGCCTTGGCTATCGCCTGACGCAGCCGGCCGCCCGTTACGGCCCCAATCCTCACACTTTCGGCCATACCGGCGCAGGTGGATCGCTCGGGTTCGCCGATCCTAATTCGAAAGTCGGATTCGGCTACGCAATGAACCAAATGGGCTCGCATATGCTGATGGACCCGAGATTGGTGGGCTTGATCGGAGCGATTTATGCGTCGCTTTGACGCAGCCTCGTCGAGCGAACAAACGGCAAAGAACGGCCCGCGCTGATGCGCGCGCTCCGGCCATCGTATAGACTCGGCAGAGCCTTCTCTCAGACGCGGCAACTCTAAGATGTCACCTGCGATTTCGACCTGGTTTCCAATTGCCATCACGATCCTGGTTTCGGCGCTGATTGTCGGCCTGATGGTCACGATCAATCGACTGATTGGCCCTCGCCCCGCCGTCGACCAGGTCAAGGGCGAGGGCTTCGAATGCGGCAATCCGTCGAGCGGTAGCGCCTGGAGCCGATTCTCGATCCGCTTTTACCTGACCGCGCTGCTATTTTTGATTTTCGACGTCGAAATCGTGTTCCTTTATCCGTGGGCAGTCGAGCTGCGGCACCTCGGCGCGCTGGGCTTTGTCGAGGCGCTGATCTTTATCGCCATTCTGATGGTCGGCCTGGTTTACGCCTGGCAGCGTGGCGCGCTCGATTTCGATTGAAACAGCCGGTCTCTGATTCCGAGGTCATCAAGTTAGTCCGCCGCGTCGCCGATCCGCTCGCGGCCCTACCAGGAATTGCGGCGATCGTGCTCGGCGGTTCCTTGGCGCGCGGCACCGCGGATGAGCGTTCTGACATCGACCTGGGGCTCTATTATGAGCCGTGCCGGCCGTTCGAAGTCGCAGAACTGGAGCGTCTGGCCGAAGCGCTGGACGATCGCCATGCACGCGGGCTGGTTACCGGATTCGGCGAATGGGGGGCCGGCGTGAACGGGGGTGGCTGGCTTTCGATCGACGGCTTCCAGGTGGATTTGCTCTATCGCGACCTCGGCAGAGTTCGCGAGGCGATTGCCGAATGCAGCGCCGGCCGGCCCGGCAACCTTTATCAACTCGGTCATCCACTGGATTTCGCAGCCAAATCTATATGGCTGAAATCAATTGCTGCCGAATCCTTTGCGACGCCGGCGGCGTCATCGGCGAATTGAAACGGCGGACCATCAAATACCCGCCCGCAATGCGCACGGCGCTGATTACCAGGCATATGTTCGACGCCGGGTTCGAGCTCGAAATCGCGGTCAAGCCAGCCGGGCGCGGCGACGTTCCATACGTGGCCGCCTGCGCCTCGCGGGTGATCGGATTCCTGGTGCTGGTTCTTTACGCACTCAATCGCTGCTACTTCATCAACGAAAAAGGCTCGTTCGCCGAGAGCAAGGACTTCGAGCTGCTACCGGCAGGGTTTCACGCGGACGCACGTGACATCCTGGCGCATCTTGGCGGAGATCCTGATGCCTTGCGGGTCACCCTGGCGCGTCTTGAGGCGCTGGTCGAAGCGGTGCGTAATTTGTCCAGTCATCAGGACGCAAACGCTTCATAATCGGCGCGATAGGCGTTGCGGGCGGCGCATCCGCCGCTATTATCTCTATGGGAGCGCGATTCTCGATGGAGGTTGACGCGGCAGGCCGGGCGGCGCCAGGGCGGGTGTTGATCGTGCTGTTGGGGGCGATCGGCGACGTCGTTCGCGCCCTGCCCTTGCTCGGGCGAATTCGGCGCGCCTGGCCTAACGCCTATATCGCCTGGGCGGCCGAGCCCAAATCGGCACCGATTCTGCGCAGCAATCGATGGCTCGACGAGTTGCTAATCTACGATCGCAGGCAGGCACCATGGTCGTTCGTGCCGTTTCTGCGTAAAGTGCGCGCCGGGCGCTTCGACCTGGCTATCGACCTGCAGCGTCATCTCAAGAGCGGAGTCATCGCGTTGACATCCGGCGCCAGCGATCGTCTTGGTTTCGCTGCGCCGAATACCAAGGAGTTCAATCACCTTTTCTCGACCCGCCAGATCGAGCCGCAGCCCAACCTGCGCCTTAAGCTTGCACAGTACCAGATATTTGCCGACACGCTCGGGCTTCCGCCCGCACCCATTGAGTTCGGCCTGGAGTTGACTCCGGAGGAAGACGCGCACGCGAAGAAACTGCTCGCCAGCCTGCCGCGCCCGATGCTCGGCGTGATACTCGGCTCGTCATGGCCCAGCCGGCTCTACTTTCCCGAGGCTGTGGCGGAAGTGATTCGCTCGCTTGCCTTTCCGGTCGAGGGCAGCCCGGCACTGTATCCCGTTCTGATCGGCGGACCGGAGGAAACGGCCCAGGCTGAAGCAGTGATGAGTGAACTCGGCGAGATTTCGGCGCTAAATCTCACCGGCCAGACAACCCTTCGCGAGTTGATACGAATATTTAGCGAATGCGCCGTCGCATTCGGCCCGGATTCGGGTCCGATGCATATAGCGGCGGCGGTTGGCTGTCCCGTGGTGTCATTGTGGGGTTCGACTTCGCCCGACCGGTCGGCGCCATGGGGATTCGCCGATCTGGTAATCCGCGCGGAAATCCCGTGCCATCCGTGCTATTTGCGCGAATGTCCAATCGGTCGCGAATGCATGCGACGGATTTCACCGTCGGCGGTGGCCTCGGCAATACGGCGCGCAATGAGATCGTATCCGCGAAGTTTCAGCGAAAAGAGCTTAGTGCAACCGGAGTCGCTGTCCGCCGGCAAAGCCGAATGAACCCGGATGCGCCCACCGTCGATCGTGAGGGATGGCGTCTGATTGTCGCCGCCGATGCTCCATCCGCCGAGGCGTTGATTGCAGAAGTACTCGCGATCGTGAGCGGCAAAGCCGGGTGTCGACAGATTAGGCGATCCCGCCATGCCACGACTTTCCGTTTGGATGCGCTTGCTGGTGATGCCGACTCTTGTTTGTTCGTGAAAGTGCTGGATCCACCATGGGGTCTGGAAAGGCTCAAACATCGTCTCCGCGGAACGCGGTCCAATCGCCTCGCGCAGATTACGGAGTCCCTGACGGCTGCCGGTTACTCGGTTCCACAATTGATGTTGCACGGCATCGAATCCGGAACCGGCCGTGAGGTGGTGGTCACGGCACGGGTTGCGGGCGAAGGACCGCTGCTGACTTTGAAGCGCATTGGCGGCTCGCTAGACACGAAACGGGCTGTACTGCGTAGCTTGGGCGCCGAGATCGGTCGCTTACATAGCACCGGGCTGATTCATGGCGACCTGACTCCTTTTAATGTCTGTATTGCTCTTGGCGAGCCACCACGTTTCGCCTTTATCGATAACGAGCGTACGCGGCGTAGCTTTGGCGTAGACGTTGAAAGACAGCGCTTGCGCAATCTGGTCCAGCTCGGTCATTTTACGCTACCTGGAATCACTCTTACCGACCGATTGCGCGTGTTTCGTGCCTATGAGGCTGCACTCGATCGACGACGTTCGCGCCGATTAGTACGCCGTGCGGCCAGGATGCTGAGACGGCGCATGCGACGCGATGCTATGGTCTCACCGGGCCTATCATGAGCCAAGCCGCCGCTCCCGATGCCTATACTGTGTCGCAAACCCGCAGCATTTCGGTCGTTATTCCGGTCTACAACGAAGTTCAAACGGTCGAGGCGGTGATTCTCCGGGTGCTCGAATGCGGTTTCAATTGCGAGATAATCGTCGTTGATGACGGGTCGACCGACGGTACCCGCGAATTTCTCCAGCAATTCAACCATCCCAAAGTGCATTGTTACTACCATGCGCAAAATCGCGGCAAGGGCGCGGCACTTCGCCTTGGTTTCGCCGCGGCGAAGCATCAGTTCGTAGTCGTTCAGGATGCGGACCTCGAGTACGATCCGCGCGATTACGGCCACGTTCTCGAGCCTTTGCTCGACGGCCGGGCCGATATGGTCTACGGCTCGCGGTTTCTAGGCGGACCTCACCGGGTACTGTTCTTTTGGCATTACCTGGGAAATCGTATGCTGACGCTGATAGCGAACGTGGTCAGCGACCTCAACCTCAGCGATATGGAAACCGGCATGAAAGCGTTTCGGCGCGACAAACTGACCAATTTGAGGCTCAGCGCCGACCGGTTCACATTCGAACCCGAAATAACCTGCAAAGCCGCGCGTGCCGGGTGGCGAATTTACGAAGTTCCAATCTCATATTCGGGGCGCACATACGATCAGGGCAAGAAAATCGGCTGGCGCGACGCGTTCTCGGCAATCGTCGCGATCATCTATTATCGTTTTGTCGATTAGGCCGCGCTGGGCATTACTGGAAGCCGCATCGTGAGGCAGTCGGAATCCGCGGATGTCGCCGTCCATCAAGGCTCTGGAGATGATTATCCAGTGCCCGCGGGTCGCGCCGGGGAGCACAGCTTGAGCATCCTGGGGGTCGACCCGGAGCGCCGCTTCGGCGGTGGCGAGGTCCAGGTGATGGGTTTGACGCTGGGGTTGCTCGCGGCCGGCCATCGCGCCGAGCTGTTATGCGACCCGACGGGTGAACTATGGCAGCGTGCGACGGGCGAAGGCGTCGTTTGCCATCCCCTTAGAGTCAGGAATTCAATCGACGTCGCCGCCGGTCTCAGATTGCGCGCTATGCTCAGCCGGAAAGCCTTTGACGTCGTACACTTCCATACCGCGCGTGCCCATGCGCTGGCGCCGTATGCGCGTGGGCGCGCTGGAGCGCTGGTCGTGACTCGCCGGATGGACTACCTGCCCAACCGTCTATTCGCGCCATGGTTGTACAATCGGGCGGTGGAAGGAATCGCGGCCATCTCAGGGGGCGTAGCGGATGCGCTCGTGCGTGGCGGTGTCGCGCGCAAGCGCATCAAGATAGTAGCGAGCGGAGTGGATTGCCGTCGATTTGCGCCGCCGACCGCGGTCATCAGGGAACAAACCCGTTCGGCGCTCGGCCTGCTGCCTGACGATGTGGCGATTGGCGCAGTCGGCGCGCTGGTGCCACGCAAAGGTCATCACGTACTGGTCGAAGCGATGACCCTTGCGCAGTCCCAGGCTGGCGAGGAAGCAGTGGCTGCTCACGGTCGCCTCCACTGCTTTCTTGCCGGTGACGGGCCGCTTTACGCCGATCTCGCTCGTGAGGTCGCGCAAAGCGGGCTTTCGCGCACCGTTCATCTGATGCGCGCGGTTAACGACCCCCGGAATTTGCTCGCGGCGCTCGACGTTTTCGTCATGCCTTCGCTCAGCGAAGGCCTCGGAATCGCGGCCCTCGAAGCTATGGCCAGCGGATTGCCGGTCATTGCGAGCGCCGTCGGTGGCCTTCGCGAAGTCGTGTCAGACGGAATCAACGGGATCTTGGTTGCGCCCGGTGACGCGCCGGCGCTGGCGGCGGCTATTATCAAGCTGGCGAGCGATTCGATGCTCCGCAGCAAGATGGGTAGCGCAGGGCGAAAGCGCGTGCGCCAGGATTTCGCGATGGAGACAATGGTGGATCGCACACTCGAGCTCTATTCTTCCAGCCTTGTATGGTCCTACGAAAGGAAGGCGAAAGGATGAGTAACCGATGCGCAGCATGACCGGCTTTGGGCGGGCCGAGCTTTCGCGATCCGGGATTCATCTCGTGGCTGAGGTGCGCGCGCTCAATCAGCGTTTCTTCGAGCTCAAGCTCAATCTCCCGCGTGGCTGGGGACAGCACGAATCGGATATGCGCAAAATCGTCCAAGGCGTGGTCGAACGCGGCCGGGTCGAGATCTTCATCCGTTACGCCCAGCTCGCCCCCCCCAAATCGAAATTGCGGGTCAACGACCAGCTCGCGCGCGCATATATCGATGAATTGCGCCGCTTAGGGCGTGCCCTGAAACTCAATGGCAAGCTTGGACTCGAGGTCATTCTGCAGCGGCCCGAGATTTTTCAAGTTCTTGAAGAGGAAGGGGAGCCGCAGGCCGGCGCGGAGTTGGGATTCGAGGCACTGCGGCGCGCGCTCAAGGGGATGGAGGCAGAGCGGACCCGCGAGGGACGGGCGCTCAAGCGCGATTTCGAAATGCGGCTCAAGCAGATTGCCTCGGCGATTCCACGGATCGACGAGCTGGCGGTCGAGTCGCGGGCAGCGATCCGGGCCAACTTCGAGTGCCGCGTTCGCGAGTTGCTGGCGGAACTGCCAATCAACGAGAAGCGGCTCTACGAAGAAGCTTCCGCAGCGGCCCAGCACGGCGATATCACCGAGGAAATGATTCGGCTGAAGGTGCATCTGCAGGCGCTCGCGGCGTTGCTCAAGCGTAGCGGGCCGGTCGGCAAGTCGATTGAATTCCTGCTCCAGGAAATCAACCG
>DATEGX010000172.1:0-21212 GCA_035279875.1 Binataceae bacterium (SeqCode)
TCTTTTCGATCGGCGCTGAGACGTCGGTGCCGATCGACATGGTCTTGGCCTTGTCCATGATGATGTTGTCGTAGACTTCGACGTTGGCCGACAGATTGCCGGTGCTGGTCAGCCACGGCGCGTAGGCCTGGTCGAGGTCGACTGCGGTCATCCAGGTCACCGTATCGGTATAGCGCTCGCCCTCCAGATGGGTCGGCCGCATATCGGTCTCCGAGACGTGATTGGTGTAGAGCATCTCAGCGCGTCCGACTGCCGGGAAGTATTCCGAAAGGGAGGCAGGTATCGGCAACGGCTGGTCGGCTGTCACGCCGAAGCGCTGGATGCTTGGATAGTCAAAGGTCCACAGATTGGTCCCCGGCGTCCAGCGCAGATTGCCTGGGGCGCCGCCGTTCATGTTGTCGTCATAGTAGAGGATCGTGAACTCGGTCGCGCCATAGAGCGAATGGAAGCGCAACCCGTTGTTCCAGTTCTGCGGCTGCATCCCGCGAATCCGCCATTCGCCGACATCCACGGTCGCACCGTTGCCGGTCGGTCCATAGGGCACGTTGTGCTTGGAAAGGCCCAAAGTACAGGGGATGATCGGTGTCCCCTTCGGCACGAAACCAGCGCGCACACCACCGGTCAAATTCGCGCAACTCCAGAACTCGTGGGCCGCCGGCGCAGCCACCAAACCGGCTCCAGCGGGTCCATAAGGTCCGGCGCTCAATGGCGCATTGATACCGAATACAGCCGAATTGTCGTAATGTATGTCGAAGCGGCCGCTCGGCCCGTGCATCGCGGCCGGCGCGCCGGTCACAGCCCTGCCTGCATCGATCTGGCAATGGTCGTTGTAACGCCCGTCAGGATAACTGCACTCCCACCATTGGGGGGCGAAGCCGGGCTGCCAGACTCCTTCGATGAAGTTCGAGGTCAACGGCCCGATCTCAGGCAGGTTCAGAATCGGATGGATCATCCACTGCGCGTTACGTGATTGCTCGAGATTGGCGAAGCCAAAGGCCCACGCCGTATCGACCGGATTGATCACGTCGCCGACCCGAAATGCCAGCGACTGACCCCACACCACGATCTGGTTGCCCACGAAGGTGCTCAGCGGTCCGGTCTTGTTCTCCCACCATGCGTCGCGCACCTGGTAGACGTTGTACCAGTCGTTCATGAAATGGCCGAAACTGGCCGGATGCGAGCAACCCGAGGGTCCGTAGAGGGCAAAACAGGCGCCCTGGCCGGAGGCCTGGCCGTTGCCCGCGTAGGCGGTGTTGTTCGCGCTGTTGAACGAATAGGGCGGCTCGTAGACGAACCACTCGCGCATAAAGAAGGTGTTGTTTTCGTTCAGGCGGTAGTTTTCGTCGACCTGCAACAAAGAGCGCGAGGTCGAGAGATTATTGCGGCTTGGCGTGAAATCCCGCAACGCCGTCGGATTTTGCCACATGCCGAAGGTCTGGCTTCCGTAGCCCGACACATGCAGCCCGCTCAACCAACTGTTTTCCGCCGCCTGGTCATCCGGCAACAGGCTCGCCGCCGCATTGTTGGTGACGCTCAGCCCGTTCCCCGGTCCATCGGCACTCCCGCCGGCATACGAAATGCCGACGCCCAAGGCCGCAGCTGTAAGGACAACCACGGCCGCGACCGCCACTTGGGCGATCTGCGTTCGCAGACGTGCGCAGACTTCCATATTCTCCTCCCTGCTGGCACTTTCAATTTTATAGGCAGCGCGAATCACGCATTCTCGTCCCCATCGAGTCATGCGAGGTTCTAGTACGCTTCCCAATGCTTATACTTGCTATTTGTATTTAATGTCGCGGAGCGGCGTGCTACGAATCGGTCGAGCCTGAGTACCGGGTTCGTCCCAAATCATGCGGTTTCTCCGGACCGCAAGACCCTGTGAACCACCGGTCGACGAATTTCGGCTTGACTGCCGCTGGCTAGATAGCAACTCGAGCGAAACCAGCCGCGGAACCCGTAGCCTGACTCATCAAGTCATCAAATCACCGCTTCCGCCTCCACCTCCTTGCCCGTCTGCTTATCATTCACGTCGAACCAAATTGGCTCCGACGGCGCCGGGCCCTTGATGCTCGCCCAAAGGGTCAGGAATAAGCTGAAACCCCAAGGGCCGGAGTTTACCTAACAAAGTTTGAGCATCTGATCAAACTTTCATTAAACGGTAATTTAGGCCGGTTGGCGGGGAATCAGCCGTCCCATCCCCGATGTCTTCGCCTGTCCCATGGCTGGCGGGGATGCATGGTCTGCGCTGATTTGGTAGGTTGGCGCGGGCGGCCCTACCGGAGGAAAAGTCCCTTGCGCATTGTCTTGATTGGCCAGGCGGCTTTCGCCGAGCGCGCGCTCGATCTTCTCAATGCGCGCGGCGAGCAGATCGTCCACGTTTTCGCGCCACCCGATCCAGCCGGGGGGAAACCCGACCCGCTCAAGAACAAGGCGCTCGAGCTTGGGCTCCCGCTGAGCCAGCCCGCGTCCTTTCGTTCGGACGCGGCCTACGAGCATTTCAAGTCGCTCGAGGCCGACCTCGCGATCATGGCATTCGTTACGATTATCGTGCCGGAGCGCATCCTCTATGCGCCGCGGCTAAAGTCGATTTGCTTTCACCCTTCGCTCCTGCCGCGTCATCGCGGCGCCAGCGCGATTGCGTGGACGCTGATCCATGGCGACCGCGAGACCGGCGTCACCTGGTTCTGGCCTGACAAGGGAATCGATACCGGTCCGATCCTGGTTCAACGGCGCGCACCGGTCGGGCCCAACGACACGACCGGGTCGCTGTACTTCAACACGCTTTTTTCGCTGGGGATCGACGCGTTAGGCGACGCGCTCGATCTGATTGCGGCGGAGGGCGCGCCGCGAATGGTGCAGGACGAAACGCTCGCCACCTACGAGCCAATCTGCCGCGACGAGCACGCGCGGGTGGACTTCGGCAAACCCGGCCTGGAGGTCCATAATCTGATCCGCGGATGCGACCCGCAGCCGGGCGCGTATGCGTCCCTTAATGGTCAACGGCTGCGGCTTTACGAGCCGATGATCGGTGAAGCGGCGGAGTCTGCCGCGCCTGGGACAATTGTCTCCGTCGATGCGGCCGGAATGAGGATCGCGTTGCACGGCGCGAGCGTCCTGGTAAAGCGTGTCCGGCTCGAGCCGGGAGCAAAGAAGGTCGCGCCCGCGGAATTGGCCGCGAGCGGCGCTCTTCATCCTGATGCCCGGCTTGAGTAGAACCTGCCCCTGTTGGCAAGTTGTGCTCGCAGCAATAGCGGGCGGCTGGCAGGCATAAGTTCCGCAGGTTAGTATTCAGCGCGATGCCGGTCTCGATTCGTTGCGTGAGCCGCGCCCGTCCGAGTGGGCGAAGGACGGCTCCGAAGGGGGCTCTGCTATGCGGCTTTGCGTCGGAAGCGCCAAGGGTATCATTCTAATCGACCCCGACCGCGGCGGAACGCCCCTGATGGTTCTGGCCGACCCACCCTCGGTCTGGTGCATGGCACGTGATTGCGAGAATCCCAACGTACTGTACGCCGGCTCGATTCACAACGCTCAGGCGGGCAGCGCGCGCGGCAAAGGCTCGCTCGCGCGCTCGGTCGACGGCGGGCGCTCATGGAACGACATCACGCCCGGGATGGCGCGCGACGAGGAGGTCTGGTCGCTTGCCGCCGCCCCCGACGTCAGCGGTCAGTTGTTCGTCGGCACCTCGCACGCCCGCATCTTCCGCAGCAACGACGGTGGCCGCGGCTTCCAGGAATGCACCGCCTTCCTGAAACTACCGGGGCGCGATCGATGGAGCTTTCCGCCGCCGCCGCACATTCCGCACGTTCGCTCGATCATTTTCGATCCGAAACGGCCCGATACGCTCTACGTCGGAGTCGAGGAGGGCGGGGTGTTCCGCTCGCGCGACCGCGGCGAAAGTTTCGAGCCCACCAATCACAACATTTATTCGGATGTCCACAATCTTTCGGTTGACCCGGAAGATCCCGCGCGGCTTTACGCGACCACCGGACGTGGGCTCTATATAAGCCCGAACTCCGGCGGGTCATGGCATTACGTCAAGGGCTTGAGCCGTTCGTACACAATCCCGATCCTGGTGCGTCAAGGGCACAACGCTCCGATCTATACCGCCGCGGCCGCCGGGCCACCGCCGACCTGGTCGATCGGTTCGATCGGGGCCGACGCGCTGATGTTTCGCAGCACCGATCGCGGCAACAGCTTCCGGCCCATCGCCGCGGGCGACGGTTCGACACATGCGACGCGCGGCATGGTGATGCGTCTGCTGGCGGACCCCGAAAATCCCGAGGTGATGTACGGGGCGCTGAGCGACGGCAGCCTGATCCGCGTCAGCGAGCGTGAGGAAACGGTCTCGGTAATCGCTGAAAAGCTGCCGCCCGCATTCGATCTCGTAGCATTGCCCTAGACTCCCATTGCCAGATTGTCATCGGAGCTGACGCGCGGTTACGATTGGACAATCCGCGGCGTATTTTGTAGTTTTTGCCCGGAAGGCGCGTTTTCAATCGCTATTTCACCGTCGCCAACGGAGGTCTGATTGATGTCGAGCATGCCACGAATGCTTGAGGGTTACCGGGTTCTGGATTTCACCCAGTTTGTCGCTGGTCCGACCTGCACCAGGCTGCTGGCGGAGATGGGCGCCGAGGTGGTCAAGCTCGAATTGGCGCCGGAGGGCGACCGGGTCCGCGCCGGCGGCCTCAAGCCGCTTCAGCCCGAGCATAAGGGAACCAGCCACAGCAGCTATTACATGCAGCACAACCACAGCAAGCTCAGCTTCGCCATCGACATGAAAAAGCCCGGCGCGCGCGAGTTGGTAATGGCGATGCTTCCGAAATTCGACGTGGTGGTGGAAAACTTTGCGCCCGGTGTAATCAAGCGCCTCGGCTTCTCGTACGAAGACGTCAAGAAAGCCAATCCCAAGATCATCATGTGCTCGATTTCGATGGCCGGTCAGACCGGAACGCTGTCGGACAAGGCGGGCTACGATTATATTGGCCAGGCCTATGCCGGGATCACCGACGGAGTTGGCGAACTCGACCGCGCGCCAGCGGTGACCACGATGGCGATCGGCGACGTTTCGACCGGGGTTGCAGCGGCGATGGCAGTCGGCTTCGCGCTGCTTCATCGTGAGCGCACCGGCGAGGGCCAATACCTCGACGCCTCGCTGCTCGACACTTACTTCCACATGCATGAATCGACGGTGCCGCAGGTTTCACTGCGCGGCGACAAGTACAAGCCCACGCGCAACGGTTCGCAGCATCCTGGCGGCGGCCCCACCGGCATCTATCATTACCGCGGTGATCAGTACGTTTACCTGTGCGTGCCGACGCCGCATCAATGGACCCAGATGGCGCGCGCGATGGGTCAGCCCGAACTCGCCACCGACCCGCGCTTCAAGAGCGCGCGCGGCCGCCGCGATAACAACGCCGAGCTGCAGAAAATCATTGAAGACTGGCTGGCGAGCTTCCCCACCCGCGATGACGCGATTGCCGCGCTCGACAAGGAGCGAGTGCCGTGTGCACCGGTTCTGACAGTCAACGAGGCGGTCAAGCATCCGCATATGAACGAGCGCAAGACCGTCCGCTGGATCAACGATTCCCTGCTCGGCAAGGTCGCGATGCCCGCGGTGCCGGTTAAGTTCTCCGCGTGGCCGGATCGCACCGACGTGCGCTCGGCCCGTCTCGGCGAAGACAACGAGCAGGTACTGCACGAATATCTGAACCTGGCCGACGATCGGATCAAAAAACTCTACGAGGAAGGTGTGCTGGTGCGCGACCCGACCATCGGGCCGAATCCGGTGGGCGGCTGAGCGCAAGACTCCATGCGCAACCGGCGGGCGGTGTGAGAGTTCACGCCGCCCGTCTTTTTTCGTCTGCTCGGGCGTGACAAACTGCGCCGTGTAGAAGCTGCCACCGGGCTTTTCGCGACGGGCGAACCCTCAAACCCGAGGTCGAATAATCATGGATCAGGCAGGCACCATATCGCTTCCCGGCGGCAGCGCACGGCCGGGATTTGTCGCTACCTGGATCCAGGCGAGCCGCGCCTGGACGCTCGGCATGCCGTTCATCAGTGTATCGGTCGGCACCGCGGCGGCCGTGCGGGACGGCTTTTTCTCACCATGGATTTACCTTGCGGCGGCGCTCGGAGCGGTTTTCCTCCAAGCCGGCGCCAACATGGTCAATGACTACTACGACTTCGCCAACGGCACCGATTCGGCAGACTGGAACTCGCCGGAAAGCTTTGGCCCGGGACTGGTGATACAACGCGGCTTCCTGCGCCCCGAGCAGGTCTGGTGGGGCGGGATCGTCGCGCTCGTGATCGGCTCGATCTTCGGAATCGTTTTGGTCGCGCAATGCGGATGGCCAGTGCTGGTGCTCGGACTGATCGGCGTCGCGGGCGCTTATTTCTACACCGCCTCACCGCTCAGCCTGGCCTATCGCGGGTTAGGCGACCTGATGGTGTTCACCCTGATGGGCCCCGGCTACGTGCTCGGTGCCTACTATGTTCAGGCGGTGGACTTCTCATGGGCGGCGCTGGTGGCGTCCTTGCCAATGGGATTTCTGTGCTCCGGCGTGCTGCAGGCCAACAACCTGCGCGACATCGATAACGATCGCGCCCATGGCAAAAGCACGTTTGCGGTTCTGGTTGGACGGCGGGCGGCGCTTATCGAACTGCTGTTGTCGGATGTCGGCGCTTACGTCGCAACGCTCGCGGGCGTCGCCGCCCGGCTGATTCCGTGGCCCGCGATCTTCGTTTTAGTCACCCTGCCCCGTCCGATCGATCAGCTTCGCCTGGTATGGCCCGGGCCGGACGCCGAAAAACATAACCGCGCGATGAGCCGCTCCGGGCAGCTACAGTTCGAATTGGGGCTGCTGCTCGTAATCGCGTTCGTCCTTGGACGATTCTTTGGCTGGTAAGGTCTACATTCCGATAAGGTTCGCCTTCTCGATCGTGTTGCGGATGATGCGCACGGAGGCCGCGTCGATCATCACGCCGTCAAACGTCACAGCGCCAAGCCCTTCCGCTTCGGCTTTCGCGTAGGCCGCTTCCAGCCGCCGCGCTCGATCTACTTCCTCCGCGCTCGGCGAATAGATCTCGTTGGCCATGTCGATTTGGCTCGGATGGATCGCCCATTTGCCGACGAAGCCCATCGTCGCCGAGCGGACCGCTTCCTCGCGGTAGCCGTCGGGATTGCGAAAATCCGCGTACGGGCCGTCAACCGCTTCGATTCCGGCGGCGCGCGCCGCGACGACAATCTTGCTGCGCGCGTAGTGCCAGATGTCGCCCGGATAAGTAGAAACGCTGCCGCCGATGGTCTTCATCCGCACGCCCTGCGAAGCGCTGAAATCGCCAGGGCCGAAGATAATCGCCTCCAGGCGCGGGGACGAGGCCGCGATTTCCTCGACGTTGATCAGGGCCTGCACTTCCTCGATCAGCACCTCGAGCATAATGCGCTTCTTCAGCTTGATGCGGGTTTCGATCTGCGTGAGCAAGGTGTCCACCCAGAAAACGTCGCGCGCTGCCTTAACCTTGGGAATGATAATCAAGTCGAGATACTCGCCGGCCTTTTCGACCACTTCGATTACGTCCTGGTAGGCGTACTCGGTCTCGATATTGTTCATGCGAAAGGCGCGGGTTTTCTTACCCCAGTTGAGGGTGCGCAGCGCCTGGATCACCTTGCCGCGCGCCTCGACTTTCTGATTGGGCGCGACCGCATCCTCGAGGTCGAGGAACACCACGTCGGCATTGGTGCCCAGCGCCTTCTCGACCATCTTCTCGTTGCTGCCTGGGGTCGACAGTTCGCATCTTCGCAATCGCATGATGACTGCTCCTCTTTCGCGTTGATTGCGCGGTTATCCGCCCACTAACGGCCACGGCGGCGCGGCTTCGACACCCGCTGCTTCGCCTTCGCCGATATTTTGGGCATCGGACGCGCGCGCTTGGCGCTCCGCATTTTGGCTTGCGCCGCGATCGGCCGTTTTGGCGCCGGAGACTTGCGCGCCACGCGTTTAGCCTTCGAGATTGGAATATTCTCCTCGTCCGGTGGTTCCAGGCCCGCGGTACTGAACGCACGCTTCTTGACCAGCACCCGGCGTTCGCCTTCGAATACGGTTTCGCCGCGCTGGTTGATGCCCCAATGCTTCAAGTGCAACAGCCCGACGTTGCGATGGCCGCGAACGTCGGCCGGTTCCTCCTTGTTGACCACCTCGGTGAAGGCGTAGAGCGTATCGCCGTGCAGCACCGGGACGCGAAAACGCACCTTGTTGAGACCGACCTCCTCGACTGCGTTCTCACCCGTGTCCTGCATCGCAAGGCCGATCACGATCGACGCCGTCACTCCGCCGAAGGTAATCCGGTGACCCTGCGGCAGGGTCTGGGCCAGATGCTCGTTGAAATGGGCCTGCGCGGTGTTGAGCACCAGGTTGGTGATAAGCACATTCTCGAGAGCTTCGACGGTCTTGCCGCGCGCATGCTCGTAAACCTCGCCAACGGCGAAATCCTCGAAATAGTTGCTCTTGCCGGTCAGGGCGGAAAGCTCGCTGCTCATTCTGTCCCTCCGAGCAACCGATCCGAGATGATACGAAGCTGGATTTGCGACGTGCCCTCGAAGATTTTAGTCAGCCGCGCGTCGCGCCAATAACGCTCAATTGCCAGATCGCGCGTGTAGCCGTAACCGCCATGAATCTGCAACGCGTCGCTGGTAACTCGTTCAGCCATTTCTGAGGCGAAGAACTTAACCATCGAGGCTTCCTTGTCGCAGCGCCGTTTACCGTCGACCTCGGTCGCGACGTAGTACATCAACTGGCGCGCCGCCTCGATATTCGCCGCCATTTCGGCCAGCTTGAAGCGGGTGTGCTGGAATTCTGCGATCGGCCGCTTGAATTGCACGCGGCGCTGCGCGTAGGTGATCGAATCATCGAGCGCCCCGCGCGCGAGCCCGATCGCGCGCGCCGCGGTATGCACGCGGGCCGTTTCCAGCCCGGACATCATGGCGTAGAAACCGCGTCCCTCCTGTCCCATCAGGGCCGAGGCCGGCACCCGGAAATTGTCGAAGTGCAGCTCCCAGGTCTTCCAGCCGAAGTAACCAATTTTGCGAATCGGCGCGCCAGAGACGCCGGGTGGCAGTTTGCCGCGCTCCTTTTCGAGCATGAACTGGCTGATGCCGACGTGGCGGCGGTTCTCGTCGGGCGTCGAGGTCCGCGCGAACAACTGGATAAAGTCGGCGCCGTCGGCGAAGGTGCACCAGGTCTTGGTGCCGTTGATCACCCATTGGTCGCCTTCGCGCACCGCCCGGCATGAGACGTTGGCGAGGTCGGAGCCCGCGTCCGGCTCTGACAGCGAGAAGGCGCCGAGGAATTCACCGCGCGCCATCCGTGGGAAGTAAGCCTTGCGCTGCTCGTCGCTGATTCCGCCCCAGAGTCCGTTGCCGCGCGCAATAATGCTCGCGACGCTCATCCATCCGCGGGCCAGTTCTTCGGTCACCAGCGCATATTCGAAGACCCCGAGCCCCAATCCGCCGTACTCCTCGGGTATCAGGATGCCGAAGTAGCCAAGTTCGGCCATTTTTTCCCGCAGATCCATCGGGATCTCGCCCTCGACCGGGTCGAGCTTGTTGGCCACCGGCAACACTTCGTTAATCGAGAAGTCGCGAGCGGTCTGCTGGATCATCTGGCGCTCTTCGGTCATGTAACTCATAGGGTAACGCCTCGCTTGGGAATCAGGTTGGAGCGGCGGAAATCAACCACCCGCATCCCGGCCGCGCCGTTCGAGGCGGTGCCACCATCCAGCAGAAAGCCCTCGGTATGCCACGTCACGATTCCAGTGCCCGGACGGCTCTGCGACTCGCGCTTATCGACCACCGTACTGCGCGCGGTCAACGTATCGCCCGGATAGACCGTGCGATGGAAGGTCAACTCGTCGACCCCCAGGAAAAGCCCCCCAGCCTCGCTAAGGTCCTCGACCGATAAACCGAAGACCGTCAGGAACACCAGCATCGGGTTGACCACCACTCGCCGATGACCATGCGTACGCGCGTACGGTGCGTTGAAGTAGAGAGGATTGAAGCTGAGCGTCAGGGTGCTGAAGAGCGAATTGTCGCTCTCGTTCAAGGTGCGGCCCCAATGATGCGCAAAGACCTGCCCCAGCGAAAAATCGTCGAACAAGTTGCCCTTTGGAATCTTCCTGGCCCGTGCGCGCCAGTCGTCACTCATTGCGATGCTCCCGTCATTATTCGATTACCTGGAATCCTTGAGGTCTAGGCGCAGTAACGATTTTTTGCGCCGCTAAACTCTGCCAGTCTACCCGTCCGTGCCGCAAGGATCAGCCGCCACGGTCGACCGTAATGCTGGTTGGCGCGCTGGCCTCGATATAGTAGCCTGAGGTTACGTCATCAGTTTGCACGAGGCCTTATGCGTGCTTTGCTCGTAGCGATTGTGTCCGGGCTTGCGCTAGCTGTAAGTGCCGCGCCTGGCTACTCCTTTAATCTTTCGCAGATGCTCGGTGGTGGAAGCGAGGATCAGAGTCTCGATACCTTCAAAATTATTCGCGTCGCCGATTTGAAGACGCTGGCCGCCGATCCGCATGCTCAGGTCCACATCTACGACGTCAACGGCGCATCCACGCGCGACAAGTTCGGGGTAATCCCCGGCGCCTCCCTGCTCGATTCGGACGACGCCTACCCGCTGTCGGCGCTTCCAGCCAACAAAGGCGCCAAACTGGTGTTTTATTGCGCCAACACCCATTGAATGGCCTCGCACGAAGCCGCCCGGCGGGCGGTTAAGGCCGGATATACCGACGTAAACGTGATGATCGACGGCATCGCCGGATGGAAATCGGCCGGCGAACCGACGGTTCCAGCCTCAAAGGCCTCGTAACCCTCAGGTTCCACACCCGATCGATGGGCTGGCGATCCGGGGTAACTGATCGCATATAGTTGCCGCGTGCCGGAAGCCAGTCCCGAGCGAGTCACTGTCGCAGGCGACGCTGAAGTCCGCGAATTTACCGCGCGCGGCTTCGTGATCGGTGCGATTCTCGCCCTTCTGCTCGGCTCGGCCAACGCTTATCTCGGCCTGTATGCCGGGATGACGGTTTCGGCCAGTATCCCGGCCGCGGTCATTTCAATGGCTGTTCTGCGGGTACTCGGCGGTGCGACCATCCTCGAAAATAACGTCGTCCAAACTATCGCCTCGGCCGGCGAAGCGGTCGCAGCCGGGGCAATTTTCACCTTTCCTGCGCTTGTGATTCTGGGCTATCGCGGCCCTCTGCCTTATTGGGATGTCACGGCGCTTTGCCTGGCTGGCGGCACCATTGGCAGTCTGCTGGTGGTCTTCCTACGTCGCGCCTACATCGTCGAGGAGAGACTGCCATTTCCCGAGGGCCTGGCCTGCGCCGAGGTGTTGCGTGCCGGAGCAGCCGGTTCAGCGGGTGTGGCGCCACTGGCATTTGGCGGTGTCATCGCGGCGGCTTTGAAGGCTGCCCAGGATGTACTCGGAATCGTCCCGGGCGCGATTTCGGGTGCGCGATGGATTGGCAAGGCTGCTTTTGCCGGTTCAATTGACATTTCGGCGGCCTTGCTTGGGGTTGGCCATATCGTCGGCGTCCAAATCGCCAGCCTGGTGTTCCTTGGGGGCGCGATTGCCTGGCTTCTTGCGGTCCCGATCGCGAGCGCGCTCCATCCACAGTTCGGTTCATTCGGCGCCGCTGCGGCGGCACAGCAGATCTGGAGCGGAGAGGCTCGCTACCTCGGCGTTGGCGCTATGCTAACAGGTGGCATAGCAGTTTTATGGAGATTACGCAGAGCTATTGGACGTGGCCTGGTGGAGAGTTCGCAAGTACTTAGAGTCGCTGGTTCCGCGACGCCGGTCGCGCGCGTGGATACCGACTTGCCGACGGGCGTCGTGCTGGCTGCGGTCATTCTCTCGATTCCTGTCATATTCGTGGTTTCCTGGCTACTAAGCGGGAGCCTTTGGCTCAGCGCGGCAATGGCCTTGGCGCTTGCGGTTATTGGCTTTTTCGCTACCGCTATCGCCGGATACCTGACCGGAATCGTCGGCGCCTCGAATAATCCGGTTTCCGGCGTAACGATCATCGTCCTGCTCGCAATCGCGATATTGCTCAAGCTCCTCGGCGTGACCGCCAACGTCGGGCCCCGGCTCGCAATCATGGCCGGCGCGGTCGTATGCACCGCAGCCGCGATGGCTGGCGATTCGATGCATGATTTGGCCACCGGCTTCCACGTTGGCGCCACGCCCCGACGGCTCGAAGTCGCTGTGCTGCTCGGCGCGATCGTCTCGAGCTTCCTGATGGCGCCGATTCTGAATTTGCTGATTCGCGGCTACGGGATCGCCGGGATGCCCGGCGCAAAGGCCCAGGCGTTGGCGGCGCCTCAGGCTTTCTTGATGGCCAAAGTGGCCCAAGGAGTATTTAGTGGTGATTTACCGTGGAGAATTATCGTTATTGGCGCAATCCTGGCCGTCGGCCTGATCTGGATCGACGGATGGCTGGTACGCCGCAAGTCGCGATGGCGCACGCCCGTGATGCCGGTTGCAATCGGACTCTATTTGCCGCTCGGGCTTAGCGTGGCGATCTTGCTGGGGTCGCTGGCGAGAATCAGGCGCCCGAGCCAATCCGAGGGCGCAAGCTTCGGACTCCTGTTCGCGGCCGGTCTGGTGGCCGGTGAGGCCCTGATGGGCGTCGCAAGCGGCGTCCTGGTAACCGCTGGTACGCGTTTGCCGCTGTTCTAATCGATTGCTCGCGATGACGGATTCGTGAGAATCCGGACGACTGAAGCGTCTTTACGTAAGGTTTTCTATCATAAGAACCCGCGCGCGTAGCTGAGCACGACGGAATTGCCATGCCCATGTGATTGCGCAGTCGAAGTCTGGGCAGCAAGACTGGGCTGGAGCATTTGCTGTGGGAGTCGCTTTTGGCACACTAGTGGTGTTCCCGTTTAGCCGATCTGGCTGAGAATGAAATCACGAATCGAACAGGCAAGAAGACCGTCATAATGTAACGAAGTTTTGAGAATTCCAGTCCGCAAGGGAAGAGTCATCGGTTGTGATTAGCCGATTCAGGTTAGGTCGGCCGACTGCAAATCTGACGTAGCCATTACTGGAACCTAGGATTCGATATGCTGCCGGCGCGGAATGTCGCAATGATGCACCTATTGGCCAGCGGACCGAAATTGTGCTCTCGAGCGGCACGCATCGACACACAAAAGTGAGCCTCCGAGAAGAGGCGAGTGCGTAACCGGATGAGAGACTCATGGGTGTGGATTGGCTTCGGCATGGGCTTGGGTTACATGGTGTTCGGTGCGCTATTTGCCCGCTGGTACAACAGTGCTTTCAGCAACATGAAGACTACGGCCGCTAGGGTATTTCAACTCTTATTGTATCTAGTAGTCGTGGGCTACGCTGTGGGCGGAATGCCTCTGTGCAACAAAGTCATCGAGTGGAGATTCAACGGTGGGGCCTCATCGTACTATACTGCATTGGCGGTAGGGGTAGCCTGCGGCTTACCCATCGCCTTCTGGATCGCTGTCTGGCCGAGAACGAGATCGCGCATTGCTCAAGCAAAGGAGCGTGGATTGTCTTAGAAGATGCTGGATGGCGTTGATGATTCAGACGGTTTTCCTTAGACGGTCGCGGCCTTGCTCTTACAGATGCCACGCGGTCCTTTGAAGTTTCGATGGGGCGATTAACAGGCAGATTGCCCGGCGAGGATTTCACCACTGCCCCGGGTAGGCAATTCAGAGTCCGAAACAATTCAAGGAATCCCACACGGATTGGTTGGTGGACGCAGCAGGACCCCGAGGCCGCTATTTAATGAATGATCACGTCCTTAGTCATTCGTTGAGTCGAGCCGACCAGAAGCCGCCCGCGCGGGACAGCAATCCTGGCATGGCCGGGCGGGCTGTTGGTGACCGTTAGCGTGCCGCCGTTGAAGATGCCGCCGCCCAGGTTCCCCTTGCCGTTGGCTATGGTCAGGTTTGGCGATATTTAGCGTCGCTCCGGAATCAACTGACATCACCTGGTACATGGCGCCGCCATCGATGGTGATGCCCGGCGTTTTGGTCGCGCCCTGAATTGTTAGCGTCTCGCTGGCGACGATTGTCGGCAAAGAGCTGCCGAGCGTGATGGTGAGAGGGGTTAGTCCATTTTGAAAAGCGATGGCGTCGGTGCCGGTTCCCGCCGTCGAACAGCTCGATCCCGGAGTAACGCTGCCATTGGCCGCGTTGATTGCGTCACGCAGGGTGCACTGCCCGCTGGCGCTGGTATCAGATGTGGTGGTGACCATATAGCTGGTGGCGTTCGCCGCAGTCGCGCTCGCCAGCGCCATCGCGGCAATCAGCCCGGCCAACAGAGTCGCCTTCCCCAGTCGCTTTCTGCCAAAGCCGAAACCAGCCATCCTCTTATCTCCCCGCCCGAGTGGCGAACTAGTTTCGGCGAATGGGATAATCAATGTCAGTACAGTGTATTAAGCATCTGTTGGCGCGATCAGGCTACGCCGAGATAATTCCAGCCGCTAATAGACTAGAGGCTGGTGTCGATTCCAACGAGCGCGTCGACTTGAATTACTAGAAGGCGTGGTTGAGGTCGTGACGGTGGGGCTTACCTCGCGGACAACACTTGCCGCATACCATTGGTGTGGGCTCTTCCTCCACTATACGAGAAACGCGGCTGTAGAATTCCGTGTCCGAGTTACTTGCCTCTATCGCGCGCAAAACTTCCTCTTCAAATGCGACGTGCGTCGCGAGTGAATAGAGGGCTGCCGCGTCGGGCGCGACCGCCTTGCACTTGCTGCATAGAAATAGTCCCGACGCCTCATCCTCCGCGAGCGGAACGACCAGCCATTGACAACCCTCCGACTCCAGCCGCTGGAGATGTTCAATGAACGCCCGCGCGTCTTTGAGAAGCGCGCCCTTGTCCCACATCGCCATCTGAGTTCCCAATTCCCGATTTTCACGTATCGCTTCTGAAAACGCCATCGAAGCGAAACGAACCACTCTGAGTCGCGCGCGCCTCCGAGCGGTCGCGCGTTTCGTGACAATGACCGGCTGTCGCCTTTCGGCCGACGACGCCAGGTCAATTCTCGCGCCTCGTATGGCCCGCAGGAACTCGGGTTCAGATCTATTAGTCATGCGGCCCCGAAACGTCCGAACGGATCCGCTATGCCGCTAGCTCATCGGACGGAAGCGTAAACGGGACGCGTCCTCGAACGGCGCGATCCGGCCAGGACTGCCAAAAGAAGACGCCAGTATGGTTGATGATCGAACCGGTTTATTGGTGGACGCAGCAGGGCTTGAACCTGCGACCCCTTGCATGTGAGTAGAGGAATGGCCATTTTTGCGGGGATCGTTCGGTATCAATCGATGTGTCTCAAGCCCTTCTGGCACAGGGGGGTTCTCTGCATTTCGGGTGAAGTTGTTGGAAGGTACAGAATAGTACTGATTTGCACCCGGGGTCCCCCCAAAAGTCCCCACAGTTTTCGAGGCAGCATTGACATATTACGTAACACGTAATAGCCTCGCTAGGCATGATAAGGTCGTTCCGGTGTAAGGACACCGAAGCGCTCTTTAACCGTTACCGCCGCCCTCGATTTCGGAACATCGAGAACGTCGCTCGTCGCAAACTCGCGATGCTCAACAACGCACAATCGCTGCAGGATCTCCGCATTCCTCCGGGAAACCGGCTCGAGGAACTCGTCGGCGATCGGCAAGGCCGGCACAGCATTCGAATCAACGACCAGTGGCGGATCTGTTTTGTCTGGCGTGATCGCGACGCGTACGAAGTCGAGATCGTCGATTATCACTGAGCGAGGTAAAAATGTACCGACCAAAGAAGCTTCCGCCGATTCATCCGGGCGAAATTCTGCTCGAAGAATTTCTCAAGCCGCTCGGTATTAGTATGAACAAGCTCGCAGAGGCGCTCCACGTTCCCGCCAATCGGATCACGCAGATCGTGGAAGGCCGACGCGGCGTCACGGGCGAAACCGCGCTGCGCTTGGCACGGTACTTGGGCACCTCCCCGGAATTCTGGCTCGGCCTTCAGAAGGATTTTGATCTCCAGATCGCGCGCGACGAGTTCGAAGCCGAGGTCAAGCGCCAGATACATCCGCGTGGAAAGGCGGCATAATGTGAGCGCGGCCAGACCAACGGCATCCGAGGACTAAGAGCTACGAAATCATACTGCCGGCGCGTCTTGCCGCTGCGCTACGAAACTGAATGCCGAATCGGCTTGATTGGAATCTAACGTCGCCTCAGGACGGGATGGGGATGTCGCCATGCTTGACCGCGACGCCGTACTGGTCGGCGCGCGTCAGCAACAATGACGACGCCCGCTCTGCCAGCGCCGCGATCGTGAGCGAAGGGTTGACGCAGAGCGAGGTCGGTACGCTTGCCCCGTCGGTGACGAAGATGCCGGGATGGCCGCGCAGTTCGTGGCGATCATCGAGCGCGGACGTTCCGGGATTGTCACCCATTCGGCACGACGCCAGTGGGTGCGCACACTGGATATTCTTCGTCGACGCCACAGTGTGAAAGGTGGCGAGCCCATCGAGCGTCAGGATTGACTCGGCCGCCGCGTCGGCCAGGTCGAAGCCGTGTTGGGTCTGCGGCGCGATGGGGTACTCCAACTGGCCGGATGCGATGCCTGGCGCGAGGCGCGTGAAGCTGCCGGTCTTGGGCGGGGCGCGAAAGAAACCTTCGTTGGCGTCCTCGGTCATCTCGACGATCGCCATCCACGAGCGCCATTGCGTGAGGAGGGTACGCTTCTCGAGGCCGAACCAGAACGGCGACTGGTCCACCCCCGGGAGGGCGTTTACGACCGGCGGAGAGTAGAGCTGCTGCAAGCCGAAACGCGAGAACTCCGGCTTCTTCGGATCGAGGTAGTCGAAGGTCATGGTGTTGATCGGCTTGCCGATGGGAAAGGCCTCGTAGGCGACACCGGGTGCGCGTTGGAGCCCGAGCAGGCTGCTCACCTTGTCCTCGTCGAAGGCCGCGAACGAGACCCGATCGCCGTTAGCCGACATGTAGCGCCCAACTGCGGGCGGCACACCACCGAGGTCGAGGGCTGAGCGCTGCAAGATCACCGGGGTACCCATCGTGCCCGCGGCGACGATGACTATCTTCGCATCGATGGCGCCTCTGCCGAGAATTTTGTTGTAGTCGTTCGGGTCGAGCTGCAGATACGAGACCGTGTAACGGTAGCCGTTGGTACGGGCCGGTTCGATTTTTTGTACCTCGTTCAGAGGGCGGATCTCGGCCCCAAACGACTCCGCAGCCGGGATGTAGTTGAACAGCATCGAGCGCTTGGCGTCGAAGATGCAGCCGGTATGCATCCAGTTGCAGTTGGTGCACTTCGTGAGGTCGACGGCAAGTGGGACCGGTTGGCACGTGTGTCCCGCGCGGTTGCACGCCGCGGCGAAGAGGCCGCCCGCGTAGGGTACGTCGTTCCAGCTTAGCTCGGCCACCGGTATGGCGGCCTCGACGCGGCTATACCACTGGTCGAGCACTTGGCGGGTGATCGAATTCGGCCAGATCCGACGGCCGAGCGTGCCGCGACGCTCGAAGATGAAGCTCGGCGCCCGCAGCGATGCTGCGTAGTAGGTGACGCTCGAGCCGCCGACGCAGTTGCCCGCAGTGACGTCGATGCCCTTGCCTGAGATGCTGTCGATGAAGCGGTTGAAGGTGCCGACCCGCAGGCTTTGCATGAAGTCTTCGGTCGAGAACCTCGGCCCGCGCTCGAGCATGATCACCTTGGCACCAGCGGCGGCCAGGTAGTAACCGGGGATCGAGCCCCCGAAGCCCGTCCCGATAATCAGGACGTCAGTGGTCTCGTTCGCCATCACGTATCTCCGGGATCACGCGGGGTTACCGTTCTTCGAGCCCGGATGCGGCTTCGCCAGGACTTGCTGGTACGAGAAATCCGGGAATCGCCATTTACCGTCGGGATTGGGAGCCGGAAAGCCGATAGCCGTCAAACCGGGATGCCCCTGTTCGATTGCGACGACGGTATCGCGGTAACCCGCAGTGTTGAATGCGACGAAACAAAGCGCCGCGAGCGGGGTGTACACTTCTCGAAATATCGCGTTAGGGGCGAGGAGTTCGACCATGAGAGCGGTGCGCTGTGCGAAGTTGAGCGAGACGAACGCCGGTAACGCCGGATCGAGAGTGATCCGGTGGAGCAGTGCATATGCGAGGGCGGCCGCATTGATTAGTGGGGCAAGCAGCGGCAGTGTCGGTCCCAAACCGACGAAATTCATCATATCGATCGCGCCCCCTTGCACCGCGCCCGGGCCGGTTACAACGCCGGCGATTGCCACGTCATCCGGGAAGCGCTTCTCGCCCGGGATCAACGTATCCGCATAAGCTTCGAGCGTCAGCGTCGTTCGGTCGGCATCGCTATCGGAAGCGGCGACCTGCTTGGTCGCGGGGCCCGTCCCCTGGGCGAACGCGGACAGCACGCCGATTGGCCATGGAGAGATCGTCGTCGCGGCCGCGAGTGCCGCGACACTCTTGAGTAACACGCGTCGGGTGAAACGGAGCGAGTTCGGGGTGGATGGTGCGAAGCGCTCGTCCTCTCGCTTGATAATTCGATTTATCTCGCTCTTTTTCATCACCGGCAGGCCTGCGGTTCGAAATACACCAGCTGTAATCCGCTTTACACGGAAATTCCACGTTGAACGTTCAAGCTCGCATAGGTATTCAAACGTTTGCAAACGCAATTTCGAGCCTGCTTTTGAGTGCAGAAGCTGCTGCACGGTCATTCTTTGACGAGTATTGCCCGTCTAATCACCCAAACGGCCAAAGCTCCGGTTTTTCCGGCGGAACTATCAGACGCTACGGCAAGTGCTGGCGCACAAGGCACCCTCTGGCGCGCGACACCTACACGGACTGACGAAAAGATCAAATGTTTGAAATCTCAGGGGAGAGAGAAGAGATAACGAGTCCGGGGTGGCTCACTTTTAGAGTGGCGTCTCTGCCCGAACTGTAAACATCGAGGTCGGCGCCCTGCGTACGGTGCTCAAAACGCATCGGCTTTGCGCGGTGATGGCGGACGCCGTCGAAATGCTGTCGCGCGTTTCGTGACAATGACCGGCTGTCGGCTTTCGGCCGACGACGCCAGGTCAATTCTCGCGCGTCGTATGGCCCGCAGGAACTCGGGTTCAGATTATTAGTCATGCGGCCCCGAAACGTCCGAACGGATCCGCTATGCCGCTAGCTCATCGGACGGACGTAAACAGGACGCGTCCTCGAAAGGCGCGATCCGGCCAGAACTGCCAAAAGAAGACGCCAGTATGGTTGATGATCGAACCGGTTTATTGGTGGACGCAGCAGGACTTGAACCTGCGACCCCTTGCATGTGAGGCACTTCAGATTCATGCGTTAGATGGAAAAAATTAAGGAAAATAGGCCATAGGCCGTGCATACAGCCGCATGGGACCGCACCAAACGTGCTGACGATTGGCCCGAGAATTGGCCCGCAGACTGTTTAGCAATTTCCACAGCCTGTGTTTGGTCGAGCTGTCCACAGCTTTGGCCTTGGCCTGTCTAGCGTTGCGACCGCCGCACGCAGATGCTCTGGACTGAGGTGAGCATATCGGATCTCATCCGCGGTGATTTGTGGCCCATCAAGGTTTGAACCCGGAAAAGATCCACTCCGCTCATAACAAGCCGAGACGCGAAAGTGTGTCACAGATCATGAAAATGAAGTCCTTCCAGTCGGGCGCGTTTAACCGCGCGATACCAAACCCGGTTGAGATTCATAAGAAAACCTCCTCGGGGTGCCGTGAATACATAGCGTTCGCCTTCAGCCTGACGAACGACCCGGGAGTGCATTCTTTGCCGGCGCGTAGCTGCTAGCTGGCCCAGCGTTTGATGAACTGTCGGGCTAAGCGGGATCCGTCGACCCTCTCCGACTTCGACGTCCGCACGAAGATTACGCCTACGTTCAAATCTACGTTGTCCCACGTCAGGTTGAGGAGTTCACCTCGGCGCATTCCTGTATGAATCGCCACCTTGATGAGCGGCCTTACTGATTCGTGGAGAGCGTCCAGTAACTGGTCTTCTTCGTCGTCTGTCAGGTAGCGTACTCTCTCATTGTTTTCCTCCAAAGGTTCGAATTCGGGCAAGGTACCTGTTTCGATTTTCGGTCGCGAATCCCCATTCGAAGGATCGCCCTCAAGAGAGTCAAATGACGATTGACTGTCGCCGGCGTATGTCCCTTTCGCAGCTCGTCACGCCATTCCTTGACCTCGCGGGTCGCCAGCGATTTTGCGCGCCGCCCACCGAAGCGTTCGAGCAAACGGCGGAACCCTATATCACCATCCATCACCGCCCTACCTTCGCGCGTCTTCTCCGCGCGATACGCTTGAAGAAGATCGTCGAAAAGAGCCTCTTTGGCCCTTGGCGTAGGCGGCCATTCGCCCCTACGAATCGCGACTCGTATTTCTTCCCGAAGCTCGCGCGCATGTGCTTTTGATGCGGCGCACCGCTTGTAGCGCTTTCCGTTATGGTAAACGCGAATGTAGTATCTTCCTGAGCCTCTAGGCTCCTCCACAATCCCGATGTCTCTGCTGTTCCTCTTGTTTGTCATTCTGTACGGCCTTGTGCGTCGGACATCGCGTTGAGCGTAAATCACCTGAACCCAGAGTCGAGGCGCTCCTCTTGCCATGAAATCAAGTCGATAACTCGATAGTGTGGATCACTTTTTCCTATCCTCACGCATGGAAGTTCGCCGCGGCCCGTTGAATGTTGAACATAGCTCAACGACACTCCCAAGAACTCGGCTGTCTCGGCAGCAGTGAGAAGCTGATAGAGTTCGCGGACTTTCGCACCGCCTCCAGTGGCGTTCAGGATGCCGCGCAAGGCACCCAATTGGGCGGCTTCGTCTTCACGTCGGAGTCGTCGCGAATCGCTCATAGCCAATCGGATTTCGAGTTAAGCGTTGAAGTTGTACAGCTGGTGAGCGAGGCGAGGCTCAGCTCGCCGCGCTTTAACGTTCAGAAGGGAATGTCCCCTTCGGAGCTAAGAACTCCTTCCGACGAAGTCTCAGCAGATTTTTCATCACTCACCGGAGCGCCCAAGAACTGCACGCAACTCGCGACGATTTCAGTGGGCCGGGCATTGGTTCCATTGCTCTCCCACTCGCGCGTGCGTAGTCGTCCCTCTACGAAGACTTGGCGACCCTTCCTGAGGTACTCTTGACAACTGAGTGCCGGTT
>DATEGX010000173.1:0-12203 GCA_035279875.1 Binataceae bacterium (SeqCode)
GTCAATCCAAAAACGCCGTTTCCGCAGGGCGGCCCGATTCCCGAGCCTTACGCCCATATGAGCGACCAGTTCGTCTGCCTCTCGATGGCCGCGGCCAATACCAGCAAGCTCAAACTCGCCACTGGAATCACCCTGGTGCCCGAGCATAATCCGATCGTTCATGCGAAACAGATCGCGACACTGGACTATTTCTCGGGCGGCCGCGTGATCTACGGAATCGGCGCGGGATGGCTGCGCGAGGAATCCGAACTGCTCGGCGCGGATTTCCCGCGGCGCTGGACCCAGACCGGCGAATATATCGCCGCGATGCGCGAGTTGTGGACGAAGCCGGAGGCCTCGTTCGAGGGCAAGTACGTCAAGTTCCCGCCGGTGCGCTCATTTCCCAAGCCGATCCAGCAGCCGGGGCCGCCGGTGTTGCTCGGCAGCAAGGACAAGAACGCGCTCAAGCGGGTAGCGAAGTGGGGCGACGGATGGTGTCCCAACCGCATCGACCCGCCTTACATGAAGGAAAACCTCGCCCGGCTCAAGGACGAATGCCGCACGATCGGGCGCGACTACAATAAGCTCGATATCACCGTGATGGGCGCGGTTAGTGGCGAGAGGAATCAGGTGCAGGACGAATTGCACCGCTTCGAGGAACTCGGCGTCGGCCGCTTCGTCGCGGCGACCGGAATGATCACGCCGCAGGACTACAAGCAGAAGCTCGAACACTACGCGCGGTTGTATCTGTGAGAATCAAACCGCCGCATCTTCAAGGAGGAAATCAATGAAAATCGGACTATTGGCGTTCGTCAGTTCGCTCACCGCCGACCCCGCCGCGATCGCGAAAAAATGCGAGACGCTCGGCTTCGAGTCATTCTACTTGCCCGAGCATCCGATTATCCCGGTCAAGCACAAGACGCCGTATCCGCTGTCCAAGGATGGTAGTATTCCCGATACTTACGCCCAGATGGTCGATCCTTTCGTCGGTCTGACGATGGCCGCCGCCGTCACCAAAAAAATCGGTCTCGGCACCGGAATCTGCCTCGTCCCGGAACGCCATCCGATAATCCTGGCGAAGGAAGTCGCCACGCTCGACTACTATTCGGGCGGGCGCTTCATCTTCGGAATTGGCGCTGGATGGCTGCGCGACGAAAGCGAGATCATGGGGGTCGATTTCAAGCGGCGTTGGCCGATGACCCGCGAGTATATCCGCGCGATGAAGGAATTGTGGACCAAGCCCGAAGCCAGCTTCGAGGGCGAGTTCGTCAAGTTCCCGCCGGTCAAGTGCAATCCCAAGCCAGCCCGCAAACCTCATCCCCCGGTTCATATCGGAGCCGGCGGAATCGGCCCATCGATGGATCGGGCGCTGCGCGATACGGTCGCTATCGGCGACGGTTGGGCGCCGCTCGGAATGACCCCGGACGCGCTGGCGGGGGAGTTGAGCAAGCTCAAGAAAATGTGCGCCGAAGCCGGCCGCGATTTCAGCAAACTCGAAATCACCATGTACGCCCCGCCGGCCGACGGCGATCCCAAGCGCGTCCGCGACCATTATCAGGAGGCGGGCGCCCATCGGCTGATATTCATCAACGAGACCCTGACTCCGGCGACGTGCGAGAAGCAACTCGAGGAGCTGGCCAAAACCTGGGTCGTCTGAGCGAATCGTGGCCGACGATGAGCTTGCCGGCCATGCCAGGCTAATGACAGATTGAGAGCGTGAGGCTGCGCGGAGCGATTTCAGGTTTTGGCGAAGTCGCCGCGCAGGCTCATCTGGCCGGATGGGCCAGCCGCCCCGACGTCAGTATCGTTGCGATTCACGACCCGGTTTCGGCACGGCGTCATCTCGCGATAAATTTGCTCAAGAACGCACGGGTTTACGACGATCTGGAGCTGATGCTCGACGGCGAAGCCCTGGATTTTCTCGATATCGCGAGCCCACCGGCCTTCCATGGAGGCGCTGCCCGCCTGGCCCTCGAGGCCGGTGTTAACGTCCTGGTCGAGAAGCCGATCTGCCTCGATGCTCGCGAATTTCGCGAACTTGCGGCGATCGCAGCGAGCAATCGGCGGGTGCTGAGTTGCGTGCATAATTGGAAGCACGCGCCGGCCTACCGCCGCGCGCATGAGCTGATTTCCTCCGGTCGGCTGGGCCGGATCGACCACATTTCGCTGGTGCGGATGCGCAATCAGCCGGCCGGCGACGGGATCGGTCGGGCTGGAGAGCGCTGGCGTCTGGACCCCAAAACCGGCGGCGGGATCCTGGTTGACCACAGCTGGCATACGTTCTACCTCGGCGAATGGCTTATGGGCGGGGAGATGCCGGCAGCGGTCTCGGCGCACCTGGGCTTCGCCGCCGATTCGGCGGTCGATGATGTCGCGGACCTGCGTATCGAGTTCCCTGAGGCGCGCCTGGCGCATGTACATCTGAGCTGGCGGGCGCCAGTACGGCGAACCCTGGCGACGATCTCAGGCTCGGAGGCCCTGCTGGAAATTGATGGCGACAAGATTCTGCTGACCGACCGGTCGGGCGTCGTCGAGAATCATTCCGTGCACGACGCTCCGGACGACTCGTATCATGCCGGATGGTTCGCGGGAGTCGCGGCCGACTTCGAGCAATCAATCAGCGGCGGTCCGGGCGGCGAAGCAGCGGTGCAGAATCTTCACGAGGCGGAAGCAGCGCTCGCCTTGACGATCGCCGCTCGTCAATCGGCGGCTGAAAATGGCCGAACGATCAAGCTGAATCCGCCTCGCTAGAGTCGATTTCCGGCAAGCTGCCTGGGTTGACTTTCTTTCCGGTAGGGCTAGACTGCTTATTGACCGCGTGGTTAGCGACTCGCGGATGGGTTCGAAGTTGGGTTGGGGCGGCCTTCATGGCCGCGGTTGCGGGTGGTCGGAGTACTGCCGTGATGGACAGGAGTGGTGGGCGTGAGCGCCCGGGGGCGAGGCGATGACAGAGCCTGACGCCCGCACGGGTGCGAACGAGTCGCGCGCCCAGGATTCTCGCGACGAGATTCTCAAGGCGGCGACCAAGTTGTTTGCGGACCGTGGCTTCCATGAGACCTCGATGGCCGAAGTAGCGCGAGCAGCCGGGGTCAGCAAGGCGCTGATTTTCTGGCACTTCAAGACCAAAGAGGAGCTTTTCGTGGCGGTGCTCGGGCGGTTGCTTGAGCCCTATGTGATCGACTTCGCCGAAGAGGCCGGCGCGCTCGACGAAAAAGCGCAGATTCTCAAGCTAATCGAGTCGTATTTGCTGTTCGTACGCGATAATGCCAGCTCGATTCGCTTTTTTGTTGCGCAGATGCAGCGCGACGAACGGACCCCGGATAGCTTGTCGAGCCAGGTGCTGGCGCTATATGACGGCTACCGCACGTTACTCACGGATTTGATCGCGCGGGCTCAGGAAAAAACTGTTTGTTCGCGCGAGTTTACCGCGCCGGCCGCGGTGGCCTTCCTGCTGGCGGCGCTAAACGGCCTGTTGCTGGGGCATTTGTTCCTCGGCAGTCAGGGGGCCGACCTCGAAGGCGGAATGAGCATGCTGCGACGTTGGCTGTTCCACGATAGTCCCGAGATCGAGAGCGGACCGTCGCAAACTTCACACAATTCCTAGCGCGGTAGGGGCTTGTAATTCATGCGGATGCCGCTGCGACAAATGATGGACCTTGGCCGCTATATGCGGCAGAAGAAACGCGCCGGAGAAAAGTACTTTCCCCTGGTGCTGATGCTCGAACCGCTGCATGCCTGCAACCTCGCATGTATCGGATGCGGGCGGATCGTCGAATACAAGGAGACGATTCGCGATCAGATGCCGCTCGAGGAGGCGCTGGCCTCCGCCGATGAGGCGGATGCGCCGATCGTTTCGATCTGTGGCGGCGAACCGCTGATGTACAAGCATATCGCGCCGCTCGCGGCCGGGCTTATCGAGCGCAAACGCCACGTGATGATCTGCACCAACGCGATCCTGATCGAGCGTTTCGTCAAGCAGGTGGCGCCCAGTCCCTACCTGAGCTTCAACATCCATATCGACGGGATGCGCGAAACCCACGACCGAGTGGTTGATCGCGACGGCGTGTTCGACACCTGCGTCAGGATGATCAAGCTGCTCAAGGAACGGGGCTATCGGGTGCAGACCAACTCCACCATCTACCGCGAGACCGAGGCCGAGGAGGTCGAGGAACTGATCCGGTTCCTGGGTGGACTGGGAGTGGACGGCATGTTGGTAACTCCCGGTTATCATTACCAGGTGTTGGGAAACGACATTTACCTCAAGAGCGGGGAAATGCCGAACAAGTTCAAGAAGGTGCGCGACATGGCGCACGACTACAAGATCATCAACACGCCGATCTACCTCGATTACCTGGTCGGCGAGCGCGATCTTCTGTGCAGTCCCTGGACCACCGTCACGCGCAATCCGCAGGGCTGGAAGGGTCCCTGCTATCTGATCACCAACGGCCACTATAAGACTTTCAGGGAATTGCACGAGGCGACTGATTGGGAATTCTACCGGACCAAGCAGGATATCCGCTGCCGCGACTGCAAGCTGCATTCGGGTTTCGAAGGTACAGTCGCATTGGACTTCGGCAAGAATCTCAAGGATTCATGGCGGATGGTGCGGCATTACGTAGCCTGAGTAATGCTGTAACGTTTTGTAGCGGCGAAAACCTGCGGATGCGACGCCCCGAGATTGACGGACAGGTGCCAAGTCGCGGCGTCAGGCTTCTCGGGTCGATTCGATATCGCGTCGGCGAGGCGGTTCCGGGCGGGGCAGGTTGCTGGGATGATGTGCAAAGCGAGTTTCGCATAGCTTTCGCGATGACGAGGGTCGATGGAACAGGCTAAATCCTCATCAGGTGCCACTGGATCGGTCGCTGGCGGCAGCATCGCGTCGGGCGTATCGGATGCCGAACGGTACCTGCGCGAACGTGCCGCCCTGATCGAGCGCGAACTGGCCGCGCGCACCGCTCAAGCTGATGGTCCGGCCAATCGGCTGTTCGAGGCGATGCGCTATAGCCTGATGGCGGGTGGCAAACGCCTGCGGCCGATACTTGCGCTGGCCGCTTGCGAAGCTGTGGGGGGGCCGCTTGAGCGCGTGCTCGGCTATGCATGCGCGGTCGAAATGATCCACACCTATTCGCTGGTCCACGACGACCTACCATGCATGGACGATGACGATCTGCGGCGCGGCCGTCCGACCAACCATAAGGTGTTCGGTGAAGCGATCGCGACCTTGGCCGGCGACGGCTTGCTTACCGACGCCTTCGGCTTGATCGCCCGCTCGTCGAGCGCCGCTGAAGTGCCGGCCGACATCGTGGTCGAAACGATCGCCGAACTCTCGGATGCCGCGGGCTCCGCCGGAATGGTGGGCGGGCAGGTGATCGATTTGCTGGCTGAAGACCAACCGATGACGCTGAGCGAACTGGAATATCTGCACAGCAAAAAAACCGGCGCGCTGTTCGTCGCGTCGGTCTGCGGCGGGGCGCGGCTGGGCGGCGCCAGCGAACCTGAATTGCAGGCGCTGCGCGAGTATGCGCGCTCACTTGGGCTGGCCTTCCAGGTGGTTGACGATTTGCTCGACGTCGAGGAGAGCGCTGAGCAGATCGGCAAACGTACGCATAAAGACGAAGCGCGCGGCAAGGCAACTTACCCGTCGCTCATCGGCGCGGCTCGTTCGCGCGCGCTGGCGGGCGAACTGGCCGAGCGCGCGCGGAAGGCGCTCGCGGGCTTCGACCATCGCGCCGAAGCATTGCGAATGCTGGCGAGTTTCACGGTGGAGCGAAAGCTGTGAACACGGAGCCCGCGGCTCTCAAACCGGCGGCACGAAAGACCGTCGACGCGGCGCGCCCCGCAACCTCGCGTCAGGCCGTGCTGGTTGAGCCCGGCCGGCTCGAAATGCGTGAAGTGACGCCGCCCAGTCCAGGCCCCGGCGAGGTCCTGCTGCAGGTGAAATGCGCGTTGAGCTGCGGCACGGATCTCAAAGCCTACCGCCGTGGCCATCCGATGTGGCCATTGCCGGCGCCCTTTGGTCATGAATTTGCCGGGGTGGTCGCGGAAGTCGGACGCGGGGTGGGGAATTTCCGGCCGGGAGACGGCCTGATGGCGGCGCCGACCGCGCCCTGCGGCGAATGTTTCCACTGCCGCCGCGGACAGGAAAATCTTTGCCCCGAGGCGATGGGCAAGATGGTCATGGGCGGCTACGCCGATTATTTGCTGGTTGGCGCGCATGTGATCGCGCGCAATGCCTTCCGCAAACCGGCTGATCTGCCGTTCGAAGAGGCGGCCCTGCTCGAGCCGCTGGCCTGCGTGGTCCACGCGCAGGAAATGGCCCGGGCCGAAAAATTCGAGACCGTGTTGATTATCGGCGCAGGACCCTTCGGTTTGCTGCATATGATGGCGCTGCGCGCGCAGGGCGTGCATGAAGTTGTGATCGCCGGACGCGGCGCCCAGAGGCTCGAATGGGCCGGCCAACTCGGTGCTGACCGCGTGATCGACGTCAGGCAGAGCGGCGCCGAGGAGGCGATTTCCAGGCTTAATCAGGGCCATGGGCCGGACCTGGTCATTGAATGCACCGGACAGCTCGCCGGATGGCAGGATGCTTTCACGCGAGTGCGGCGCGGCGGACGGGTGGTGCTGTTCGGCGGATGCCCCCTCAACACCACCTTCAGCGTCGATACCCGGCGGATGCATTACGATAACTTGACCCTGCTCGCCCCCTTCCATTTCCGCCCCCGCGACGTGCGCAAGGCTTTCGAACTGCTGCGCGAGCGCCGGCTTGGAGCCGGCCGGATCGTCAACGCCCGGCGGCGTCTCAGCCAGCTCGGTGAAGTATTCGCGATGCTCGAACGCGGCAGTGTGCTTAAGTGCGCGGTGATTCCATGAGGGTCCGACCGGCCGAGCGGGACCCGTCTTAGGAGCTTATGGACGAAGTTGCGGAAATGAGGAATGGACTCGCGTCGGCGGAGTTCGCTCCTCGCGATGAGTTCGGAGCCAAGCTCAACTTCACAATCGAGCGCGCGCAGCAGGCGTTGATCGACCAGCAGCACCCCGAAGGCTATTGGCAGGCCGCGCTTGAAGCCAACGCCGAGATGAACGCCGAGTACATCATCTTCAACCGGTTCATGGGTCTTGACGCCGATCCTGCGCTGGACGCCAAGCTCCAGAAGCATCTGCTTGATAATCAGCAGGGCGACGGTTCGTGGCCGCTTTTCCCCGGCGGCGAAGGCCACCTTTCGACCTCGATCGAGGCCTATTTCGCGCTGAAGCTGGTCGGCATGCGCGCGGGCGACGAGCCCATGATGCAATGCCGACGCTGGATTTTATCCAAGGGCGGGATCGCGAAAGCCGGCACGCTGGCGCGCTTTTACCTCGCCGCGATGAATCAGGTGCCGTGGGACGCCACACCGGCTCTGCCGATCGAGTTCACGCTTTTGCCGTCGTGGTTCCCGGTCAACATGTACGAACTGTCGTCATGGGCGCGCGCCACGCTGTTCGCGTTGATGGTTCTTCAATCGCAGAGACCGGCTGTCGCGATCGACTGGCGGCAGGGTGTGCTCGAGTTGTACATCGAGCCACCCCATTTCACCAAATTCAGGAGCTTGCGCGGGAAACGGCTGCTGTCGCTGCGCAACGCGCTTTTGGGGGCCGACCAGCTGCTGCGCTTCTACGAGCATCACCATCTGGCGCGGTTGAGGGCGCGAGCACTCGGATACGCGGAGCGTTGGATTATCGATCATCAGGATGCCAATGGCTCCTGGGGCGGGATTCAGCCGTGCTACCTGCTGAGCCCGATGGCGCTTAAGTCGCTCGGCTATCGCAATGATCATCCGGTGATCATTAAGGCCCTCGAGGCGGTGCGCGAACTGATTTGGGACCTGGGTGATTCGATTCTGTATCAGCCGTGCGTGTCGCCGAATTGGGACACAGCGCTGGCCGCCAAAGCGCTGCTCGATTCGGGTGTGCCGGGCGATCATGCGGCGATGCGTACGGCCGCCAAATGGCTAATCGATCATCAGATCTTCAAGCGCGGTGATTGGTCGATCAAACGGCCGCGTTTGGAGCCTGGTGGATGGTCTTTTGAGTTTTATAACGACTGGTTTCCCGACGTCGATGATTCGGCCGTGATCCTTATGGTGCTGGCCGAAGCCGCTCACGACGATGGCGCCGCGCGCGAGCGCGCCGTCCGTGCAGGTGCCAACTGGGTGATGGGCATGCAATCGAAGGACGGTGGATTCGCGGCCTTCGACGTCGACAGCCATTCGGAGTTGCTCAACCAGGCACCGTTTGCCGACGTCGAAGCTTCGACCGATCCAACTTGCGCTGATCTGACCGGGCGGGTGCTCGAAATGATGGCCGCGATTGGCTATAGCGCGGATCATCCGGTAGCCCGGCGCGCCATATCGTGGCTCAAGCGCGACCAGAAGGCCGACGGCTCATGGTGGGGGCGATGGGGCGTGAGCTACATTTACGGCACCTTCTCCGCGCTTTCGGGTTTACGCGCGATTGGCGCCGGGATGGGTGAAGCGTGGACCGCGCGGGCAGTCGCATGGCTGAAATCAGTGCAGAACGCCGACGGCGGCTGGGGCGAGACCTGCCTCGCCGATAAGGATCCCGCGCTCAAGGGCAAGGGCAACAGCACACCGTCGCAAACTGCGTGGGCGGTTATCGGCCTGCTCGCGGGTGAAACCGAATTGAGCGAGCACGTGATGCGCGGGGTGAGCTGGTTGCTCGAGCGCCAGGACCAGGACGGCCGCTGGGAAGACCTCGAGTTCACCGGCACCGGATTTCCCAATCATTTCTACCTGCGCTACCACATGTATGCGCACTACTTTCCCTTGATGGCGCTGGGACGCTTTCGCCGCCGGCTGGGCGAGCGTTCCCTCCAGGCGTGAGTGTTCGTGATGAAGTCGATCGCAATCCTCGGTTCGACCGGCTCGGTTGGCGTCACCACGCTCGATATCGTTCGCCGGTTCCCGGAGCGGTTTCGGGTGGTCGCGATGGCGGCTGGCCGCAACCTCAGGTTGTTGATCGAGCAGGTACAATACTTCCGCCCTGAACTGGTTTCGGTTGCGACCGCGGAGCTTGCCGCCGAGTTGGCCGAGCGGCTGAAGCCCGATCAGGTTCGAATAGTTTGGGGCAGCGAAGGCGCTATCGCGGTTGCGACTCATCCGGAGGCGACGCTGGTGATGTCGGCCCTGGTCGGTGCGCTCGGTCTGCGCCCGACGCTGGCGGCAATCAACGCAGGCAAGGATATCGCCTTCGCCAATAAGGAAGTGCTGGTTATAGCCGGCGAGCTGATCACAAGCGCGGTGCGTCAGCGCGGCGTCAACCTGTTGCCCGTAGATAGCGAACACAACGCGATTTTCCAATGCCTGCAGGGCCGGACGCTGGGCACGCTCAACCGTATTATCCTGACCGCGTCGGGCGGACCGTTTCGTGAATGGCCGGGCGAGCGTTTCGCTTCGATCACGGTCAAGGACGCGCTTAATCATCCGACCTGGCGGATGGGCAACAAGATTACGATTGATTCGGCGACGCTGATGAACAAAGGCCTCGAAGTTATCGAGGCGCGTTGGCTGTTCGATCTGCCGCCGGAGCGGATTTCGGTGGTGATACATCCCCAGAGCGTGATCCATTCGATGGTCGAAATGGTTGACGGCTCGGTGATCGCGGAGATGGCGATCCCCGACATGGCGATTCCGGTGGCCTTCGCGCTGTCATATCCGGAACGCCTCGCGCTGACGCATTTGAAGCCGCTCTCGCTTATCGACCGTGCCAATCTGAGTTTCGAAACGCCGGACCTCGGGCGCTTTCCGTGCTTGCGTCTGGGCTACGAGGCGCTCAAGGCCGGTGGTACGATGCCCGCCTGTCTGAACGCCGCGAACGAGGAGTTGGTGGCCGGCTTCCTGGCCGGTCAGATCGGATTCGTCGATATACCGAGGCATCTGGAAGCCGTGATGGGGCGTCATTGCAACGCCAGCGTCGATACCCTTGAGGACCTGCTCGCGACCGACGGATGGGCGCGCTCGGCGGCGCGTCAGATGATCAAATCAGGCTGCGGGCGGGTTTCAGTGTAACGCCCTGTGCCGGTGAGCGTATCCACAGATAATCGGCGCGGTGGGAGTGCCGTGGCGAGCGGCGCGGCGGCCGTAGGTTTGGCCGTCGCGCCCGAGTCGCAACGCGACGACGCCAGCCTCGCGCGAGCCTACGATTACTGCGCAGAAATCGCTCGATCACACTACGAAAACTTCACCATCGCTTCGTGGCTGATGCCCCGCGAAATGCGTCGGCACATGCATGCGATCTATGCCTATGCTCGTCTCGCCGATGATTTCGCCGACGAGGAGGGGAGTCTCGCCAGGCTTGACGAATGGCAGCACGAACTCGAACTCGCCTACGCTGGGAGACCACGGCATCCGGTGATGGTGGCGGTGGCGGATACGGCACACCGCTACGACATTCCATGCCAGCCCTTCCTGGATTTGCTCACGGCATTTCGCAGCGACGTTAATTTCACGGGTTTTGGCACGCTGGACGACTTGCTCGGTTACGCGCGCTTTTCGGCCAATCCGGTCGGTCGCTTGGTGCTGTATCTATTTGGCTATCGCGACCCGGATCGCCAGCGTTTGTCGGACTCGATTTGCAGCGGGTTGCAACTGGCGAATTTCTGGCAGGACGTCGCGGTTGATTTCGCCAAGGGGCGCATCTACCTGCCCAGTATCGACATGGCGCGTTTTGGCGTGACTTCGGACGATCTTCGAGAAGGCAACCTGACCGCGGGATTTAGCGGCCTGATGCAACATGAGATTCGATGCGCCCGTGAAATGCTGCTCGCGGGAGCGACGCTGGCCACGCTGGTCGATAACCGCCTGCGGCGGGACATCCTGATATTCGCCGGCGGAGGTTTGGGGATTTTGCGCGCGATCGAACGCGTTGGCTACGACGTGTTCCGGGCGCGCCCGAAGCTTACCAGGTTGGACTATGCCAAACTCGGGTGGCACGCCTTCGGTGGCCGGCTCCAAATTTAGCCATAATGGCGCGGCTCCAGCAGCGCCTCCGCCGGTACTCGACGATGACTATGCGCGCTGCGCCGAGATCACACGCCGCGCGTCCTCGAACTTCTACTACGCCTTCATGTTGCTGCCGTCCGAGCGCAGGCGTGCTCTCCATTCGGTGTATGCCTTCTGCCGGTTCGTCGATGACATCGCCGATGATGAAAAGGTCACCGACGCGGCTACGATGTTGAGCCAATGGCGCCGCGAGTTGGACAACGTCTTTGCCGGTACTCCATCCCGCGCGATATCGCGCGCATTAAGCGAAAACGTACGCCGCTTCAATATTCCCCGCCGCTATTTCGAGGAAATCATCGATGGCGTCGAGATGGACTTGACGCGCCACCGTTACCTGACCTTCGCCGAGCTGAGTCTTTATTGCCGCCGCGTCGCATCGGCGGTCGGCCTAATCTGCATCGAGATCTTCGGTTATCGCAATCCGTCGACCCGCCTCTATGCGGAACGGCTGGGTATCGCGTTCCAGTTGACCAATATTCTTCGGGACGTGCGCGAGGACGCCGATCGCGGGCGGATCTACCTGCCGCTCGAAGACCTTGCGCGCTTCGATGTGCCCGAAGACGAAATCCTGAATTCGCTTTATTCACCGCGCTTTCGCAGGCTGATGGAGTTCGAGACCACGCGAGCACGCGAATACTACCGCGAGGCCGC
Organism: Binataceae bacterium (SeqCode); assembly: GCA_035279875.1. GTDB lineage: Bacteria > Desulfobacterota > Binatia > Binatales > Binataceae > JAMXLL01. Next base: position 11,688 of record DATEGX010000173.1, read on the forward strand.
CGCCGCTCTCTCCAGCGAGGACCGGGCCTCGATGCTTGCGGCGGAAGGAATGAGATTGATATACGCCAGCCTGCTGGAACGGATTGCTCGCGCCGATTACCGAGTCTTCGACCGCCGTCTCAGCCTCTCGGCCCCGCGTAAGCTCTACCTGGTCGGCCGTGCCTGGGCGGGCGCCCGGTGGGGGCGCGTGGCAGGTTGAGGATGCCGTGGTTGAAGCGCGGGACGTGGTCATTGTGGGCGGCGGCTTCGCCGGTTTGAGCGCTGGTGTCGCGCTGGCGGAGCGCGGTTTTCGTGTCGCCCTGCTCGAGAGCAAGCCCGCTCTCGGTGGACGTGCCTATTCTTTTCCCGACCCCGAGAGTGAAGATTTCGTTGATAACGGCCAGCACGTGCTAATGGGTTGTTATCGTGAGACTTTGGATTTCCTCGGGAAACTTGGCACTCGCGACCGCTTGATCGTTCACCGCAACCTCGAAATCGAAATGCTCGACGGCCCGGGACGGCGCGCGCATCTCCGCA
>DATEGX010000174.1:0-8002 GCA_035279875.1 Binataceae bacterium (SeqCode)
AATGTTTCACTTGTTCGCTCATTGCCCGGGAGTTTGTAGCGCCAGGTCCGCGTTATTCAGCGATTGCCAATGCTGTCCGCCGTCCGTGCTGCGTAACAGAGTTCCTGAGAGACCCACGGCGATGCCGAATTGGGGCGCGAACGCCACCGACGAGATCGCCTCCGAAGTCCCACTGTGGACCTGCGAAACCTGACCGTTGTCGATAAGACCGGCCACCCCGTTCTCGCCGGCCACGTAAAACGTGTCCGGTTTGTCCGGCAGCGGCGCTACCGCATAGAGCGAACGATTGTCGATCGAAACTTTGCCCGGTTTCCAGTTCCCGCCGCCATTGGCGGTCGAGATGGAACTTCCCGTAAGTCCTACTGCGAGGCCGTCATGTCCATGGTGAAAAGCAATGGCGAAGAACGGATCATCTTTGCCCATCACGTTGCCGCCGCTCTCGAGTTTCCAGGTTTTGCCGGCATCCGTGGTGTGCAGCACGGCCGAGAATTCGCCGACCGCCCAGCCTTCATGCGGGTCGGTAAACGCCAGGTCGAAAATGCAGAGGTCGTGAAACTTCTGCATGGTCCAGGTCGCGCCGCCGTCGCTGGTACAGACCATCGCGCCGTGCTCGCCGCTGGCGCACGCGGTTTGCGGGTCAGCCACTGCGACCTTCAGCAGGGCGTCGGTCGCGCCGGCCGGCGCTTTCTGCTCGGTCCAACTCGTGCCATGGTCGTCGGTGCGGAAGATAACGCTATGGTCCCCGACCGCCCAGCCGCGTGAGCCGTCGGCTGAGAACGTGGCGCTGTAGAGGTCGTAGTTTACGTCCCCGCTTTTGAGCAGTTGGCGCGTCCAGGTCCGCCCGTGATCGTCCGAGATCATGACCAGGCCCTTGTCGCCCACCACGATGGCGCGGCCTGAAGGCAGAATGGTTGCCCCGAAGTAATTTTCCCAAGCCCGATGAGGTTGCGCGGTAGCCTTTTGCTGGCCGGCGGCGCCGAGCGCGATGCCGCTCAGCACGCACAATGAAAAGCTGGCGCACAATGCGACCAGCCAGCTCGGCTTACGACTCGCGATCCTCCGATATTGTCCCCTGTTCATACTCCCTTCCCGTTACAGCCGGAATTGTCCCCGATGCGATCCGGCCTCACTTACACAGACTGGGCCCACGGATGTCAACCCGAGTTGGCACGCCCGTAACCCCTTGGACCAACGTGACCCGAAAGGCTTAATACAAAAGCGCGCGAGGGTCACGCAGATTTTAATCGCCAAGAGCCCTCGCCCAGTCCCCCGGGCTTCCGGCCCCTCCCGGATTCTCCTCCTTCCATCCTCAGCAGCGAGAACGATACTAGTCTCGCCAGAATCAAAATGCCCGGTTTACATAGCGAATCCATACGGCCTGCTTCAAGCCGTCGCTGTGACGTGGATTCGACTGCGCTGGCGGCGACTGCGCTTCATCAATAACCTTTTGACATTCGTCAGCAGCAAGCGAGATGATTGCGCATCCGCTGGGGGCGGACGCTATTGAAAAAGACGCTTTTTGCGGTCGTGCTGCCGCGGCCGGCGCCAATCGGCTGACGATAGAGATCCAACGCGCATGCCTCAGTATCCCGATCGTGCGCTCGAGTTCCCCCACGTGAGAGTTGGCGATCGCCGCTGCTCGCCTCGCAAGAGTCTCGCTTCCTACAGTCTCGCGCCCGTCAGGTCTCCGCCATCGAAAACCGGGGCGGTTTCCAGCGGGTATGGGTTCGGCAACTGGCTGCAAATCTCGGGGAGAAGGACATGGCTGAATTCGACACCGTAATCAAGAACGGCATGGTTATCGATGGAACCCGCCTGCCGCGTTTTCGCGGGGACATCGGTATCAAGGACGGCAAGGTCGCAAGGATCGGTCGCCTGCAGGCTCATGAGGGCGCCAAGGTAATCGACGCGGGCGGATTGATCGTCGCGCCGGGCTTCGTCGATCTCCATACGCATTACGATGCGCAATTGTTCTGGGATCCTTACTGCAGTATTTCGAGCTGGCACGGCGTCACCTCAATAGTTATCGGCAACTGCGGCTTTGGTTTCGCCCCGGTGCCGCCCGATTTCAGAGAGCGCGCGATGCTTACCATGACGCGCAACGAGGCGATTCCGTACGCTTCGATGAAGGCCGGGATGCCCTGGGATTGGGTTACCTACCCCGAGTTTCTCGACAGCGTCGACCGCCGGCCCAAAGCGATCAACATATTACCCTTCGTTCCGCTGACGCCGCTGCTGATCTGGGTGATGGGCCTTGACGAGGCGAAAACCGGCCGGCGCTTCACCGAGCAGGAAGAGCAGATGGCGCGCAAGATCGTCAACGAAGCGATGGATGCGGGCGCCTGCGGATGGTCGTTGCAGCATCTCGGCCGCACCAGTATCCAGCCCGACTACGACGGCTCGCCGATGGTCACCGACATCATGGATGAGGAAAATATCCTTTTCTTCGGCCGGCTGCTGGCCGAACGCAACGAGGGCTTCATCCAGATGACCTACGTGCCCGACAATCCGGGCGATATCGAAGGCGACCAGCAGACTCATATCGAGAAGTTCCACGAGAATCTCGCGGAAATCGCCGATCGGCCGATTCTCTACAACGCTATCGCGGTCAACGATAAATTCCCCGGCCGCCATCGCCGCCAGCTCAACTGGCTGGAACGCTGCCGTGATCGCGGCCTCAAGATTTACGGGCAGTCAGCCACGGTCGAAGCCGGGTTTGCCTTCACCTTCGCCGATTGGAACCTGTGGGAGGACGTCCCGGCCTGGAAAGAGGCGACCATCGGCAACTTCGAGGCGCGCCTGCAGAAGCTCGGCGATCCGGACCGCCGGCCGGCCCTACGCGATTGCAGCCCGGTGCTTACCAACGATTGGAAGGACGTTTTCATAATCACGGTCAAGACCCCGGAGTTCAAACAGTTCGAGAATATGAATATCGTCGAGGCCGGCAAGCGGATGGGTAAGCATCCGGTTGACGCGATGCTCGATATCGCGGTCGCCGACGGTCTGGCCACCGAGTTCTATTCGGCGCCGGTCAACACCAACCTCGAAGGGTTCAAGGAGCTGGCGAGTTCCGAGCTTACGATTCCTGGGGTTTCCGACGGCGGCGCACATACCAAATTCTTCATGGGCGGCGTCTATCCGACCGAGTACCTGATGAAGGTCCGCGACAGCAAAGTGATGAGCCTCGAGGCGGCCCATTGGCGGCTGAGCACCCAGCCCGCCTTGTGCGCGGGTTTCAAGAATCGCGGCACCCTGCGCGAGGGCACTCCCGCCGACATCGTGATTTATGACCTCGAAAAGCTGGCGGTTAAACCGATGGAGATCGCCCACGACTTCCCCGGCGGCGAATGGCGCCGGGTCAAACGCGCCGAGGGCTATCACAAGATCCTGGTCAACGGTGAGGTCACCCTGGAAGACGGCAAACCGACCGCCGCGATGTCAGGCAAGCTACTCCGCTACGGTGCATAGCATTGTTGCGATGGGAAGCACCGTGCGGGAAAGCGTCGGGGCCAATCTGACAGCGGAATTAGGCTGACGCGTTAACTTGTTTGGTATGGGCAGGGGACGGCCGAAAGGCCTCCCCTGCCTGTCGATCTCGGTCCCGAATCAGGCCGCGACGCCTACCACCGGGTCGCGCTTGCCCGATGTCGGCAAGGGTCGAATGCCGGCCTGTTTCTCGTAAGGGCCGGGCAGATCGAGTTCCTTCGCCATCTCGCGCATCGCCGGGATTACTTCCTGCCCGAGCAGGCGCAAACCGGTTCGGCGATCCTCATAGCTCATCGGGCCGTGATGGTACCAGGCGCCGAAGATGCCAGGGCGCAGGGTCTCGAGCAGCGAGCGGATTTTCTTAATCACGGTCTTCGGGGTGCCGGCGATGATCAGGCCGCTCTCCTGCGAAGACTGGTAGCTCGTGGCAATACTCTGTTTGACGGCCTCGGCGTCGACCTCACCCTCGGTGAAGCGCAGAATCTCCGCTCCGGTGCGTGGATCAGTGAAGGCCTTGGCCAGCCGTTTGGTCGCCTCCTTGGAATTGTAGCCGGGCGGGAACATCCATTCGGGACGGGCGAAGGAGCCGAACCCGCCGCCATAGACAAAGCCTCGACCCAGTTCCTGCGCTTTTGCTTCGGTTTCCGCGACCACTACCGACTGCAGATAGCCGAAGTTCTCGGGTCCCGCCTGGTAGCCCTCGCGCGCCGCAACGTCTGCGTAGAGGTTGCACATCTCGACCGTCGGTTCGATGTTGGTGCACAAGGCGATGTACGGATAGCGGTGCTGGGCGCACCAGACCACCGTCTCCGGGCTCACCAGACCGGGGATCCAGATCTGCGGCCGCGGTTTCTGCATCGGCAGGATCCATGGATTCACGAAGCGATAATGGTAATGTTCGCCTTCGTATCGCCATGGGCCAGGCGTGGTCCACGCCTTGATCACGAAGTCATGAGCTTCGTTGAAACGCTCCCGATTGAATGCCGGATTGATATTATTCGCGATTTGTTCGCTGCCGGCACCGCGCACCCATCCGGGAACCAGCCGCCCGCCGGAAATCACGTCGATCATCGCCAGTTCTTCCGCCAACCGGAGAGGGTCGGCCACCGGCAGCGGATTCCCGAGCAGCACGATCTTCACCTTTTTGGTGATGCGAGCGAGGATCGAAGCCTCGACGTCCATGACCGAGCCCATGCAAAACGGCGTTTGGTGATGCTCGTTGAGCATCACGCCGTCAAAGCCAAGCTCCTCGGCGTAAATCCGCTCGTCGAGGTATTGATGGTAGAGCGCGTTGCCCCGGGACGGGTCGAAACCCGTATTCGAGAGCCCGAAATAGCTGTTACCGTTGGTGATAATGTCGTCTTCGGGAACGTGAAAATACGGACGTTCGGAAAAAGTCATTATATGCATCGCGATCCCTCCTTTGGCCGTCCTCAGGCCAGGAACCGTTGAACCCGTTCGCTGAATTCCGCTTGTTTCTCGATTTCAGGCCGATGTCCGCAGCCGTCGAATATCGCCAGTTCCGAGCCGGTGACCGACTTGTGATAAAGCTCGCCGGCGCTGAGCGGCACCAAGGCATCCTCCCTGCCCCAAATCAGCAGGGTCGGCAGCCCGGCGACCCCTTCCAGAAGATTCGGCAGGCTGGGATTGAACATATACGGCTGCCATGCAATGCGCGCGGCTTCCGCGCGGGCATCCTCCCAGGCTTCGTATTGCGCGGCGGTCTGTTCACCACCATAAAGCTTGGCGAATTCCGGGGTACTCTGGATATTGCGCACGCTGGCGTTGAGGTAATTTCGCGCCGTAACCGTGAACAGGTCCTTGATTTCGCCGTGGGGCGGCTTGATCCCGGCAGCCGCGACCAACACCATGTGGCGAAACTGCCTGGCGTCGTTTACGGCCATTTCGGCGGCGATCCATCCACCTAGCGAAAAGCCAATTACGTCAATCGGAGTGAGTCCCTGCTCGCGGATGAGACGGGAGTAAAAACAAGCCAGATCCCTGATGTTTCTGATCCATTTCACCTGCGGCGATTTGCCGAACCCCGGATGCATCGGAATCAGCACCGTCCGATTGCGGGCGAGTTCTTCGTGCCATCGGAGGCGTCCCGGATGGCCTAACTCTTCATGAAAAACCAGCACGGGTTTCCCGGCGCCGCCCTGAAGCACGGTCAGGTCGATGCCGGCCACATGCATGGTGGTCTCTTTCCAGTCTCTGGAATCATCTGGCATAGCAATTTGGCCCTCCTTTATGTGAATTGGCGAATCGTCGCGCTACGTCGCGTTTACGCCCGCTAGCGCTGGTGCGGCAAGTTCTCCGCACTACAATGCAGCGCGCGCCCTCCCTATACGTTTCGCGAACGTATTTAAGGGCACCACTACACCCACACCGATTCGGCCGCAATCTTTAGCGAACGAGCGACCTCGTCATGTGCGCTATTTCACCCGCGACGCCATCGCTGCCGGTTTACCCTCGGGGCCTTCGATGACCCATTGCTCGGGCGAATGGCCCTCCTTGCGCGTCCACACCTGGCCGTCGGGGTCGCGCGCCCGGCCATCGTCGATCAATTCTGCCTGAAAGCGGTCCCAGCCACGCATCAGAGTGATCGTTGCCATCGGCATCCCTCTTGTTGGCTAAGTCGCACCGAGGCTGGCGCGTATCGGCCACCACTCGGGCGGCAGAAATTTCAGTCATACGACCGGTCGCGGCTCAAAACACCGCGCTCCCGGCCATCCGCTAAAAACTCGCCTCATGCTTCGCGGTCGGAGACTACCCTTGTTCCGATAAACCGTTACCTACACTCAGTTGATTCGCGCATCAATCACCGCGGCTTGACGCTCCTCTGCCTCTATTGGTTGACGCGGGCTGATATTGTTGTCCTGCGTCCCCTTGGGCAATATGAGCCGTGCTTGGATGTCTACGTGGCGATGGTTGATCGGCGCGGCGCCCATACGAGTCGCTCCACACGCGAATCCATTCCCCGTCAACGATTGACGTGGTCAACGCTCACTGCGCCATGAACGAAAACGGACCTGCTTGCAAACTGTGCGGCGGCGTTACTCGCGCATTCCTGGAACGCGACTCCTTCCAAATCGTCCGATGTCAGGCCTGTTCCTTCATGTTCGCGCTTCTGCCCGAAGGCTTCGACCCGGTGAAGCTATATAACGACGCGTACTTCACCGGCACCGATGGCTACGGTTTCAACGACTACGACCTATTGTGGAGCAAATGCTGCGGACGCTTCTACGTCCCGCGTCTTACACGCATGTTGGATTTCCACGAGGCGGGCAGCCTGCTCGACATCGGATGCGCCGGCGGGCAGTTCATCACTGAGGCCCAAGCCCGAGGATGGCAGGTAGCGGGGATCGAACCGGCCCCGGCAATGAGGCAGCAGGCCGCCGACAGCTTGCACTGCACGGTTTTCGACTCGATTGAGCAGGCCCTTAGAAGCGGCCAGCGCTTCGACTGCGTTTCCATGTTCGAAGTCATCGAGCATCTGGTCGACCCTGTCGCCACCCTTCGAGAGGTGGCTGGGCTGCTCAAACCGGGCGGTGTCATCGCATTGAGCACGCCAAATTGCGGACGGCCGGACGCCGCACTCGGCAAACCGATCAACATCTGGTTCTGTCCGCCGTTGCACATCAGTTACTTCGATCCTGCGACCTTTGGCCGCTGCGTCCGGCTGGCAGGTCTGGAACCTTTGGCGACCGACGGCCTTGAACATTACTGCCGCGCGATGGCGGGCGAAGTTGTACTGCCGGAGTGGCTGGTTAGCGTGCTGCGGCCGATTCGACGCGGCAAACGGCTGCGGCCGCATGGCGCAATAGGCCGCCTTTTGAAACGGCTATACAAGGACCGCGTCTCACTGTATCAGCGCCGGCAGCCTGCCGACCTCAGCAGGACCGACGTGCTCGAGCTGTACGCCAGCCGTCCGGGTTGAGCCGCCCTGCCGCGACGCGTTTCGGTGATTTCCGGCGCGCCTATTTCGGCAGCGACCTTATGAATGCGAGCAGATCGGCCATCTGGGCGGCGCTCAGCTTGTCGCCGAAGGCGGGCATGATGCGGGATTTGCCGTTGGCCTTGCCGCCCTTGGTGATCATCGAGATGATGAAGCTATCGGACAACTGCTGATTACTCGCCCTATCGGTCCAGTCGTCGGGAGATACGGCGGACTGAAGCTTGACCAGGTCGGGGCCGTTACCCTTGGCTTCCTTGCCATGACATCGCGCGCAGCTGCTGGCGAACAGCTTCGCGCCCGCCCCTGCGTCGCCGCCGGCGATTGCGGGACCGCGGATGCATGCCAGGAAAACTGCGGCCGCCAGCGCTATTGCGTAATGCCTGGACAATTGCGGCGGGATAACAAGGCAACGCGACGATGCCCAGTATGGACAACGCCGCGCTGTGAGGGTCTTGCCTGAGAGTTAATCGGCCGGGGCTATTGCACCTGGATCGACTTGACGTACTTGACCAACAAATCGATCTTGCCCTGCACCTGCTGCTCGGTCAGGCCAGCGCC
>DATEGX010000175.1:0-2777 GCA_035279875.1 Binataceae bacterium (SeqCode)
GCCCAGGGAACACAAGGTCGTTGGCCAAGTGCTCTCCGATATTCGAAAGCGCGCCGGGGTGACCCAGCAGGAACTGGCTCAGCGGCTCAATAAGCCGCAATCCTTCGTCTCGGCCTACGAGAACGGCCAGCGGCGTATCGATCTGCTGGAATTCATGCGGATTACTGAGGCACTGCGCGTCGACCCACGAAAAGCGTTCGGGGAAGTTCTCGCAGAGAAATCGTAAGTCGCGCCCGCATCAAACGGGTTCTCAAACCGCGGCGTGGGACAGCGGACGTCGAGGCGATGGTGGTTTCACATGAAGGAAGGAAGCGGGAAGGCGTCTGTTACGTCTTCAGGCTGCTCGATTAGACTGATCGAGGCGAGGGCGCGGCAGCCAGAGAGCGATGAGTCGGGCTTTTCACCGGGCAGTCCCGATTTTCAGGGCTGCCTAACCCGAAAGCTGAAATCAAAAAGTTTGCGGCAGGAGTCCAGAGGCGATAAGCGACGCGGTAATATCAGGAATGGAGCGAAAGAGAACCAACGGGTCGTCCTTCGACGGGATGAATCCACGCCGCCGCCAGAACGCTGCTGCGGCTTGATCGAAGGCCGTCACCACGAGCGCCCGGCCACCAATCAATTGTGCCCCGGCAACAGATCGCACAAGTGCGTGGCCTAGTAGAGCATTGCCGACGCCACGGCCGGACCAGGCTTGATCGACGGCGAGCTGGCCGAGGAGCAGGCACGGCACCGGATTAGGTGGTTGGCCGGTCCGTATTGCGCGCGGCATCGAAGCGGAAACGATAGCGGTCGGGGCGAGACCGTAATAGCCAACCACCCGGCCGTCGTCATGAACCACCATGACGACGGTGAAGCCCTTAGCCTGATTCGACAGCGCGCGGGTCTTGAGCCAATGATCGAGCGCTGGCCGGCCGCAGGTGAAGGACGTGAGATCGTGGTGGGCAGCCAGCAGTTCGGGCGGCGACAGCGCCACTAGCGTTTGGTCTCGCCGGTCTCCCAAGGTGCAGAGCGCTTGAGCATCGCCACGAGTTCGGGAACGGCCTTCGCCGGTGCCGCAACGGCTGCCATAAAGGCATCGAAGCCCTTGGCACTCATCCGGATCGGCGTGCTCTCCATCAGAACTTCTTCCGCCGCTCGCACCGCTGCCTCACGCACAAAATCCGTGCGCGAACGGCCGCGCAGATCAGCGGCGCGGTCAATGACGGCGATGTCGGTCGCGGGCAAGCGCATCGACAGCGGATGTTCCTTCTTCTTCCGAGGAGCAGCGGACATGATAAATTTCCTTATCGGCGTGTCATAGCAGGGCGTATTGCAAATTGCAATACGTAATCTAATCTAAAAAAATCCCCACGTCCACCCGCGGCGCATCCTTGCCTAACCTATAGGGAACCGGCTTCGCCGAGGTGGCCCGAGAGGGACGGCCTCGCCGAGGCGACCCTTTCTCCTGACTTTTCTATCGATTTGAAAGAGCCTCACGGTTTCTTTCCCGAATTCTATAACCTCGATACTCAGGCTGCCGGTGAGCATAGCCTTTGCGACTTTGATGGCGAGATCGTGGTTGTCGCCAAAGCCGGCACCGTTTTCACAGAGTGCGCCCAGACACGTGAAAACCATCAGCGCCTTCTTGACCAGCCGATCGCCGCCAGGAAGTGCGAACTCATAATGCATCTGGTTTTGCATCGAGAACCATTCGCGGAACTGTTCGAAGGTCCAATCTTTCTTGTCCCGAAAAAAGGCCTGCCAGAACTTGCGAGCCGCGACGAACATTTGGGGTATTTGCGTGTCCCCGGTCAGAAGATCGAAAATGACCCAGATCATGCTGTGTCCTCAATTTACGCCGTAAAATTTGCCCTGCCCGCTATATGCGCCTTGTCATATGAGCCGCGTTCATTCGGCGAGTATTGTGGGCGGCGCAAGGCCCATCGGCCGTCGTTGGGGGGGCAGCACGCTATATTGTTCGATCCGATGCCTCAAGCAGCGGGTTTTTAAGGGAGTTTTTAAGCGCCGCGCCTGATGTGTTCAGAGGGTGGACGCGGGGGGCGCGGACCCCCATCCCGGACGCCGCTCAATGATGATTCCAAGGACCGTTTTGTGGATTTTTGGTCTTTATATATACCCCGGTTCTTGTAGCGAAATTCACCGCCGTTGCGTTCGTTGGCTGGCAAAAAACCTAGGCAAACCACCAGGTTGGTGATTACCGGGCCTGTGCGCAGGGGGTAATTTTGAGGGTTTCAGGTCAACGCGTTCGGAGCGTTTGACCTGAAATTCCCGACCCCCATTCAATCGCGGAAATTCAAATATTGCAGCGGTTGCGCAATCTTGAGCCCGCGCACCAGCTGGATTGCGGCTTGGAGGTCATCGCGCTTCTTGCCGGTGACACGTAGCTCATCGCCCTGGATTGCGGCTTGCACTTTGAGCTTCGAATCCTTGATCGCGCGCACGATGTTCTTGGCCGGCTCAGCGCCAATACCCTGTTTCAACGTCACCACCTGCCGCAGCATCTGGCCGGCCGCCTTTTCTGCCGGCTTGAAGTCGAGCGCGGCGGCATCGACCTTACGCCGCGTCATATGGCCTTTGAGGAGCTCTTCGAGCTGCCGCAGCTTCATCTCGTCGTCAGCCAGGACCGTCAGCGCCAACTCTTCGCGGGTCACGGCGGATTTGCTGCCCTTGAAATCGAAGCGCGTCGCCAGCTCGCGCGCCAAGCCGGCGAGCGCATTGTCGACTTCGGCAAGATCGACGCGCGAAACGATATCGAAGCTCGGCATGGCATCCTTGAC
>DATEGX010000176.1:0-9429 GCA_035279875.1 Binataceae bacterium (SeqCode)
CTGGCACCGCCGCACTTTCCCTACGGCCCGAAGGCCGCGTCGGTATGGGAATCGGCATGGCGAATAAAAATCGAAGGGGTGGAGATTCGCACGCTGGCACCGGCCGACGCGCTCCTCTTTCTATGCGTGCATCACAGCAAACATGGATGGGTCTCGCTCGGCTGGATTGCCGACCTCGCACAGCTAATCCGCGTCAACCCGCAACTCGACGCTCTGTCGTGCTTTCGGCAGGCGGAGCGGACCGGATGTCTGCGAATGCTGCGGCTCGGCTTGACACTCGTTCGTGAATTCGCCGAAATGCCGCTTCCAGCCGCCTTCGCCGAAGCATGCGAGGGTGACCCGGTCGTAAAGCGGCTCGCCCGCCAAATCCGGTCGCGGCTGTTCCGCACCGTCGAAGCCCGCCCAAGTCTGTTCAACGACTGGATCGTTCCGTTGCGCACTATCGACACTGTTCGCGGCCGCGTCCGGTACTGCGTGCGCCGTGCCTTGACCCCGACTATCGACGACCGGGAATTTATCGACCTTCCTGGGAAATTGACGCCACTTTACGCGCTGCTGCGGCCGCTCAGGCTGGCGCTCCAGCAAGGCCGCCGCCTGCTCGGCGACGCCCCGCCCGCGCCTCCCGTCAAACCGGGGAAATTCGCGCGATGAACGGCCAATTGCGACAGCTCCTGGCCACTATGATCCGGAGTGCGCGATGGCGAATGGCCGGGGCTCTTTCGCTCATCATCGGGTTGTCGCTGACGGAAGGTATCGGCGTGGCGTTGATGCTCCCAACGCTGCAAGCTGCCGGGCTCAATCTCGGACATCAAGGCGCGGCGGCCTACTATGTCAAGCTGATCGAACGTGCCTTTGGCGCGATTGGGATGCATCCGGGGTTTATCGGATGGCTGGGGTTGTGCGCGGCGGTCTTAATTGCCCGCAACCTTACCGAACGGCACCGGCATGTTTCGACCTTTGCCGTGCAGCTTGCGGTCGAAGACGCGTTGCGCCGCCGCCTCTACCGCGCGATCGCCAACGCCGACTGGCGCTTTATCGCGCGGGCCCGTACTTCGGACTTTCTTCATGCCCTGACTTCGGAAATCGAACGCGTAACTATCGCGGTCCTGTCCTTCATGATGCTGGCGGGAGAGCTCGCCCTGGCGGCGCTGTACGCGGCGATCGCCCTGGCGCTGTCGGTGCCGATGACGCTGATCGTAGTCGGCTGCGGTCTCGGGCTGGCTTTCGCGATGCGCTCGCGAACCGCAAGAATCGAAAGCCGTGGGCGCGAGGCAGCCGAGACTATCGCTCGCTTCTATGCCGGCGCAAGCGAGTACCTGGCGAGCCTGAAGGCGGCCAAGAGCTACTGCGCGGAGGAGAGGAACTACGAAATCTACTCGGCCACCTGCTCGCGCCTGGTCGAGGTTTGTAACGCCAACGTGCGCGAACAGAGCGCCGCGGCTTCGTGGTTCGAGTTGGGCGGATGGGCGGTGATGCTGCCAATCTTTTATGTTGCCGTGCGTGAAATTCGCCTTCCGGCGGCTGAGCTGCTGATCCTGCTCGGACTTTTCTGGCGCCTGATGCCGCGTTTCCAGTCGTGCCATACGCAATATCAGAACCTCCGCAATACCCTTCCCTCCTTCGTCAACCTGATCGCGCTGGAGGCGCGCTGCCTGGCCGCGGCCGAACCGGCCCAAAGCACCGCGAAAGCTCTAGAGCTGGAGCACGAGATCCGCTTCGAAAACGTTTCCTTCGCATACAACCCGGACGCCGGACCTACTTTGTCCAATATCAACCTGACGATTCCGGCCGGGCGAATCACCGCGCTGGTGGGGGCCTCGGGCGCCGGCAAAAGCACAATCGCGGATCTTTTGATGGGCCTGGTAACACCGGCTTCCGGCGAGATCACGATCGACGGAACCGTGCTACCAACGGACGCGGTTCGGGCGTGGCGGCAGCAGATAGGCTACGTCGGTCAGGAAACCCCGCTGTTCCATTTGAGCGTGCGTGAAAATCTGTTGTGGGCGCGCCCGGATGCCGACGAAGCGATGTTATGGCGAGCGCTCCGCGAGGCCGCCGCCGAGGATTTTATTCGTTCACTGCCCCATGGCCTCGATACCAACGTCGGCGAGCGCGGCGTACTGGTCTCACAGGGCGAGCGCCAGCGAATCGCGTTGGCGCGCGCGCTGTTGCGCCACCCTTCGATCCTGGTGCTAGACGAAGCGACCAATAGTCTTGACTATGACAAGGAGGCCAAGGTCCTCAACGCGATCGAGGCGCTGCGCGGCGAACTCACGGTGGTCATGATCGCGCATCGGCTGTCCACCATTCGATGGGCGGACCTGATTTACGTGGTCGAGAACGGCGCGGTGGTCGAGTTCGGCGGCTGGGACGAACTCAACGCGCGGCGTGGCGGCCGTTTCCGCGCGCTATGCGACGCGCAAAGGCTGGTCGCCTGACTAGCTGACGGATTGACTTGATGCTTGAACGCGGCCTCCGATCGTAGGACAACGAGGCCATGAAAGCCTACGAAATTGCCGACGCCAACGGGATTGACGCACTCAAACTGGTCGACCGTCCGACGCCCAAGCCTGGACCTCGTGAAGTATTGGTCCGGGTGCGTGCGACCTCGCTGAACTATCGCGACCTGGCGACTGTCAAAGGTGCGGCGGGCCGCGGAATCCGCTTGCCGCTGGTGCCGCTTTCCGATGGCGCCGGAGAGGTCGTCGAGACCGGCCCGGGTGTGACTCGCTTCAAGACCGGCGATCGGGTCGCCGCACTCTTCATGCTGACCTGGCTCGCCGGTCCACCGCTTGGCGCGTACGGGCGGTCGGCGCTCGGCGGCGCGATCGACGGGATGCTGACGGAATTTATCGCGGCGAGCGAAGAGGGGCTGGTGCGGGTCCCCGACTATATGAGTTTCGAAGAGGCCGCGTCGCTGCCGTGCGCAGCCGTCACCTCGTGGAACGCGCTGGTAACCATGGGGCGGGTCAGGGCGGGCGACAGCGTGCTGGTGATGGGCACCGGCGGCGTCTCGATTTTCGCGCTGCAGTTCGCACGGATTCACGGTGCGCGGGTGATCGCGACTTCGAGCAGCGATGCCAAACTCGCGCGCCTGCGCGAGATGGGCGCGGCGGGCGTAATCAACTACAAAACCACGCCGGAATGGGACGCCAAGGTCCTCGAAATGACCGGCGGCGAGGGCGTCGATCACGTGGTCGAGGTCGGCGGCGCCGGCACCCTGGAGAGATCGATGCGGGCGGTGAAATTAGGCGGGCGGATTAGCCTGATTGGCATTCTGAGCGGGGCCGGCAAGGTCGACCCGATGCCGATCCTGCGCAAGAGCGTCGCATTGCAGGGAGTCTATGTCGGCTCGCGCGAGATGTTCGACGAAATGAACCGCGCGATGGAGATCAACGGGGTACGCCCGGTAATTGATCGAGTATTCCCCTTCGAGCAGGCCCGCGAAGCCTATCGCTATCTCGAAAGCGGGGCTCATTTCGGCAAGGTCTGCATCAAGGTCTGAAGGGCCTTGCGGAGCTAAGCCGAGCGTCGGCCAACTCCCTGCCCTGGGTCGGGCGAGCAAGTCCGCCCCGGGATGGTTATATTGCCCGGCAGAGGAGTTGCATAATGAAACCTGCACTTCGGCTGCTGAGCGATAATCAGGTCCCAGGAGCCTCGAACGCGCCGAGGCCGGTGGACGAAACCGAACTGATTGACGCCTATTCGAACGCGGTAATTCATGCGTCCGAGACGGTCAGCCCCGCAGTCGTAAATATCGAAGTCTCGCGCCGTGCGGGCGACCCGGCATCGGCGGCGCCCGGGCAATCGCGGCCTGAGGCCGCCGGTTCGGGCTTTATTTTCACGCCGGACGGCTACGTCATGACCAACAGCCACGTGGTGCATGGCGCACGCCGCATCGAGGTGGCGCTGGCCGACGGACGCCGGATGCGGGCCGACCTGATTGGCGACGACCCGGACACCGACCTGGCCGTGCTGCGTATCGACGCGAGCGACCTGACCGTCGCGGCGCTCGGCGATTCGCATCGAATTCGAGTTGGCCAACTGGTGATTGCGATCGGGAATCCCTACGGCTTTCAATGCACCGTGACTGCGGGCGTGATCAGCGCCCTCGGCCGTTCGCTGCGCGGACGTTCGGGGCGACTGATCGACAATATCGTGCAGACCGACGCAGCCTTGAATCCCGGCAATTCGGGCGGCCCGCTGGTGAGTTCGCGCGCCGAGGTTATCGGCGTGAACACGGCGACTATCATGCCGGCGCAGGGGCTATGCTTTGCGATCGCGGTCAACACCGCAAAGTTCGTCGCCGCCCGGCTGATTCGCGATGGCCGGATAGTGCGCGGTTATATTGGGATGGCCGGACAGAACATTGACCTGCCGCGCCGCGTGACGCATTTCCATAAACTCGTGGTGCAGAGCGGGTTGCTGGTCGCCTCGCTTGAGCCCAACGGACCGGCGGAGCGAGCCGGGGTCAAATCCGGCGACGTCATAGTCGCGTTCGCTGGCAAACCTGTCGCGGGGATCGACGACCTGCAGCGTCTGTTGACCGGCGACTGTGTCGGTACCGCGACCGAGGTGGTGCTGCTCCGCGGAACCGAAAGGCTGACGGTCGAGATTGTTCCGGCTGAATCGCCGTCACGCAGCTAAGCGCTCGGGTGCGTCAGCGATACTCGTCGCCGCAGTCGCCGATTGCGGCGAACAGGTCGCGAGATGGTGCTGCTCCGCGGAACCGAAAGGCTGTCGGTCGAGATTGTTCCTGCTGAATCGCCGTCACGCAGCTAAACGCTCGGGTGCGTCAGCGATACTCGTCGCCGCAGTCCCCGATTGCGGCGAACAGGTCGCGTGACTTCGCCGACACGGCTTCAATGCGGGCATAATCGTCAGAATCGAGGGCAATGCCAAAGACCCGAGCGTTGTCAGCAAGATGCTCCGAGACCCCCAACCGGGCTCCGACGATGACGCCCGCGACCGCCGGCCGCTCGAGCACATAGCGGACCCCGACGTTGGCGATACTGACTTCGTGCTTGTCGGCGATCCGCTTCAGCACAGCGAGCAATTCCTGGAACAGGCCCCAGCCGCCCCACGCATCGATCATGTTCCGGTATTTCTGAAGCGACGCGGTGTTGAGCTGGGCGCGGCGCGGTTCAGGCTGCCCAAGATATTTTTCCGAAAGCAAGCCGCCGAGCACCGTGCCGTACGTAAGAAGCGTAATTCCACGCTCGCGGCAGAGGGCGGCCATGCGAACCTCCGGACGACGATCAACGATCGAGTATTGCACCTGGTTTGAGACGATGCGGATGCCGCGCTGGTCGATGATGCGCATATGCTCAGTATCGAAATTAGTCAGCGCGAGATGTCTGATCTTGCCTGCGGCGGCGAGGTCCGCGAGATGGGCAAGCGCGTCAAGATAGCGCTCATCGGCGTAGTCCCACCAATGGAACTGGAGCAAGTCGAGTGACTGAGCGCCCATCCGCGCCAGCGAAATGCCGACGGCCTCCTCCACTACCCGCTGCGTCATCGGTCCAGGCCGCGGGACCCATTTGGTGAACGCCTGAACCTCGCCAAATTGCTGGTGCGCGTGACGCTCGGCGAAGCGTGCGCGAAACTCGCCGATGAAGTCTTCGGCGGGGCCATAATGGTCGGCGAGATCCCACGTGGTAAAGCCCGCCTCGTGATAACGGAACATCTCGTCGACAGCCCGGGCCGGCTCGATATAGCCGTGCGCACCCGACACCTGCCACATCCCGTTGAGGACGCGGCAGATCTCGAGACCATCGGTGAATTTGAAACGGCTCTCGGCGGGTAACATGGTCGACTCCAGTCCGGTATTCTCGGAAAGGCGAGGGCACCGGGGCTTTTTCGGCGATCTTGTGCTAAAGTCCGCACCGTTTGCAAAGAGCGTCACATGCATTTTTTGGCACCAACTTAAACCTGGGGAGAGCAAAAATGAGAAGACTCGAACTGTTGCTCGGCGTTATCGCGATCGCAGTCTTTGCCGGAAACATGAATTACAGCGCGTATGCGGCGGGCAATTCGAAACAGGAAATCACCGACCTCGAGCACAAGTGTATCGCTGCGACCAATACCGACCAGGCGATGGCCTGCTTCGATCAGAAGGAAATCGTGCTCTATGATTTTGTCCCGCCGCTGCAATACTCCGGCGCCACGGCGGTTCGCGGGGACCTCGATAACTTTTTCAACAACGCCAAGGACGCGAAGGGCGAATTCGTCCAGATGGACGTCGTTACTGATGGCAAGCTGGGTATCGTTAACAGCATCCAGCATTTCACCTGGACCGGCAAAGACGGCAAGCCGATGGAAGCCACGCTGCGCGTCACCGATTCACTGCACAAGGTCGGCGGGCAGTGGAAGATTTTCCATTCGCACGTCTCGGCTCCGGTTGACCCCACCACCGGCAAGGCGGAGATGAACCTGAAGTCATAACCGCCGCGCGGAGAATTCTCATGAAAATCGGGGTATTGGCATTTCTGACCGAACAATCGGGCAATCCCGGCGCAATTGCTCGGGAAGCGGAGAACCTCGGCTTCGAATCGTTCTGGGTCGCGGAACACCTGGTAATGCCGACCAATTACTCGGTCCATTATCCGCGGTCGGCTGACGGCAAGGTGCCGGAGTTCTATGCCCACCTGATCGATCCGTTCGTCGCGCTGGCGATTGCCGCGCAAGCCACTTCCCGCATCCGCATCGGCACGGCGATCTGCCTGCTGCCGGAACGCAACGTGATCGAAACCGCCAAGGCCGCCGCCTGGCTGGACTTCTATTCTGGCGGACGCTTCAGCTTCGGGATTGGCGCCGGCTGGTTTCCGGAGGAAGCGCGCATCATGGGCGTGGATTTCGCCCGGCGCTGGCGTCATCTACGTGAATCGGTCGAGGCGCTGCGCTCATTGTGGACGAAGGACGATGCAGGCTATGACGGCGAGATTGTCAAATTTCCGCCAGTGCGCCTGTATCCGCATCCGGTGCAGAAACCCGGACCCCCGATTCTGCTCGGGGCGCACGATCCGAAGTATGCACTGCGGCGGGTCGCGCGCTATGCCGACGGATGGTGTCCCGGCGGGCTAAGCGTCGAAAAGGCGCGCGAATGCATTCCGGAGATTCGCACGCTTGCGCGCGAAGAGTATGGGCGTGACCCATCGAAGCTCGAATTCTCGGTGCTGCTGATGGGCGGCGGCGACGGACCTTCGGCCGATACGATCAAGCAATATAGCGAGGCTGGCGTGAGCCGGCTGATAGTGGCGGCGGGGGCCGCGGCGACCAGCGATGGCGTCAAGGCTGTGCAAGGTGTTGCGAAAATGGTCGAGCGCGCAGCAAAAGTATAAGCGATGCAACGCGCGGCGGCTCATAGCCGGGTCGCCGCGATCTTCTACCCCAGCCTGGGTAGGTCGACTCCGGTCCAGACGATCGTTCGCCCAATCGTCCGCTCGCGGATCTCCGTCATCGCCCGCAAATCGGCATCATCGCGGTAACGCTCGAAGGCCTGCCGGTCGGGGAATGTGACGATGTGCACTTCGTGTGGGCCGTCTTCTCCTGAGCTCGACCCGCATGCGATCCTGCGCTCCAATACGCCGCCGTAACGCGCCATGATCGTCGCCGCCGCCGATTCGAATCGTTCGAACTCGGCTTCGTGTCCATCTACGACGAACAGCGCAACGACCAGCGTGAGCCTGGCCTCCCCAGTCTCGCCGCTCATATTTTCCCGATCAGCGCGCGGCCGGCCGACTCAATAGCGCGGAGCATGTCATTCACGGTGCGGGCACGCGGCGCAATAGTTATGCGCCCGACGCCGAGGTCTGCGTAGCGTCGCCCGAGTTCGAGGTCGAGTTCTGCCCTAGGCGTAACGCTTATTTCGATTTCCTCGAAGCGGCGACCATACTTTTCACAGGCAGCGCGAATTCCGCCAATGCAGTTCGCTGTGGCTTCGAGGTCGAGGGCGTAGCCGAACCAGCCGTCGCCGAGGCGGGCCGTGCGGCTGAACGCGTGTATCGTTTTGCCGCCGAAAACAATGGGTGGATGAGGCCTTTGGACCGGCCGCGGTTCGGCCCGCACTCCGCTAATCGAGAAGAAACGGCCATGAAACTCCGTTCGATCCATCGACCACAACGCCTTCATCACCGCGATCGCTTCTTCGGCCCGTTTGCCCTTGGAGTCGAACGGCATGCCGACCGCGTCGAATTCGGCTTGGATATTGCCGATGCCGACGCCGAAGATCAGCCGGCCGTTCGAAATCGCGTCAACCGAGGCAAGCTGCTTCGCGAGCACCACGGGATTGCGCAGCGGCAAAATCATGATCCCGGTGCCGAAGCGCAGCGTCCGCGTATGCGCTGCCGCGAACGCCATTGTTGAGCACAGATCCACGAACACGGTGCGCGGCGGCATCGGCGAGGGTGGCGTCTGCGGATCGCTAAGTGCGATATGTTCGCCGCCCCAGAAACTCTCGAATCCGGCGTCCTCGGTGGCGCGCGCCACCGCAGCAATCGCCTCGGGCGTGACGCAGGGCAGCATATTCATTCCGAAAAGGCCAAACTTCATAATGGGCAACGGTTTAGCACGAAGCGGCCGCATCGCGCACCGTTTGCCTCCGATCCAACCGCAATCCCATTGTGACGCGGAAGGGAGACGCCAGTGGGCGCCCGCCGGTCGGGGGAGGGAGATTGAGCGCTCCGGTTTAGAGCATCGGCCAGTTTAGTAACAGTTCGAACGGTGGGTGCTTTACAACTACCTACCGGATCGACATGTTAGCGCGCGATCTCTGGACGAACAGATCTGGAGAATTTGCGCTCGTGCCACGATCGTCCGTAATCGGCATAATAATTCACGAAACCGAGGCGAAGCGGCGCATCAGTTGGGGGCGAACGGCGACTAACTCAAGATGAAAAGCGATCAGAATCGAACGGAACTTTTCCGTGCGCGGGTCTATAACGCCGGCGCAATCGTCGCGGCAGGCGTTGCGGTCGAACGGCTCACCATCAGTCATGGGATAGGTCCACTCGAGGCCAGCCGCTTCCGTTTCGCAGTCGAGGAGCTTTGCGCCGAGCGGATTTCCACCGGCTTTGCCGCGGATGAGCAACCCGAGCTCCGGCTCGTGCTGGAGCTTCGCCCGGGCGAGATCGCGGTGACGATCGAAGACGCCGGCAGTCCGATTGACGCGGCTGCAGTAGCGGCGGGCGCCAAGGGTTGGCTGGCGCATCTGCTCGAACGGCGCTTCGCAGATAGCCTGCGCGCCTCGTTCGAAGGCCGGGCGGGCAACCGCTGCGAGATGGTGAAATCGCTGGGTGATTCCGCGCGGGCTTCCTTGAGCGATTCCGGAGCGGGCGGCTCCTCAACTCGGGCCGAGATCGAAGCCGACGCGGGCGCGCCGCAGCCAGATAATCTGGAGGCGGCCAAGTCGATTCAGTATCGGAATATGGC
>DATEGX010000177.1:0-6422 GCA_035279875.1 Binataceae bacterium (SeqCode)
GATTCTCGGCCAAAAACTTCTGATACTCCCGAATTGCTCCGCGGCGATCGCCCTGTAACGCAAGCGTGCGCGCCGATCCCACTTCTGCCCGGGCCTTTTCCGGTCCCTCCAGGCCAGCGGCTTCGACGTAAGCAATGTGCGCATTTCCGAAAGCGCCGAGTTCCTCGTCAACCACGCCGAGTTGCGTCAGTGCCATCTGGCGGAACAATGTCTCACCGCCGTTTTGCAGAAACGCCTGAAGGGCGTCGCGCGCCTTGGAGGGCTGGTTCTGCGCGAGATAGGCCGAAGCGAGATAGAAGCGGGAAAGATGACCCAACTGGCTGTTTGGGCTGGTTCCGGCTAGTTCCGAGAAGCCCTGCGCCGCAGCCTGGTAACGCTTTTCGCTCAGGGCGTTGATAGCCTGGTAGAACTGCTGCGAGACGAGACGGGCCTGGTGCTGCTCGTAGAAGGAGAAGCCAAACGCCAGCGCGACCACGACGATCAGGACCGCAGCGCCGATGATCACCTGCGTCAGATTGTCCAGGAACCAGTCGCCGAGTTCGTCCAGAATCGTGACGAACTCGTCCGGCTGCTTTAGTTCCTTGCGCGATATCTTGCGATGAGTGGTGCTCGCCATCGATGGAGCTCAAAACAAAACGACGCCGGAGCCTCGGTCAAACCCTAAAATGGTTCCTGGCCCAGACTTTATGCTCACATCTTGTATTTGAAATCCTCGGGCGACATCTTCTCGAGGATTTCCGACCACTTGTCGCGCGATACACCAGCCAGGTTCTGCTCCGTGGTGCTGGCGCCCTGCTCCGCCGCTTCATGCAGTTCGCTTGAAGTTTCGAGCACTGCCTTCGCTACGTAGATAGGTGACTTAGTGCGGAGCGCGATCGAGATTGCGTCGCTCGGACGCGAATCCACTCTGAGCGCGGAGCCCTCGCGGGTCTTCAACTCGATCTGGGCGTAGTAAGTATTCTCGCGGAGTTCGGTTATTTCGATCGCTTCGACTGTCGCACCGAGATCGCCCAGCACGTTGCGCAACAGGTCGTGAGTCATCGGCCGCACCGACTTAATCCCCTCGAGCTCGGTGGCCATCGAGGCGGCTTCAAGCGGGCCGATCCAGATAGGTAGGTTGAGCTTGTTGTCGGGATCCTTGAGCACCACAATTGGCATCTTGGTGGTCGGATCAAGGGTCAGCCCGCCGACCATCATGAGGATAAAATCTTCCCTGGGACCCGTCATAAAGCTTCTCTTCGGCGATAGCCCTTGGGTGCCGGCCGTGGCGGACACGCTCACCGCACCCCTTCTAAATATCTTGGACGAAACCGCCGCCAGCGTCAACTTAAGGTATCTTCTGATTACCGCCGGCAGCCGCTTCAGCGAGGCACGAGCTGATCGATAACCCGGTAGAGCTGATTCAGATTGCGGCACTCCTCCACCAGGTCGCAATGAACTGCGTACCGCTCCATCTCGCTGTCGCCGAATCCCCACGTGTTGCGGCTCTCCGGGTTGAGCCAAATTATGCGCCGGGCGCGCTGCTTTATTTCGCGCAACGCCCAGTCATGAGGCAAGTTGTAATTGTTACGCGCGTCGCCAAGCACGATAACCGTGGTCCGCTTGTTGACCGCACCTAGATGGTCGCCAACAAAATTGCGGAACGAACGGCCGAAATCCGAATGCGCGTATACGTTGATAATATCACCCTTAAGGGCAACGTCGAGCGCTTCTTTGACGTCGTTGGTGCGGAAGTGCTCTGTCACTTCGCCGATGTCTGAAACAAAAACGTAGCTGCGCACGCGCGAGTACAGGTCCTGCAGCGAATAAACGAACTGCAGCATAAACCGCGATGCGTTGCGCACCGAATCCGACACATCGCACATGATGAGAATCTGGGGCTTCTCGCGTTTGCGCCGCTCGAATTTGAGCTTGAACGGTACCCCGCCGTAAGTGAGATTGCTGCGCAAAGTGCGCTTGATATCAAACCGGCCCTTCTTCTGCCGCTTGCGGCGCACTGCGATGATGTTCTTGAGGCGCTGCGCCAGCCGGGTCACGGCCTCGCGCATTTTTTCGAGCTCCTCATCACTCAGGTAGTAGAAGCTCTTGTCGGCAAGCTGGTTCATCCGCGCTTCTTCGCGCGACTTCAGGTCGCGCTTTTCACGCTCCTGGCGCACGTACTTGCGGATAATGTCGTCGAGCATCTTGAGCCGACGATCGAGATACTCCTCCATCTTCGCGCGCAATGCCGAGCCCAGATCGAGCTTGGAAAGCTGCTCGCGTAGCTCCTTGATTTCCTGCTCAAGCTTGTCGAAGCCCAATGCCCGGGCCAGTGCACGAGCGAAGTAGTTCTCCTCGATAGTGCGCTGGATCCCTTGCATGCGGATTGCGCGGGCCGCCTCGCGCATCATGCGCTCGAGCTGACCGTCCTTGTTCTGCAGCAATTGCTTGGCGAGTTCCGACAGCTCGTCGCCATGCTCCTTGAGCATTTTCTCGACGTCGTCGAGGAAATTCTGGAACTCCCCGTCAGACATGGACAGGGCATCCTGGACGGCTTTGCTGGCGCCCTTGATGATCTCGCCGAGGCCGGTGAAATAGACGTCGAAGAGCTCCTCGAAAACGGGCAATTCATGGGCCCGCTTGATCATCGTGGTGCGCAGCGCTGCACGGAACAGGTCGCGCTCACCGAGGCCGGTAACGTCCGAGGCAGTTACCGCGTCGAGCGTTTCGGCCAGCGACACTCTCACGCCGTTCTGCCGCAGCAGGTTAGCGAATTCGACCAGCTTATCTTCCATTACGTCATCCGCCCATCGATGCCGCCCGCGGAGCGGTGCGGCTGTCGCCTAGTTGAGCATATCCTTGTCGCCGGATCCCGTACCGGTGGGACCCGGAGTCTCGGTGCCACCTCCGCGGCGAGCGCGGATACGCCGCATGTACTCCTTCAGTTCCTCCTGCGCTTTTCGTACGTCGCCTTCGTACTTGACGATCGTATCGAGAGTCTCATCGACCAGCGCGTTGTCCAGGTTCTGAACGTTAAGCAGCGTCAGGGCCTTGACCCAATCGAGCGTTTCGCTGATCCCCGGAGTCTTCTTAAGGTCGAGCTTGCGCAGAGACTGGACCACGTTGACGACTTCCTGGCCAAGCTGATCTGCCGCTTCCGGCACCTTCAGCTTGATTATCGCCAGTTCCTGCTCCTTGGTCGGGAAATCGATATAAAGGTGCAGGCAACGCCGCTTCAGGGCGTCCGACATCTCGCGCGCATTGTTCGAAGTCAGCACGACCAGCGGGATCTGCTTGGCCTTGAAGGTTCCAATCTCGGGCACGGTCACCTGGAAATCGGAAAGCAATTCCAGCAGAAATGCCTCGAACTCCGCATCGGCCTTGTCGATTTCATCGATCAGCAGGACGATAGGCTTCTCCGAGGTAATCGCCCGCATCAGCGGCCGCGGCAGCACGAAGCGCTCGGAGAAAAACACTTCGTCCTCGGCGGCGATCTTGTCGACCGCTTGAGCCAGGCCCTGGGTGCCGACCAGCACTTCGCTGATCTTATCTTTCAGGATCTGGGTATAGAGAAGCTGCTTGGCATATTCCCATTCGTAAAGGGCCTTGCCCTCGTCCAGACCTTCGTAGCATTGCAGGCGGATCAGCTCATGGCCGGTTGAGGCCGCCAAGACCTTGGCGAGGTCGGTTTTGCCAACCCCAGCGGGTCCCTCGACCAACACCGGCTTCTGCAGCGCACTGGCCAGATAAATGACAGTCGCAATTCGACGGCTCGCGATATAGCTGTTCTGGCCGAACTGCTCGATTACCTCGTCGATCGATGAAAACATTAACCCTCCTCGCTAGCTGCGGCTGGCGCGCCCCTTGCCGCGCGTTCCCTGTTCCTTAGCACGTCGCCCATCATACAGGAAACCGCTATTTAGGAAACTGGCGGCATCAAATATGCAGCTCTTCGAGCACTGGCCGATTTAGATCGAAGCGCTCGCGCGATAGAGCCGACGCGTCGAATTGCCGGTAGTGGCCGTCTACGATCAGTTCGGCGAGCGCCTGCCCGGCCGCGTAGGACTGCATTACGCCGCGCCCGCTGAACGAATGCGCTTCGAAGACCCGCGGAGCGGCACGCCCGAGGATAGCGCTTCGGTCGGGACTGACCTCGTACAAGCCGGCCCAGCCGCTGACATGCCGTAGCCTCTCGCACGAGCTCATCCGCGCGTACATCCGCGGCCAGATCTCCTGCATGAAGAATGGCTCGCCATCGTAGTTGAAATGGTGTCCGGGCGGGGTATCCGGGGGCGAAAAGCCGGCAAGGATATGCGGGCCTTCGTTATGGAAATAAAGACCCGAGCTATCGACGATCATTCCGTATGCGGCGAAATTGGTCTGGCGATTATCGATCAGGCACACTTGGCGACGAATCGGCTGGCTGAAATTGCGGAGCGCAAAGAGCTTGAGCGCGTTGTCCGACCATGCCCCTGTGGTAATCGCCACGGCTGCCGCGCGCAATTCGAAAAGGTGCCCCCGTTCGGCCTCACCTGGACCGTCTTCGGTCATCAGCCGGACCAAGCCCGCGTCGCTCAGCACGCGATCTGATTGCCAGCACTCCAGCCGGACCTCGTCCGAGCCGGCTGCGGCCGCGTGAACGTAGACCCGATCGAGGTAGGTCGCGCCCGCCTCGCGCGATCGGGTGCGGTAATGCTCCTTCAGAAGATTCGGATTGATCAGCCCATCTTCGGGCGAAAGGGTCGCGCCGGCGATCCCGTCGAGTTTATCGATCTCGGGCACGCGGGCATGGACCTGTTGTGGGGTTAGGGCTTCGATCGGATGACCGAATGAGCGCTGCAATTCGAGGTGCTCGCAGGCGCCCGGCCAGGTACCAATGTCATAGAGCCAAAGGTAGCCCTTCTGCCGGAATCCAACTTCGCCGGTTATCGAGTGGTAGTAATCGATCGATGTGCGGCAGAGCCGGACATTTACCGGCTGCCACCAAGTTGCACGCACACCGCCCGCATTCTTCTCGCTCGAACTCAGCCGACCGCTTAGATCAATATCGACCACCGCGACTTTGAGCTTGCGACTGGCGAGTGCCATCGCGGCGGAACTGCCGATGATTCCACCACCCACGAGGACAACGTCGTAAAGCTTGTCCGTCGACACTACATGATTTTACCAGATCGGGTGACCTAGGGCCCTCTTGTACTTTCGGCTCGCGATTTGCCAAGTTTTCCTCTATGTGCACGCTGGCAATCTACTTCAAGGCGTTCGCGGACTATCCCGTGGTGGTAGCCGCTAATCGCGACGAGTACCTGGCGCGCCCCGCCCTGCCGCCGACCACCTTGGCCGACGAACCGCATATCGTCGGCGGCAAGGATCTGCGCGCTAGCGGAACATGGCTGGGCATCAACCAATTTGGGCTCGTCGCCGGTCTTCTTAATCGGCGCAACGGCACGGCTGAGAACGACCCAGACTTGCGTTCGCGCGGTCTGTTGTGTCTGGACGCGCTACGCCGCTCATCAGCGGACGAGGCAGCGCGATTCGTCGGCGGGCAGCGGGGCCGCGACTATAACCCGTTCAATTTGCTGATCGCCGGACGAGAGCAGGCCTTCGTCGCCTACAACCGGTGGGGCGAGATCGAGGTGGTCGAGCTTACCCCAGGCGTTCACCTGCTGACCAACCTGGACGTCGACGACTTCGAATGCCCGCGAATCAGCCGCTCCCATAGCCGTTTCGCGGAACTGGTCGCACGCCAGGACTTCGCCAGCGATCCAATCGCCCGCCGCGAGGATTTGCATCAATTGCTGGCCGACCACTCGACCCAACTCGATTCGCGGTCGGGCCGGCCTAATTCGCTATGTTTGCATCTGGGTGACTATGGCACCCGTTCGTCGAGCCTGATCTTCATGGGGCGGCGGCGCGACAACGTTGAGCATTTCTTCGCGGCCGGCGCGCCCTGCAGCGCCTCGTATGAGCGGGCGATTGTGCCGCGAGTTGCCAACGCGGCCTGAGCCAGAGTGGCCTCTCATCGCGTTCGTGCGAAGGAAGGTATAGCCGATGGACTTCAGTTTTAGCGAAAAGGACGAGGCGTTCCGCCGCGAGTTTCGGGCATGGCTCCAGGCTAATCTGCCAGCTGACCATCGCAAGAGTGACTTCGCCATCGAATTCTTCGCCAATGAAGAGGGCGAGGAATGGGAGAAGCGGCTCGCATGGCACAAACGCATGCACGCCGCCGGATGGGTGGCTGTTCAATATCCGCAGCAATATGGCGGGCGGGCCGCCAGCCTTACTCAGCAGCACATATACAACGAAGAACTGAACCGGGTCGGCGCACCTCAGCTCGTCAATGCGCAAGGGATCGGCCTGGTCGGTCCGACGCTGATGCATTGGGGTACCGAAGAGCAGCGGGAGCGCTACCTGCCCAAGATGCTCGCGGCCGACGAAATCTGGTG
>DATEGX010000178.1:0-4935 GCA_035279875.1 Binataceae bacterium (SeqCode)
CTTCTCAGAACTAGCCGGAACCAGCCCAAACAGCCAGTTGGGTCATCTTTCCCGCTTCTATCTCGCTTCGGCCTATCTCGCCCAGAACCAGCCCTCTAAGGCACGCGATGCACTCCAGGCGTTCCTGCAAAACGGTGGCGAGACACTGTTCCGCCAGATGGCACTGACGCAACTCGGCGTGGTGGACGAGGAGCTCGGCGCTTTTGGAAATGCGCACATCGCTTACGTCCAAGCCGCTGGCCTGGAGGGACCTGAAAAGGCCCGGGCAGAAGTGGGATCGGCGCGCACTCTTGCGTTACAGGGCGATCGCCGCGGAGCAATTCGGGAGTATCAGAAGTTTTTGGCCGAGAATCCTTTTGCTCAGCAAAGAGCCGAAGTTACCGAGGCGCTGGCTCAGATGGGCGCGACGCCCGAAGAGGGTGGGGCGACGGGCGATACCGTTAAAGGTGTTGCCGTACCGGCAGACAGCGCGCCACGTCCGGCTACAGGCAAAGCAGCTCCCGCCCCATCCACTCCACACTCGCCATAGGCGTGATGGAGCGCCACGCTCGCGATCGCGGATGGACTGCGCCGGCTAGCGAGAGGCGTGGGCCGATTGTAGCTGTGATGTAATCACGAAATCGAACACGTTACTGGTAGGCAGTCCGATTACCGGTACACCGCCGACCAGGAACGTTGGCGTTGACATAACATGGATTGCCTCGCCGTCCTTCCTGTCCTCGTCGACCCGTGCTTCGGCCGTTGAGCCGAGGATGCACTGATCGAGCGCCTTCGAATCGAGACTCAGCGAGCTTACGTAGCCGTCGATATGCTGCCGCAGATTCTGCGGTGTGATTTCGGCTTGATCGCGGTAGAAATCTCCCGCGAATGTCCAAAAGGCTTGCGGGTTCTGCTGACGAGCGCATTCGGCAGCGATCGCCGCCTGCTCGGCCCACGCATGTCCCTGCAGTGGAAAGGCCTTCCAGAACAGCCGCACCTTTCCCTTGTACGTATTGTTGACCAGAGTCTCAATTTCTCCGAAGGCCTTGGCGCAATATGGACATTCGAAATCCGCAAACTCGACGATGCTTATCGGAGCGTCTGCAGGTCCGAGGGTAGGGCGGTCCTTGAGGTGAACCAGGTTCATATCGGCGCGTTCCCAAGGGTCGGATACCTTAAAAACGCCGAAGCGTTGGGCGAGGATGCCCTTGTCGCCCGATGGGCCGGTAAATAGCTCTACCTCGAATTTCTGTCCCTCGCCGGTATTGATCGTGACGGTCCTTTGCTTGACGCCAGGCAACGCCGAGGAGGTCGGTGGACCCAGCGTCAGATCGCCGACATTGGGAACCAACAGGCGCTTCTGTAGGGCGGCCTTAAGCTTGAGATCTTCGCTATTAGGGGCCGCGCCCTTGGGAGCATCGGCTGCCCACGCCGGAGCACCGATCCAAGTTGACATAATATTTCTTATGCGAAGCTGAACACCACGGCAGAAACTCATTCGGGGAAAGAACAGTACGCCACTCGTCAGGATCAACAGGAGTGCGACAAGAAGCTTCGTAATTGAATTTTTCCGATTCATAGCGGCCACAATGATAGAGATGCTCGGCGCGTTAAGCCACTGCTGGATATCCGCGTTAGCGGTCTGGGTAGGCGATCGGGAGTGCGTTCACAATTTTATTGATGGTTGAGCGTGGGCTTCATCGGCCCACGCGGCGATAGGCTACTTCGCGGACGCTGCGGAGGCTTGGGCTTGCGTCCCAATTCAGTTAGCGCGCGGCGCACGCCGAAATGACCAGGATCAATCTCAAAGCCTCGTTCCAGGTAGGTTATTGCGCTGGCGGTGCGGTCAGCCTTGATACAAACACGGCCCAAGGCGTGTAGCAGGTCCGCACTCTCCGGACCGCTCTCGCGTGCCAGCCTGAGCATCGCGAGCGCCTCTCCGTGTTGATTCAGATCGGCCAGCAGCAGGCCCAGGCCGTGGCAGGCGTCGCGATTGAGCGGATCTAGTTCGAGGGCCTGTCGGAACAGCGCCATCGCATTGCGCCGCCCACCTTTGCGGCTGAGATCCATTGCGGCGGCGGCAAGCCGGTTCGCTTCGTCGGCGAGAGCCTGCACTTCGATGTCCACCTCGGCGCGGTCGCTGGTAATCTCTGCCTTGAGTACCCTGACGCGATTGCCGAGATAGTCACGCAAGCGGTCGAGGATGCCGTCTTCGTTTTCAAGGGAAAGGCCAAGGAAGATCGCGCCAACCGGATCGCCGATATGGTCGTCGCGCAGAAGCACGAGGCGCCGCCGCTGTTTAATCCGCCTCAAAGCACCACCCTGCCCCTTTCCCACCCCACAGATCAATCACGGCTGCGGCGCGCTACACACGCTCGTCCGGGTCGAACAGCTTACGATACTCATCGAGCGCGAAGCGGTCAGTCATGCCGGCTATATAGTCAGCCACCACCCGGGCGAGCGAATCGTGCTCGGTGCCAGCGAGCACATGCTCGGGAATTTGGCGCGGCTCCGCCATATAGGTCTCAAACAGCCGGGCCAGTACCCTGCCGGCTTTTTCCGTCATCCGGCTTACCCGATAATGACGATAGAGCCGGTCGCGCATGATTTGCCTCAACTCCTTCACACATCCGCCGACCTCCGGGCCGAAGCCGGCCAGCACCCTACCCTGTCGGCGCACCTCATCGACACTCGATATGTCACCGCGCGTTAACTCCTGGTCGATGCTCGCGATCAGATCGGTCACCATTGTGTTGATCATCCTGATGACCGTTTGGTAGCGCACCACAGATTCGCCGCTCGCCGGGTTGGCCTCGATCGCTGCCGCGCGTGCATCGCAATACAGGCGCGATGGTTCAAGGTCATCGGCCGAGAGCATCTGCGCTTTGACGCCGTCGTCAATATCATGCGCCAGATAAGCAATCTCGTCGGCAAAGTCCACGATCTGGGCTTCAAGACACGGGTAAACCGTCGAATCGAATTCTGCAGCCGCCGCCCGCCCCTTGAAGGCTGAGTGCTTGATGATGCCCTCGCGCACTTCGTAGCTAAGGTTCAAGCCGCGAAAATTCGGATAGCGCACCTCGATCCAGTCCACCGTCCGCAGGCTCTGGGCGTTGTGATCGAACCCGCCGTGTTCTCTCATTAGATCGTTCAAAACTTTCTCGCCGGCATGACCAAACGGCGTATGACCCAGATCGTGAGCCAGCGCGATAGCTTCGGCCAGATCTCCATTGAGCCCGAGCGCGCGCGCAACCGTCCGCGTGATTTGCGCCGCTTCCATCGTATGAGTCAGGCGCGTGCGGTAGTAGTCGCCCTCATGGTTAACGAAAACCTGCGTTTTGTATTCGAGCCGGCGAAAGGATGCCGAGTGAATTACCCGATCGCGATCCCGTTGAAAACAGGTGCGCATCGGATGCAATGGCTCGGCGAAGCAGCGGCCGCGGCTGTCGCGCGCCAGCATCGCATACGGTGCCAGAGTCCTTGCTTCGAGTTCTTCGAGATCCTTCCGCGTCAGCAGCATTTCAAGCGTCGCGCAATAGATATTTCAAGTGATACATTAGATTCGGTCACAGACTAGCTGATTTTAGCATGCCTCGCAGCTACGCCTAAAGTCGCCGGCCAGCTTCTTACACAACGCAGGACTAAGGCCTGTTGATAGTGTGTAATCTTGGTCTCGACGAGCTCGTTCTCCGGTCTAAAAAGCCCACAGTTCCAATCTGTTCGCCTGACAGCTATGCTCGCGCACGAGGTGGTTGGGATGATGGGGTGGAGTCCAAGGGCGGGACCTCGGCTATTAGCCTTTCTTATTTTGAGCATGCTTGCGGCTTGCTCGACCGAGCGCTCTTCAGCCCCACTGCCCGCTCCGGTCGTTTCATCGGCTCACAAGGGCGGTCCTGGGCAAATTGTGGCCGTCGCCTCCTGGTACGGACCCGGCTTCAACGGGCATCGGACCTCAAGCGGCGCAATCTACGATCAGGATGATCTGACGGCCGCGTCAACGCTCTTTCCTATTGGCAGCCGCCTGCTCGTGACGAATCCAGCTAATCGGCGTTCGGTGGAAGTCCTTATCAACGATCACGGGCCGTACGTTAATGGTCGCCAACTGGATCTCTCTCATCGCGCCGCGTCCACCTTAGGCATTGTAAAGCCGGGGACCGCGCCGGTCCTCATAGACATCCTGCGGACTCCTCCCGACGGACCACCCTTGGGCCTGCGTTATTTCGTCCAAGTCGGATCGTTCGCCGATCCGCTCAACGCGAGGCGGATCGGCGGGCGGCTGGCGAACTACTACCCCGATGTCCGTGTGGTCGAGGTGGAATCCGGCGAAAACAGCTATTACCGCGTAAGGATGGGCGCGTTCATGGACCCACGCGCCGCGCGGAAACGTGCCGCTGCCGTGTCAAGCTTCGGTTTCAAACCTGTAATAATCACCGAATGAATCGCTCCCTAAAGCGCACTTAACTGCGGGAATACAGCCCAAAATCGTTCATCACGAGCCGAGCGGACGATACTCTAGCTGCGTGCATCGCGATGGACGATCAAGGAGTCCGCGCAGGCCGCGTCGATGGACTCACCGGGCAATCATCGCCTCGATGATGGTGCTTGCCGGATGCTCTTACAGCCTGATTCAGAACGGCACTATTGACCGGCAGCAGGCCGAGAAGATTGAAGCGGGGGTTGCGAGCATGCGGGAACTCGCTTTCGAGCACCAGGTTCCGGTCGTGATCAAGACACCAGACGAGGCCGAGCAGCTCATGTTGGCTGAGATCGCGCGTGACCATAGCGACGAGGAATTGCGCATCGGTGGCGAGAGCGGCGCGATGACGGGTCTGTATCCCCCGAAAATCGACCTAAAGCAACAAACCGTCAAACTTCTGCGGAGCGAGGTAATTGGATTCTACAACCCCGACACCAAGCAGATGGTGATCGTGGAAAAGCCCACGACGCATAATTTCT
>DATEGX010000179.1:0-7406 GCA_035279875.1 Binataceae bacterium (SeqCode)
CAGGGTTTTATCCGTGGCTCGCGGCCAGGATTCTCGATTCGCCATCCGGTCCACTTGTCCATCGGATAGCCGCCGTGTTCGCGATAGAAACTTTGGGCGTTGGTATTCCAGTCGAGCACCGACCAATCGATCCTGGCCCATCCGCGCTCGGCCGCGATTAGCTTGAGCTGGCGCATCAAGGCGCCACCGACACCCTGACCGCGATGTTCCTGGCTGACGAACAGATCTTCGAGGTACAGACCGGGACGGCCGGTCCAGGTCGAGTAATTGCGAAAAAAGAGCGCGAAACCGGCGGCTTCTCCACCATACTCCGCCAACAGGCATTCGAACGGCGGATCGTCGGAGCCCATCTGCTCGCGCAATTCGGCAGCACTCACCGCCACCGCATTCGGCTCATGTTCGTACTCGGCCAAGGCGCGGATAAAATGCAGAATCGTCTCGGCATCGTGCGGAGTTGCGAAGCGGATGCTCAGTGTCATGGTTCGAACTAAACCGTAAGATATTTACGGCTGCGACGCGAGAGCACCGCGCGGAAAGCAACGCCGCACGTCTATCCCTCACCGAGGCCACCCTTATACGGCCTACTCCTTGCGGGACGATTGCGCCGCGAGCTCGCTGCGCAATTTTTTCATCACTTCACTTAGAGCGCGCGTATAGCGCTGCTTGGTCCAGCCCTCCTTGGTCCGCATCTTGAGCCATCCGAGCTTCACCGCGTCGGGTTTGTTGCCCATCTCGCCGGTCGAGACTTCGATCACGGCGCGCTCTTCGGGCGTGAGCGAAGCGAGCACTTCACGCTTGAGGCTTTGCAGAAAGCCAGCCTTGAGATCGATATCTATTTTCATCCCCAATTGCGTTGTCCCCTGCACACGAGGGTAGAACATCGGAGGCGGCAGGCTCAATCGCCTTGACAATCCGCCTCCGCGGGCGCTACTCGCCGCATTCGAAAGGAGCGCAAGGAAATCCCCAATGGCCAAGTACTTCAGTGTTGAACAGAATGAGCACGTACAGGTTTGGACGATAGCCAACCCGCCGATGAATTACATGATCGGCGCGATGGCCGGAGAGCTGCTCGAACTGGTGGCGCGGGCCGAAAGCGACGCCACTCGCGCGATCGTCATAACCGGCGGGGTTGCGGGCAAGTTCGTCACGCATTACAGCGTCGATGAGTTGGCCGCCGCGGCGGCCGATCCCGCGCAATGCGCACGGACGTTTCCTGAGCTGGAAGCCGGATTTCATCGCTTGCTCAACCGCCTGATGCTACTGCCGCAGGCGGTGATCGCGGCGATCAACGGCGATTGCATGGGTGGCGGTTACGAGCTTGCGCTGGCGTGTGACCTGCGCCTGGCGGCGGACGGCCCGTTCCAGATTGGATTGCCCGAGGCAACGCTCGGAATCCTGCCCGGCGGCGGCGGTACGCAGCGGCTCCCGCGGCTCATCGGACGCGGACGTGCGCTCGAGGTGATGTTGTTCGGCAACGTGTATGGCCCGCGTGAGGCGTTGCAGATGGGGATGGTCAATCGGGTACTGGCGCCGGAGTTGCTGATGCCATTCGCTCTGTCGTGGGCGCGGACCCTGGCGCGGCGGCCGCCACGCTCGATCGCCGCGATCAAACGGGCCGTGCATCTCGGCGCTGATCGCGACCTCGAGGCGGGCCTTTACATCGAGCGCTGCGAGATGCGCGATGTGATGACCAGCGAGGACGCGCGCACCTTCATGAACGCATATAACGCGGAAGTCGCGAAGGATCCGATGTCAGCGCGAAGCAATTTCCTCAACGGCTTTGGAATTCCGGAAGCGAAGGGAAAATAGTTCGCAACTCGGGCAGGCACTGGGGCATGGCGCACTCGACTCCGGGTTATGCTGTGCCCCGCGCCGCACCGAATCTACGGCAGGTAGCAGAGCGTCGCGATCGTGAGGACCGTGCCAACGGTCGCGAAAGCGAAACATATCGCAGCCACCAGGATATCGACGTGACGCATCGCAAAGGCGTCGCAGACCGTGTCGCGGATCCGATAGCCCGCGTGCCAAAAGGCGAAGACCAGCATGAAGCCCAGGTAAATCCGGGTGAGCGGATGATGCACCAGCGCAAGAGTGCTGTGATAACTCGGCCATCGCAGCAATCCGGCGGGCATTACGATGCCATAAAGGGCAATATGCACCGGGAAGAAAAACGCGACCAGGAATCCGCCGATTCCGAAGAGCATCCAGGCCAGTGGCCGGTTCGATCGATGCGACGCCATTCAGATTACCCTCAAGGCGAACAAGGCCACGACTATCGATGCGGCGATCCAAATCCCGAAGTTCGGCGCCGCGGACATCATGTCGGGCGTCGCCTTGCCGAGCACCTGACGCGCCATCACGCGCGGCACCAGCATGAACCAGGTGATGGCGTGGAAGCAGATAAAAACGAACGCGGCGGCGTTGATGACAAAAACTACCGGCGACGCCATCCATTGCTCGAAATTGGCGTAAGCAGTCGGGCCTGAAATCAACGCCCTGAGCTGCAGCAGGATCACCACCGCGAACCACGCAACGAACGCGCTGCTAGCCTCGCGCAACATGAACTTCAGGTAAGGCCACCGATCGAAATACCAGTACGGCGGCATCTCGGGCCGAAGCGGCTGGGGCTGGAACTGGCGGTACTGCGGCATGGTCTACTTGTTTCCCCAGGGTAGAAGCCAGGTTTTGAACCATTCCTTGGTCGCGGTGAGCTTGTACTGTTGGATCGCCAGTGAAGGGTCAACCCCCTTCGGGCATACCACCGAGCATTCGCCCACCACCGTGCAATCCCAGATACCGTCGTGCTGCGAGAGCGCGTCGGTACGCTCGCTAGCGCCCTGGTCGCGCGAATCGAGGTTGTAGCGTTCGGCCAGCGCCAGGGCCGCGGGGCCAACGAATTCCTGGTCCAGCCCAAAGACCGGGCAGGCGGCGTAACACAGCATACAGTTGATACAAAGCGTGTACTGCTTGAAGGCCTCGAGCTGCGCCGGCGTCTGAATGAATTCGCGTTCAGGCAGGCGTTGGTCCTTGCGCACCACCCAAGGCCGCACCTTCTGAAGCTTCTCCATGAAGACGTCCATCTCGATCACCAGGTCTTTGACGACCGGGAAATGTTCGAGCGGGGCGATACGGATCGGCCCGGGGGCGAACTCGGTAAGCAGGGTCTCGCAGGTGAGCTTGGGCACGCCGTTGATCATCATGCCGCAGCTTCCGCAAATCCCCATGCGGCACGACCATCTAAAGGTCAGCGAGCCGTCGAGATGATCCTTGATGTGATTGAGGGCGTCGAGGATCATCCAATCGTCGCGCAGCGGCACCTCGAAGGTCTGGTAGGTGATTTCGGCGCTCTGCTCCGGGGAGAAGCGCGCCACTTCCAGCAGGATGGTGTCGTCGGCCATCGGCTAATGATCCCTTCCGTAAATCCGTTCGCCCGGCGGCCATCGCGTAATCACCACCGGCAGATATTCCACGCGCGGAGGTCCTTCGGCGCTGCGCGAGACCACCGAATGGGCGAGATAGCGGGTGTCGTCGCGTTTCGGAAAATCGCGCCGCTGATGCGCCCCGCGGGATTCCTCGCGGTTCAACGCGCAGTGCACGATAGTCTCGGCCACATCGAGCATGAAACCGAGTTCCAGCGCCGCGGTGAGCTGGGTATTGAAAGTCCGGCCGTGGTCGTCGAGGCTGATATTGCAGGCCCGCTCCTTGAGTTCGCTCAACTTATTGGCGGATTCGACCAGGGTCGCACGTTCCCGGTATATCCCGCAGCCGCGCTCCATCGTGCGTTGCATTTCCTCACGCAGCTTCGCGATCCGCTCGTGGCCATCGCTCTTGTGGAGGAGTTCATGCTCGAGCCGGCGCTCCTCGTCCGCGGCCTGCGCGAGCACCTGATGCGGCTTCGCGTGATTGGGATTGTTGTCGATATACTCGACCGCGGCTTTGCCCGAGCGGGCACCGAAGACCAGCAGTTCACCGAGCGAATTGGACCCCAGCCGATTGGCGCCGTTGATACTGACGCAGGCGGCTTCGCCCGCCGCGTAGAGACCCTTGAGGGTCGTGGCGCCGTGAATATCGGTGTGGATCCCGCCCATCATATAATGCTGCACCGGCCGCACCCGAATCGGCTCGCGGATCGGATCGATATTCTCGTACTTGAGGCAGAGCTCGCGCACCATCGGCAGCCGAGTTTCGATCTTGTGCTCGCCCAGATGGCGTAAATCCAGGTGTACGTAGTCACCGTAAGGGCCATGGAAGGCGCGGCCTTTTTCGAACTCCCCGAAAATCGCCTGCGAAACGCGGTCGCGCGGACCCAATTCCATGCTGCGCATCACCGGCGTGGGTGTGGGTTTGCCCAGGTCGTAATCCTGCAGGAAACGGTAATTGTCGCGATTCAGGAGCCATCCGCCTTCGGCTCGAGCCGCTTCGGTAATCAGGATCCCGGTGAAAGGCAGCCCGGTGGGATGGTACTGCACCATCTCCATATCCTTGAGCGGTGCGCCGGCTCGATAGGCCAGCGCCATGCCGTCGCCGGTGCAGATATTGGCGTTGGTGGTGAAGGGAAACACCCGCCCGCATCCACCGGTGCAGATGATCACTGCTTTAGCCGTGATCGCTCGGACCCGGCCGGTGCGCAACTCGACGCCGACGACCCCGCTTACCGCGCCGTCATCGATGAGCAACTTGGTTGCGAAGGTCTCGTCGTAGCGCGTGATAGACGTGTATTTGAGCGAAGTCTGGAAAAGCGTATGGAGCATGTGGAAGCCGGTTTTATCGGCGGCGAACCACGTGCGCATCTTCTTCATACCACCGAAGGGCCGCACCGCGATGCGGCCGTCGGGCTCACGGCTCCAGGGGCATCCCCAGTGTTCGAGCCGCAGCAACTCCTTCGGCACTTCGTTGCAGAAAGCTTCGATCGCGTCCTGATCGCCGAGCCAGTCGCTGCCCGAGACCGTGTCGTAACAGTGTTCGTCTATGGTATCGTCCTTGCCAGCCACACCGGCCGCACCACCCTCGGCCGAAACTGTGTGACTGCGCATCGGATAGACTTTGGAAACCATCGCGATATCGATGCGGGGATTGGCTTCCGCGATGGCGATGGCTGCGCGCAGGCCCGCTCCCCCACCACCGATCAGCAAAATATCGTGCGAAGACGTTTCCACCGTGCTCTCCGATCCGGGCTCGGCTAAAACCGGTCCGGCATTAAATACGCTAACCGTTAGAGCTTCACAATATCAGAACAGCTTTTATCTGGACAGAAACGGACGGAGTATAGCGCAGGGTTTTTTGAATGCCAACCGTCGCATGACAAGGGCGCGCGTTCATGAAACCAACTGGCGGCCGAACCGGTGCTACGCTTCGATACGCGCGACCCGCCGCTTGCCGACTTCGAGGACCTTGTGTTTGCCGGGCACGAAGCGAAAATTCGCGTCCGTTACGGTATTGCCATCGACGCGCACAGCCCCCTGCCCGAGCAACCGGCGCGCTTCGCTGGTCGACGACGCGAAGCGCAACTGCTTCATCAGTTCACATACCCACAAATCCTCAGCGATCCTGAACACCGGGACATCATCGGGCACTTCGCGCCGCTGAAACTTGCTCTCGAAGTAGCCGCGCGCGCTCGTGGCCGCCGCCTCATCGTGGTATTCGCTGACAATCCGCGACGCGAGCCGTTTCTTCGCTTCCATCGGATGGATTCCACCTGACTTGATGGCGGCAAGTTCAGCTGGCTCAGCCTCGATCAGCAGTTCGTAATAGCGCGCCATCAGACGGTCCGGAATCGACATGAGCTTGCCGAACATATCCTCGGGCGGGTCGGTGACACCGACATAGTTGCCGTACGACTTGGACATTTTGCGCACGCCGTCCAGGCCTTCGAGCAAGGGCATCGTCATCACCACCTGCGGCGACTGGCCGTAGGCGCGTTGCAGGTCGCGGGCCACCAGCATGTTGAACTTCTGATCGGTTCCGCCCAGCTCTACATCGGCCTTAAGCGCGACCGAGTCGTAGCCCTGAACCAGCGGATAGAGCAGTTCATGCAGGAAAAGAGGTTCCTGATTGGCTAGGCGCTTCTCGAAGTCATCGCGCTCGAGCATCCGCGCGACGCTCAGCTTTGCTGCAATCTCGATAAGCTTGCGGGTGTCGACCTGATTCATCCATTCGCTGTTGAAGCGAACTTCGGTCTTCGACAGATCGAGGACCTTGCCCACCTGGTTCCGATAGGTCTCCGCATTGACCCGTATCTGCTCGGGCGACAGCGGCTTGCGCGTCTCGGAACGCCCGGTCGGGTCGCCGATCATAGCGGTGAAGTCGCCTACCAGGAAAATCACAATGTGGCCCTGACGCTGGAAATCGCGCAGCTTCTTGAGCGCTACGGAATGGCCGAGATGAAGGTCGGGCGCGGTCGGATCCATCCCCAGCTTGATGCGAAGCGGACGGCCCTCGGCCAGCTTGGCGGCCAATTCGGCTGACGAGATTACTTCGACCGCGTTGCGGGCTAATTCGGCGGCCTGTTGCGCGGCCGCGGTCTGATCAGGCAAACGCTGGGCTCCTTTTCAGCTACATCGACGCCTTCCGAGCGTAGCGGAAATTGCAAGCATGCGAAAAGCCGTAATCCGGGCTGATTAGGGCGCGCCATGGACGGGCGCACGAAGCATGGGTTAATCTCTTGCTGCTTGAACCTACGGCTAGCTTGCGAAACGCAGCGGCCGTTCGTCGAAGGTTGAGGTAGATTCGATGGCAGACCGCGACCGGGCCACACGCGAGGAGTTTTATGGCCGGATCGCGACGCGCAACCTGAAGCCATTATGGGAAGTTCTGCGCGGGCAACTGACGGCTGAGCCCCGCCCTACCGAGGTTCCGGTCCTGTGGCATTACAATGAGGTACGTCCGCTCCTCCTGGAGGCGGCGCGGCTGATCACCGTTGAGGAGGCCGATCGCCGCGTCCTGGTGCTCGAGAATCCGGCTCTGCCTGGCAGAACTCGTGCGACCCAGTCGCTCTACGCGGGATTGCAGATAGTCATGCCTGGGGAGGTTGCCCCTTGCCATCGGCACAGTCCCACCGCTCTACGCCTGATAGTAGAGGGCGCAGGCGGCTACACTTCCGTCGACGGCGAGCGCACCTCTATGAAACCTGGGGACTTCGTCATTACCCGCTCATGGTCATGGCACGACCATGGTAATCTTGGCGACGGCCCGGTGATTTGGCTTGATGGTCTGGATGTCCCCCTGGTGGGGTTCCTGAACGCCACATTTTTTGAGGATTACGGCGAAGCCTCATATCCGATCGAGCGACCGGAAGGCGATTCGCAGGCGCGCTTCGCTGGTGGCATTTTCCCAATCGATTACCGAACTACCAGCAAGAGTACGCCGTTGCTAAACTATTCGTACGAGAATACTCGTGAAGCGTTGCA
>DATEGX010000180.1:0-2776 GCA_035279875.1 Binataceae bacterium (SeqCode)
CTTTGGATCCTGGTAGCCAGGGAATTCGAGCCAGAAATTGCCGGACAATACGGGCGCCAGCATTACCTTTGGATTGTTCTGCACCCGTCCGATCAACTCGCCCGGCACGCCATAGATGATGTCGGCTTCCTCACGCTCCAGCATCGCCATCCGCGTCGCTGCATCCGGCACGCTGACGATCGAGAATTTCTTTATGTTGACGGGCAGGTAGTAATCGTCGAAGGCCTCGAAATCCAACCGCGTTCCAGGTTCCTGCGACACCAGCCGATACGGCCCGGCGCCGATCGGCTTCTGGATAAAGCCGCTGGCCCCGACTTCCTGATAATATTTCGCTGGCACCACCCATGCCGCGCCTGAGATGTTTGAGGTTCCCATCAATCGCGGGAAATCGAGGAACGCTCGCTTGAAGTCAAAACGGACGGTCCGATCGTCAACGACCGTCACCTTTTCGGTATCGGTTTGCAACACCTTGGCCCAAGCACCTTTATAGTTTTCGTAGCTCCATTTCACGTCTTCTGGAGTTACCGGGGCGCCATTGTGGAATTTGATCCCCTGACGCAGCCGGAAGGTGGCGCTGCGCGCGTCCTCCGCGAAGTCGAAGCGTTCGGCCAGTGCCAGATAATCATAGAGCTTTTCGCCGCGGTTCTTGATCAACCCGTCATGCAGCGCGTTCAGGAAATTGTCCGGGGTCGCGGCGCCATCGTGCTGCTGCGGATCAAGCCAACGCGAGGCGATATTGGTGTGCCAAGCGAGAACCATCGACCCTTTGGGCGTACCTGCGGCGATTGCCCGCGTACCCCAAACAGCGGGCGCGGAAAGAACCGCTGCGGTTGCCGCTACTACGCTCCGAATGACCACGCGCCGCGTCAAACAGGGCGGAATCCCGCCTGCCGCCATCGTGTCCTCCCGTCCAGGCTGCTCCTTCTTTCAGAGCTTCGTTTGATTGTAAGTCAGCCGTAAGCAAATGTCCTGACGATTTTCCGGTCGGTGATCCAGGTGCGGTCGGCTGGTGCTAGATTAGGTGTGCCGTGGTCGCGAGCAGCCCCGCAACGAATGACTGCTTTCGGCGCCAAGCCGAAGTATGCCGCGCTCCCCGCAAGGTCCGCTCATCGAACCGATTGCGTTGAAAAAGTCGGAAGTTGCCGAGGTCGGTCCGCGGTGGTTCAATCCGGTCGGGGGACCGGGGTACAGCCGATGATGGGGGAACGTCGGGTTGGGCAGGACGCCCTGTTTTACGAGTTTTCGCTCGAACGTCACGTACCGTCTGAGCATCTGGTGCGGTCGATCGAGCGGTTTGTCGACCTCGCGGAAGTGCGGCACGAACTGGCGCCGTTCTACAGTGAGGTGGGGCGGCCGTCGATCGATCCGGAGTTGATGATCCGGATGCTGATCGTCGGCTACTGCTTCGGCCTCCGCTCGGAGCGGCGGCTGTGCGAGGAGGTCCACCTGAACCTGGCTTACCGCTGGTTTTGCCGGCTCGGGCTCGATGGCGTGGTACCGGATCACTCGACCTTCTCGAAGAACCGGCACGGCCGTTTCCGCGACAGCGATCTACTGCGGCGGCTGTTCGAGACTGTGCTGCAACGTTGCATTGACGAGGGCCTGGTCGGCGGCGAGGGCTTTGCCGTTGACGCCAGCCTGATCCGGGCCGACGTGAGCGAGCGCACCCGGGTTTATGGTGCCGCGGGGCTGCCGCCGGACGCGGCGAACCGCGCGATCGACGAGTATCTCGCCGTCCTCGACGATGCCGCGTTCGGCGCGGCAAGCGAGCAGACGCCCAAGTTCATCGCGCCGGCCGATCCGGCGGCGCGGTGGATTTCGATGCGTGGCGGGCCGGCGTTCTTCGCCTATTCGGCCAACTACCTGATCGACGTCGACAACGCGATCATCGTCGATGTCGAAGCGACGACGGCGATCCGCCAGGCCGAGGTGCTGGCGGCCAAGCGCATGGTCGAGCGTTCGCTCGACGACTTCGCTCTCTATCCGGAAAAGCTGATCGGCGACACCGGCTACGGAAACGCCGAGATGCTGGACTGGCTGGTCAACGAGTGCGGGATCGAGCCGCACATCCCGGTGTGGGACAAATCCCAACGCACCGACGGCACCTTCTCGCGCGACGACTTCACCTACGATCACACCAGCGACACCTATCGTTGCCCAGGCGGGAAAACCCTCCAGCGCTATCGTCGGCGGTTTACAACGCCGCGGACCGGCGTGTTGAAGGACAACTCGATGCGCTACCGGGCCAGCAAGCGGGATTGCGAGGCATGCCCTCTGAAGCCGCGCTGCTGCCCCAACACACCAGCGCGCAAAGTTCCTCGCTCAATCCATGAAGGGGCGCGCGATCTCGCCCGAGACATCGCCAAAACCGAGGCCTACCAGACCTCGCGCTACCAGCGCAAAAAGGTCGAAATGCTGTTCGCTCACCTCAAGCGCATCCTAAGGCTGGATCGCCTGCGATTACGCGGGCCGAACGGGGCGCGCGATGAATTTCACCTCGCCGCCACCGCCCAGAACCTACGCAAACTCGCCAAACTGATCCCCGCACCGGCGCTCACCTGAGCAGCCTGAGCCGGCGGGCATGACACCCGCGTCATCCCTTCCGATGACCCCCGCAACCACGACTACTTAAAACCCGACTTTTTCAACGCAATCTATCGGAAAGCAGAACCTCGGCTGAGCGACCGGCCACGGGCGGCATACGCCGGCAGCGGTTACTCGCGTTTCTTACCCGAGCCGCCATCGAGAATCTGCCGGATTTTCGCCGCTAATCCGG
>DATEGX010000181.1:0-7336 GCA_035279875.1 Binataceae bacterium (SeqCode)
CGCATTGCTGGTAGAAAGAAGCGCGCCGCCGCCTCCCGAACTTGCGCCGGCGCAGGTGCGGATCGTCGAAATGCCTCCCACAGCGGGCCTGCAGGGCGGCGCCGCTCCGGCCGCGCCCGCCAAGGTGCAAGCGTCCAAGCCGAAGCCACATGTAAGGGTGCGGCGAGCGGTAGTCCCACCGGTCAGGATCCATCATATGGCGAAACCCGAGGCTCCTCCGGTTCCTGCGTCTCCTTATGGAACCGCAAAGCCAGCGGCGCGTCCGGCGGCGCCGAGTGCCCCGTCAGCATCCGGTGCGAGCGCCGGGAGCGCGGGGGTCGCCGGTGGCCATGGCAGTGGCGCGGGGGCCGGGATTGGAAGCGACAGCGGCGGGGCACGGGCAATTTTCGCCCCGACGCCCACGATTCCTGACGACATGCGCGAGCAGCCCTTCGAGGCCGTCGCGGTCGCGCACTTCAAGGTGACCTTCGACGGCCAGGTGCAGGTCAGCCTGACAACGCCGACCGAAAATCCGCGCCTCAATGAGATTCTGCTCGACGCGCTCAAGCAGTGGCGTTTCTTTCCCGCGATGAAATCCGGTGTTCCGGTCGATTCGCAATTCGACGTGCGGATTCCGATCACAGTTCAGTAAGGATCGTAGAGTGCCAACGAAGAAAAGGCTCACGATCGGGCGCTCAAACGTCGGTAAGCTAGCGGCGTGGCCGTCTTGCGGCGAGGGCCGTTTCGACATCAATCGATACCCGGCGCTAATCTAACAGGTCGTATCGAGAGCCGGACGAA
This sequence comes from Binataceae bacterium (SeqCode), assembly GCA_035279875.1. GTDB lineage: Bacteria > Desulfobacterota > Binatia > Binatales > Binataceae > JAMXLL01. The sequence continues at coordinate 781 of DATEGX010000181.1, forward strand.
CGACGAAAACACCTGAAGAAAGGAGTCAAGGGCGATGGCGAAGCACGTAACCGGGACACGTAAAGAGTGGCTCGCGGCGCGGCTCGAGCTGCTCGAGGCGGAAAAGGAGCATACACGGCGCGGCGACGAGCTGGTGCGGCGACGTCAGGAACTGCCATGGGTTCGGGTCGATAAGGAGTATCGCTTCGAGACCGACGAGGGCAGCGCCTCGCTGGCTGACCTCTTCCGCGGGCGCGCGCAGCTCCTGGTCTACCATTTCATGTTCGGGGCGGATTACTCGGCGGGATGCCCGTCCTGCTCGGCGATCGCAGACGGCTTCGACGGCTTCGTCGTCCATCTTGCCAACCACGACGTAACGCTCTCGGCGGTGTCGCGGGCGCCGCTCGCTAAGCTGCAGGCGTACAAACGGCGAATGGGGTGGGAGTTCCCCTGGGCCTCCTCACTCGGCAGCGACTTCAACCTGGACTTCAATGTCGCGATGACCGAGGAGCAACAACGCCAGGGCGGTTTCGAATACAACTACCGGGTCGGCGCGAGGTTGCAGATGAGCGGCGATGAGGGCCCCGTCGCGGTGATGGCGGCTGCGAGCGGAACTGACGTGGCGACTTACACGCGCGAGAGGCCGGGAATGAGCGCGTTTGTGCGCGAAGACGGCGTCGTCTACCACACTTATTCCACCTACGCGCGTGGATTGGACGGCCTTTGGGGTATGTATCAATGGCTTGACCGTGCCCCCAGGGGGCGCAACGAGACTGGCATCTGGTGGCACCGCCACGACGAGTACGACAAGCGCTGAGAACATCGAGAGGTGCAGCGGATCAAACGCTTTTCTATTCGATCGTCGATCTTCACCCAATTTGCGCTTGGAGCCGCGTCTAAAGCAGTGATATAGACAACCACTTGGCGGAAACTTGCGAGAGCTTGCGTTTTCGCGAGATTCGCACAAGCGGTTAGGAAAAAATCTAGTTTCCAGGCAAATGGGGAAGAGCTACATGGCAGATTCTCAACAGCAGGCATCGACGTCCCAATCCGGGCAAGTCGAGAGCTTTGACGCGATTGTGATCGGCGCCGGGGTGGCCGGGCTGTATCAACTATATCGCTTGCGGCAGCTCGGGCTTTCGGTCCGATGCGTGGAAGATGGCTCCGGGGTCGGCGGGACCTGGTATTGGAACCGCTATCCTGGCTGCCGGTTTGATTCGGAGAGTGAAACCTACGGCTATTCGTTCTCCAAGGAACTGCTGCAGGAATGGAACTGGAAAGAACACTATTCGGGTCAGCCGGAGAATGAGCGCTACCTGAATTATGTGGCCGACAAGTTCGACCTGCGCCGCGACATCCAGTTCAACTCGCGAGTGGTTTCGGCAGTTTACGACGAACGCGCCTCCCGCTGGGAAGTCCAGTTGGAGAGCGGCCAGCGCATGCGCGCGCAATTCCTGGTCGCGGCCGTTGGAATCCTGTCAGCGCGCTATGTCCCGCCGTTCGAGGGTATCGACAGCTTCAAGGGCGAGTCCTATCACACCTCCAGATGGCCGAAAGAAAAGGTGGACTTTACCGGCAAGCGGGTCGGGGTTATCGGCACCGGTGCTACCGCGGTTCAGCTCATACCGATAGTCGCCAAGGAAGTAGGGCACCTCACGGTCTTCCAGCGCACCCCGAATTACTGTGCGCCGCTTCGCAATTCGCTGGTCGACGACGAAACCCAGCGCCGCTTCAAGGCGACCTATCCTGAAATACACCGAAGGTGCCGTGAAACTCCGGCCGCGTTCCCCTATGACTTCGACCGGCGCAAGGCCCTCGAAGTTTCAAAGGAAGAGCGATTGGCCTTGTACGAGGAGCTATGGGCGCAGCCGGGCTTCAAGAAATGGCTGGGCAATTTCCGCGATATCATGACCGACCGCGCGGCCAACGAGGACTTCGCCGAGTTCGTACGTAACAAGATTCGCGAGCGGGTGAAGGATCCGGTGGTGGCGGAAAAACTGGTGCCGAAGGACCATCCCTTTGGCTCCAAGCGCATCCCGCTGGAGACCCAGTATTACGAGGCTTACAACCGCGACAATGTGCTGCTGGTCGACGTTCGCGAGAGCCCGATTGAGCGCATCACGCCCACTGGCCTCAAGACCCGTGACAAGGAATACGAATTTGACGTCATCATCTACGCCACGGGCTTCGACGCGATAACCGGTTCGGTGACCCGAATCGACATCCGCGGTGAAGGCGGCCAGACCATCAAGGACAAATGGGCCAACGGGCCGCGCACATTCCTCGGGATTCAGACCGCCGGTTTTCCGAATTTCTTCATCGCGACGAATACCGCATTCTGCAACTACACCGTGTGCGCCGAGTCGATCGTCGAGTGGATCTCGGATTGCATCCGTTATATTCGCGAGAAGGACTACAAGCGGATCGCCCCGACTCCGGAGGCGGAGGACGCCTGGGTGGCCCATGCCAACGAGCTTGGCAGCCAAACGCTCTTGAGCGGCGCCAAGTCCTGGTTCGTCGGGGATAACATCCCGGGCAAGGCCCACGCCATCCTGCTGTATGCGAATACGGCCCCGGCTTATCGGGCCAAATGTGCCGAAGTGGCGGCCAAAGGATACGAAGGATTTCTATTGCGGTAGCCGCGCGGGTATTCGCAAGGGAAAAACGTCATTCGGTCCCGCTCGGGAGAAACTGATCGAAGATAGCCAAATTGCCGGCCAGCGCAGACCATGTGATCGCGCTGGCCGGCAACTACGGCATCCGGCGGGCGCTACGTTTTGCGCCCACGGATCTCGTGCAGTTCGTCGTCCTCGATAAGAATCCCGGCCTCCTGGAGTTCATCGAGCTTTTGCTCGTTATAACCCAGGTATTTGCTCAGAACATCACGGTTGTCCTCGCCGAGCATCGAGAGTATGGGCTGAAACTCGACTTTGGTTTCGGAGAACAGGTAAGGCACCTTGGGCACCGGTATCTCTCCGTAACCAGGGACGTCGAGATTTTGTAATGCGCCGCGTCCCTCGCCTCTAATCAAGTCGACAGTCTGCTGCAGATCCAGCACGGGCGCGGCCAGGTAGTGCCTGTCCAGCAGGAACTTCAGGACCTCGTCGCGGCTGCCGAACGACCGCAGCCATTCCTCGACAATAGGCTCCAGCACACGACGGTTATCCCACCTGGCGTGATAGGTACTGAATCGTTCGTCCGTCAGCAGTTCGGGTTTGCCGATATCCTCGGTGAAGCGCTCCCATTGATGGTTCAGCACGGTAAAAACGATCCAGCCGTCGCGGGTCTGAAACAGTCCACATGGCGTAGCGCCCGGGCGATGGCGTCCGGTTGGGCCGGGGTTGTAATCGCCGTAAGTGAACAGGTTCTGCATCAGGAAGACGTCATGCATGTGGAACACGCATTCGTACAGCGCCACGTCGATATATTGGCCGGTCCCGGTGCGTTCGCGATAGTACAACGCGGCGAGCACCGCAGCGACTCCATTGGTGCCGCCGCCGGCATCGGCCAGGTACATACCCGGATAGACCGGCGTGCCGTCCTCAGTTCCTGTGAGATGAAGCAGACCTGACAATGCCTGCGCGGTCATGTCATTGCCGGGTAGATTGACGCGCGAGCCGGTCTGACCGAAGCCGGAAATCGAACACATGATGATCTGTGGATTGACCGACTTGAAAGCGTCGTAGGTCAAGCCATATTTGCTCAACACACCGGGGGTGTAATTTTCGATAACTACATCGAAATGGCGTGTTAGTTCGGTAACGACTTTGGCACCTTCAGGACGTTTGAAATCGATGCAGATGCTGCGCTTGCCGCGGTTGTAGTAGATGTAGGTAGGCGAATGTCCCTCGACCCTCGGCGGAAAACCGCCACGACGGGAGTATTCACCACCGGGCGGCATTTCCAACTTCACAACCTCGGCGCCGAGATCGGCCAACATCCGGCCCAGAGTAGGGCCCGCTATATACTGTGTGATGTCCAAAACGCGGACACCGGCAAGGTTTTGCTTCACGGATTCGGTCATCGCGACCTCCATCGCTCGGCGGTTTGGATGCGCGAGCGACGTCTGCATTCAGTTCATATAGGAATGAGCCGAAGCGAAGGTCAATGAAAACATCGCGGTAGATGCGAGATCGCAAGCGGCGGCCGAATTTGATCGGCCGCCGCTTGTTGTGTGCGCCTGAAGACGCCGCGCTCAGCGTCGTTTATTCGCCGGTCAGACCATACAAGCGCGCGGCGTTGTCGTACGTGATCTTGCGGGTGACCTCGTCGGGCACGCCGGCGAAATCCTTGGCGATGACTTCGCGCGATTTGGGCCAGGTCGAGTCGGTGTGAGGGAAATCCGAGCCCCACATATAGTTGTTCTCGCCGAACAATCCGTAGGTTTTCGGACCGACCGGGTCATCGAGGAAAGTCGCCCAGACCTGGCGCTTGATATATTCGCTCGGCCGCATCGGCAGCGGTTCCGGCGCTAATGTCCCGAACTTCTCGTAGGCATGGTCGATTCGATACATGAAGTGCGGCATCCAGCCCACGTCATTTTCCGCGGAGACGATCTTGAGTCCTGGAAAGCGCTCGAGCACCCCACCCCAGATGATCGAAGTCAGGGTACGCTGAACCTCGAAGATGAGGCCCATGTAGAACTCACCGTTGCTCAGTTTGCGGCCACCGAGGCTCGAACTGGTGCTCTCCTGGGTCGATCCGGTGATGACGTGCAGCGCGATCGGCATTCCGGCTTCCGACGCGGCTTGCCAAAAGACGTCGTAAACATGATCGCCATAGGGTACCGGCGGGTTACCCGAAATCATCAGCGCCCGCAATCCGAGTTTGGCGCAACGCTCTAGTTCGGCGATCGCGGCGGTCATGTCGGTCAGCGAGATCAGTGCAGCGCCCACCAGACGCTTGGGATTGTATGAGCAAAACTCCGCCGCCCAGTCGTTATAAACGCGGAAACAAGCCCGCTGGAGCGCGTCGTCCTTGAGCTGAAACAGAGGCATCCCGAGCGTCGGGAAGAGCACTTCGGCGCAGACGCCGTCGACGTCCTGATCTTTTAGCCGGGCGGCCGGATCCCAGCCGCTTGGGCGGGCCGCTTCGTAACCTTTGCCCATAAAGTCCTTGAGTTCATCGCCGCTGCGGCCAGCCGCGAATCCTCCGGCTACGGGAAAGGGGTTAACTTCCGGAGCGATAAACACGAAGCCTTTGCCGTTACGTTTGGGGACCACACGCGGAGCATTGTCGCGATATTTCTGGTCCAGCCGCGTTTCCCAGAAATCCGCCGGTTCCATCACATGGGAATCGGCCGAGATCACTTTTGCCTGCGTCATGTTACCGTCCTCCTCGTCTGGCTCGGTACGCGCGAATCGCGGGATTCTCCCCGCTGGAGCCAAGTTCGCACGAGCGCCGGTTGGTTTGCAAATGAGGTTACCCCTCACCGCACCCGCACGGCGAGCTGTTCGGCGGCGGTCAGCGTATTGCGCAACAGCATTGCGACAGTCATCGGACCCACGCCACCGGGAACTGGCGTGATGAATCCGGCGCGTTCGCGCGCGGCTTCGAATTCCACGTCGCCGCGCACTCCGGTCGCGGTCCGGTTGATTCCAACATCGATTACCGTCGCGCCCGGCCGGATCCATTCGCCCCGGATCAGCTCGACGCGGCCGACCGCCGAAACCAGCACTTCTGCACCGGCAACCTCGGCGGGAAGATCACGGGTAAATTCGTGGCAAAGCACCACCGTTGCGTTGCGCTCGAGGAGCATCAATGCCAGCGGCTTTCCGACCAGCGCGCTGGTGCCAACGACCACGGCGCGGCGGCCCGCCAGGTCGATGCCAGCCCGGTCAATTAACTCCATCACACCGAGCGGCGTGCAGGGGCGAAAGCCCCTTTCTCCCGCCAGGAGATGCGCCTGATTGATCGGACTCAAGCCGTCGACATCCTTTTCCGGGGCGAGTTCGGCTATCGCTGGATTCTCCAGCGCCCGTTCAGGGAGCGGCAGCTGAATGAGAATTCCGTGGGTCTCGCGGTCGCGATTCAGGCGGTAAATCAGGTGTACCAGCTCATCCTCGCTGACGTCGGACCCCAAGCGATGAACCCGGCAGCTAATCCCGACCTGCTCGCAAGCGCGCTCCTTGGTGTTGACGTATAGGCGCGACGAAGCGTCGTCCCCAACCATGATCACGGCGAGGCCCGGTCGAACGCGATGCTCCAGCAGCAAACGTTCGACGCCTGAGCGCACCTGGCAACGGATGTCCGCGGCGATTTCCTTACCGTCCAGAACGAGTCCCTGCTGCTGCACGTCGAGTGACTGCTCTGCGGAGGCGTTAGTCGAAGACGACAGTTTTGTTGGCATAGCAAAGCACTCGTCTTTCCAGATGCAGACGCACGCCGCGAGCCAAAACCACCCGCTCGAGGTCCCGCCCTTTTCTCATTAGATCGGCAAGGCTGTCCCGGTGAGTTACGCGGACAACGTCCTGGTCGATGATCGGGCCGGCGTCGGGCATGGTCGTAACATAATGGCTGGTCGCGCCGATCAGCTTGACCCCGCGCTCGTACGCGCGGGCGTAAGGGCTGCTGCCCA
>DATEGX010000182.1:0-2816 GCA_035279875.1 Binataceae bacterium (SeqCode)
CGTCGAGAGTTCGTTGATGCTGGTGACCGCGCTGAGTCCGCATATCGGTTATGACAACGCCGCCAAGGTCGCCAAGCTCGCGCACGAGAAGGGCATCACGCTCAGGCATGCGACCCAGGAACTCGGGTTGATGAAGCCGGAGGAATTCGATCGGCTGGTTCGTCCCGAAAAGATGATTCAGCCGGGCGACTGAAATCTCCAATCGGCTCGCTGACGATGAATCGCCGCAAGACAACGATTACCGTGCTGGGGCTATTGGTTGGGGCCGCCTCGCCCGCAGCTTTTTCACCGGTGTACGCGCAGACCATCCAGCCCGGCACGGCGCTCGCGGTGCAAACCGTCGCGAAGCTGCGCGAGGCCGCCACGATCGACGATAACAAGGCGATGGGCCATACCGCAGAGGACAGCGACGTCGGCATTTACTATCACGACAAGGCCAAGGCCGCGCGGGAGCTGGCGGACAAGCTGGCCAGCGGCCAGGCGATCGACTCCAGCGAAGTCGACCACGCGCTTAACAACCAGGGTGCCGTCAAGTACTCGCCAAATTATTGAACGGCGAGCGCATAGGGGAAGCGATGAACGAACTTAAGACCGATCGCCGCAGGTTCGTAGTCAAAACTGCCGCTATTCTGCTCGGCTCGATGCTTATCCCGGTGACGGCGCGGCGGGCCGCTGGCGCCGGCAACGGTGCAATGAAGATGGGCGGCATGCCGATGATGGGAGAGGGCGGGGTCGAAGGCTACATCATGAACACCAGTGTCACGAATCACTGCGGCACCTGCGAGTACTGGGGCGGACCGCGGCGTCTCTCAGCCGACGGCAAGACGCTCACGATTTCGGGCCTTGGCTGGTGTAACAATCCCGACAGTCCTAACTATCGCAAGCAAACCACGCCTGACCACGGTCCGATGAGCACCTGGTGCAAATGGCGGGCCCTGAGCTGACTCTGCCGGATTCGTCGTCGCTCGGAATGACCAGCTTTATTCACATCCGGAACACGCCGAAGGTCGGAGCCGCCGGGATGCCGGCGTTGAGCGACGCCGCGATGGCGAGCGCCAGGGTTGCGCGCGTCTCGAGCGGGTCGATGACCCCGTCATCCCATAGCCGCGCACTGGCGAAGTAGCAGCTCGACTCGTACTCGTACTTCTCCAGCGTCGGGCGCACGAACTCGCGCTGCTCCTCGGGCGCCATCGCGCCACCCTCGCGGGCGAGCTGGTCGAGCTTCACGGTCAACAAAGTGTTGGCAGCCTGCTCGCCGCCCATCACCGAGATTCGCGTGTTGGGCCAGGTGAACAGCATCCTTGGCGAGTAAGCCCGCCCGCACATCCCGTAATTGCCGGCCCCGTTGGACGCGCCGATTATGACCGTGAACTTGGGTACCTGCGTGTTCGCCACCGCATTGACCATCTTGGCGCCGTCCTTGGCGATGCCGCCCTGCTCGTAGCGCTTGCCAACGATGAAGCCGGTGATGTTCTGCAGAAAAAGCAGCGGGACGCGCCGCTCACAGCACATCTGGATGAAATGCGTCGCCTTGAGCGCCGATTCGCTGAACAGCACGCCATTGTTGGCGATAATGCCGACCGGATAACCGTAGATGCGGGCGAAGCCGGTGACCAGCGTGGTGCCATAGCGCGGCTTGAACTCGTGCATCCGGCTGCCGTCGACGATCCGCGCGATAACCTCGCGGACCTCGTAGGGATGGCGCGGATCCGCCGAGACGATGCCGTAGAGTTCGCCCGGATCGTAGTAAGGATCTTCGGGCGCGTCCTGTGGTAGCACCTGATCGAGCGGCGGGCGCGGCCCGAGGTTTTCGAATACCGCACGGGCTATTTCGAGCGCATGCTCATCGTCGTCGGCCAGATGGTCGCTTACCCCCGAGACCCGGGTATGAACGTCGCCGCCGCCCAATTCCTCGGCACTTACGACCTCGCCAGTCGCGGCGCGAACCAACGGCGGTCCGGCGAGGAAAATCGTGCCCTGCTCGCGCACGATGATGCTCTCGTCGGACATCGCGGGGATGTAGGCGCCGCCGGCGGTGCATGAGCCCATCACCGCTGACACCTGCGCGATGCCCATCGCGGACATGCGAGCCATGTTGTAGAAAATCCGGCCGAAGTGGTCGCGGTCGGGAAACACCTCCGATTGCAGCGGCAGGAAGGCCCCGCCCGAGTCGACCAGGTAAACGCAGGGCAGCCGATTTTCCATCGCGATTTCCTGGGCGCGCAGGTGCTTCTTGACGGTGACAGGATAGTAGGTGCCGCCCTTGACGGTCGCGTCGTTGGCGATAATTACCGCCTCGCGTCCATGGATCCGCCCGATGCCGGTGATCAGGCTGGCGGCGGGCGGAGCGTCGCCGTCATACATTCCATAAGCGGCAAGCGGCGAAAATTCGAGAAAGGGGCTCGCCGGATCGAGTAGACGGCGGACCCGATCGCGCACCAGTAATTTGCCGCGCTCGGTATGGCGTTTGCGGGCGGTTTCGGAACCGCCCTGGCGAATACGCTCGATTTCGGCGCGCAGTTTGGCCGCTTGCGCGTCCATCACCTCGCGGTTGTGTTTGAATTCGGGACTGTTGGGGTTAACCCGCGATGGGATTCGTTCCATGTTATCTGGCGTCTCGTCTATTCGTGTTGGCGGCCTCCCGCGGAAGGCGCCGATAGTCCAGCCGTGCGTTGAAGTATCGAAAAGCCAAGCCGGCGGCTGAATGCGGCTCGCGATTGGGCTAAATAATAACGTCAAGCGCGGGCGAAGAGCGAAGTCTTTGCAGCCGCCAGGTGCAGTATGCGCGAGCGCGACCTCAGAGCGTTGGAATACGA
>DATEGX010000183.1:0-11394 GCA_035279875.1 Binataceae bacterium (SeqCode)
CATGGATGCCATTCACGCGCTCGACCCTCAAATCCGGAAAGCCGCGAATGCGATGGAGGCCGAACGCCGTTTGCCCGACGATCTGGCGCGCGCGTTGATGGAGGCCGGGGTGTTCCGGATGGGAGTTCCGCGGGAATACGGCGGCAGCGAATGCGACCCGATGACCCAGGTACGGGTCGTCGAGGAATTATCGCGTATTGAGGGTTCGGTCGGATGGCTTTCGATGATCTCCAGCGCCGGAAGTTGCATGGCTGGGTTCGTCGAGCCCCGGGCCGCGCGACGGCTATTTGGCGCGGTAGATAGCGTGGTTGCCGGGCAGGTCAGACCGCCGCAGCGAGCCGACGTGGTCGAGGGCGGCTTTCGACTCAGCGGCACCTTTCATTTCGCCAGTGGATGCCATCATGCGAGCGTGATGGTCTGCGGATGCATCGTCTACGAAAACGGCCAGCCGCGTATGCATCGCAGTGGACAACCGGAATTTCGCGCGATGCTAATCCCGCGCGCCAAGGTCCAGATCGTCGACGTTTGGGACACCACCGGGATGCGCGGAACCGGCAGTAACGATTTTGTGGTTGACGACGTGTTTATCCCGTCCGAGGAAAGCGCGACGATGTTCGAGCGGCCGTACATTTCGAGTCCGCTCTACCGGTGGGCGCCGCTCTACCTCGTATCCCACGCCGGAGTTCCTCTCGGAATCGCCAGGAATGCGCTGGATTTTGTTGAGGAATTGGCCGTTAGCAAGGAAATCTCCCCCAAACGGCTGATGAGAGACGACGCCTCAGTGGAGGAAACTCTTGCCTGGGCGGAAGCGCACTTTGGGGCCGCGCGTACCTATGTTTACAGCACACTTGAGACGTTATGGCAGTCTCTATGCAGCGGCGACCGCCCAACACCACGTCAACGCGCCGAATATCGCATGATGCTCACTTATTCTCATCAGGTGGCGAAACAGGTTGTTTCGACACTGTACGACGTCGCCGCGACCAGTTCGATCTTTCGCCGCAACCCGCTCGACCGCAATTTGCGCGACATAATGACGGCCTGTCAGCATCGCGTGGTGCATCTGAAAATGTATCGGCCTGCCGGCAGGCTACTGCTCGGGCTCGAGCCGGAAGAGGCCTTGTTCTAAGCAACGGCGGTCGTCTGCCAAGCGTCAGATCGCCGTGAAGTTAGCACGGGAGCAACGCCACGGCCCGATCAACGCGGATCGTTCGGCAATGCGCGCCGGGTAAATCCGACCACCATCCCGAACGCCTGCTCTTTGCCAAGAGCGATCGAGTCGGGGCCGTCGGACTCAGGCTTCAAACCCTTCGATTCGAGGAATTTGCCGGCTTTTGCGACGTCAGCGCTCTTGAAGACGAGCGCGTGGATGCCCTCCCCGTTCTGCTCCATGTCGCGGCCTTCCGCGCTCGACGGCGACAGCGGCTGCGCGAGTTCGACCACGGAATCCTCGCCGACCGCGACAAACGCGCTCTTCTTGCGGTTCGGGATTTCCTCTTCATGGATCAGTTTGCCGCCCAGAACGTCGCAATAGAGGCGTTTCGCGGAGGGCAAATCCCTGACCAGCACGGTGATATGCGAAGCGCGTTGGATGCCGAGCGGGTGGCGCTCGTGCCAGAAAGCATTCGACCAGGCCGGCTGCAGGCGCGGGTCGATGGTGTAGTTACCGGCGAGGGCGAACTCCAATTGGCCGTGGGTTTCGCGGGGATGCGTCCAAATCGCGAACGAGCCGTGCGGCGGTTTCACGGTTTTCCCGAGAATGTTGAAGAGCCGCAGGCCGTGTTTGTCCAGTTCGCCGGAGATCGCCTCCACGTCATCGACGTACCAGGCGATCGAATGGAAATGCTGGCCGAAGCGGTCGTGGAATTTCTTCACCGACTCGTTTTGCAGCTTCTCCTGCCGCGCCGGCATCATCGGCTCCATAACGACGTCGGCAATCGCGATAAGCGAGGCATCGCGCCCAGCCAGTTTCTCGTAGCCGCGGTAAAAGCGCGTAACGGAGAAGACGTCGTCATACCACTTGTCAACCGCGTCGAGATTGCTGACGACGTGAGTCAGGTGGAAGAGCTTGCCTATTTTGAACATTTTCACCTCCGGCTAATTCCGTTGGGCCACTGATGGACTCCGGCAATCTGCAAAATCACAGATTTTCTTTCATGAAATCGATGCGCGCGAATTGATGGTCCGCCCGCAGCCGCAGTACCGCGCGCGCGTCTTCGAGCGCCGATTCGCGGCTCAGGCCAAGTGTCCGGTAGCCGCACCACAGCCAGAGCCGATCCTCCCTGCGGTCGTAAACACCGATCGGCCATGTATGAACGTCGCCGCCCCAGCCATGCAGGAAGGTGGCGGCGCTTTCGTAATTTTCGAATTCCTCTAGATGGGCCACGTGATGCGACTCGTAAGCGGCCACATAGGTTCCATTTTCCTGCGCCACGCCTATCTCTTAATGCGGCTCAGGTTGAATGTCGAGGTTTACGCCGCGAGCGCCGATCTCAGCAGGCTCCTCCTGGCGCCCGTTGAGGAGCCAGCCGCCATCCGCGCAATTCGCGGACGGTGAGACGGCACCGCCCTTTCGTGCTAAGAAAAGGCCAGGTCGCCGGGTCCTCCAAAGTGCCCAGCTCACCGGCGCGCCCACCTCTCGGAAGTTTGGCGCTGCGGAGCCGCTAGCTCTTCCGACGAAGGCGAAAAATGCCTTTCTGCTCAATCGTGCTTGAGATTCGCGAAGGAGAGTCACGATGAAGCGAAGCATCGGTCGAATCCTTACATCCCATGCCGGCAGTCTCTCACGTCCCGAAGACCTGCGCGCCTTGCTTACCGCGAAGCACGCAGGCGAGCCCTATGACGCCGAAACTTTCGCGGAGCGCGTGCGGAATGCGGTTGCGGAAGTGGTGAGAAAGCAGATCGAATGCGGTATCGACGTCGTCAATGACGGCGAACTGTCGAAGATCAATTTCACCGGCTACGCCCGCGAACGTCTCAGTGGAGTATCGCGCAAGGCGCACGAACGCGGGCGCGACTCATTCAAAATCTGGGGCCGCGACGAGTCGGAATTCCCTGAATACTTCGCCGCGATCAACTTCCGCATCGGCGATGCGGTGTGCGGCGGCCCGCTCAAATATATCGGCCATGCCGCCGTTCAGGCGGATATTCTGAATCTCAAAGCCGCCCTCGAAATCGCGCCGGCCGCGGAAGCATTCCTGCCCGCGGTCGCTCCGGGCACCATCGAGCACTGGCTGCAGAATGACTACTACGCCAACGACGAAGCCTATCTCGCGGCGATCGCCGAGGCGATGCGCGAGGAGTACCTGGCGATCGCCGACGCCGGCTTTATCCTCCAGATTGATGATCCCGACCTGGGCGATGCATGGCAAATCCATCCGGAAATGGACGTGCATGCTTATCGCAAGTTTGCCGAACTGCGAATCGACGTGCTCAATCACGCGCTGCGCGGAATTCCGCCCGAGCGAATACGTTTCCACATGTGCTGGGGCAGTTATCATGGCCCGCACAAGTACGACATTCCGTTGAGCGACATCGTCGATCTCGTGCTCAAGGTCAACGCCGAGTGTTATTCGATCGAAGCGTCAAACCCGCGTCACGAACACGAATGGCGAGTCTGGGAGAAGGTCAAACTGCCGGATGGGAAGATCCTGATGCCGGGCGTGGCCGGCCATGCCAGCGATTTCGTCGAACATCCGGAACTGGTTGCCGAGCGCCTGACGCGGTACGCGCAACTGGTCGGGCGGGAAAACGTAATTGCCGGCACGGACTGTGGTCTCGGAACCCGCGTAGGCCATCCGAAAATCGCCTGGGCCAAATTCGAAGCGCTCGCGGAAGGCGCGCGAATCGCCAGCCAACGCCTGTGGGGCTCCTGAACGGCATTGCCTTGGCGCTCCGGCGCGCAACGGGATTCGACTGACTAATGCGGCGTGCTTGACTAGTTGTTGGCGCGGCCTGAACTGAACTCCGGCATCAGGCCGCCCGCCAGGAGCTCGCTGGTTTCGGCGGTCGACGGAAATACAATGTAATAGGTCATGCCCAGTTCTTCGATGCGAGCGCGCAGTTCGCGCCTGACCTCATCCGGAGTGCCCATCAGCAGCACCGGCGAATTTCGCGCCGCCTCGTCATTGGGAAAGCCCATCGCCGAAGCCGTCTGATGAACCGCGGCGTCGATCTCGCTCTTCGAGCGCGCGATCCGCAGCATCGCGATACCGCTGATTTCGACAGACGCCGGATCGCGGCCGGCTTCCGTTACGAAACGCCGCAGCATCGCGATACGCCGCTTGATCTCGGGTTTGTCGAATTTTACCGCCGCCCCCGGATCCTGGGCAAAATCCTTGCCGTTGACGATGGGTGGTATCAGGTTGACCATCTGTGCTTCGGCGGCGGCTATTTGCAGAACTTTTTTCCCGGAACCACCGACCATTATGGGAGGATGCGGCTTCTGCACCGGGCGCGGCTGATTGTAAGCCTTTGCCACCGAGAAAAAGCGCCCTTTATAAGTGGGCTCATCCTGGGTCCACATCGCCTTGATCAGCTTGATCGCATCTTCGAGTTGATCGACGCGTTCGAGGTTCGAAGGATACGGATAGCCGTGAGCGTCATACTCGGAACGCTGCCAGCCAGCGCCCATCCCGAGCAGCAGCCGGCCGTTGCTGAGATGGTCGAGCGTCGAAGTAATCTTGGCGAGCATCGGTGGAGAGCGAAAGGACGTCGCCGTGACGGTAGGCGTCAGGCGTACGGTTTTGGTCACGGCCGCGATCGCGCTCAAGGCCGAAAAGCATTCGAGCTGCGGTGTTTTTGGTGAACCCAACGGCGAAAAGAAATGATCGTTGATCGATACGGAATAAAAGCCGTTGGTATCCGCCCATTCGGCAGCCGCGCGGGCTTTGGCAAAATCGTCAGTTGGCAGAAACAGGCCGAACTTTATTGATTGCATCTTCTCGAATGCTCTTCTCTACGAAGTTTTACGATGAAGCCGGAAATTGTGCGGTAGATCCGCCGGCGCCAATCGGCGCCAACGATCCAGCACTGCGATAATCTTTACTCTTCTGCGCAGCCGCCAGCGCAATTCTAAGCGTTGACCTTTTGCGCCAGCGTAATGCCGAACTGTTCCGCCGCGTTGCCGCCGAACATCCGCGCGAGAATCGTTTCGTCCACGCGCGCCCGGCTTAAGGTGTCGATCGCGTCGAAAGCCGTGGTCGTATCCTGATGCGGATAGCGCGAGCCCCAGACGATCTTTTGCGCGAAGTCCTGCGGCAGCTTCTGGATTAGCCGCTCCTCGGCGTCGAATCCAAGCATGACGCGCCCCTCTTCCCACATCTCCTCGACGTCGGTGCGCACCGGATAGTAGTGCAGCAGCGGGATCGTACGCGTCGAAGCCTCCATCTTCTCCAGCACTTCCTCCATCCACGAGGCCTTGCCGTGCGATACCACGACCCGCATCTTCGGGTAGCGTTGCATCACGGTAAAGCCGATCAGGGTAGAGGCGACAAACATATGATTGTCGAGCCAGTGCGACAGGATCGGTGCGATCGGATGACCGAGCGGTGGCGAAGCGGCAAAAGCGAATCCCTTGGCGGTACCACCGCCGGCAAACGGTCCGCCGCCTGCGACGCTAATGAACTGATGATGATTCAGCCGCCCCTTGACCTTTTCGGTGAACGGCCCGTGGGAGGTCCATTCCGGATTCCACAGGCCCGCCGTCGGATGCACCGCGGCAGCGAGGTCAAGCTGCTCGAGTTCCGCCCAAAGCGGATCGTAAAAAGGATGCGTGAAATAGTGCCCCTCGATGAACATCGGGCGAATGAAGGCGGCGCGGAAGCACGGAATCCTTGAGACCCGCTGCAGCTCCTCGATGGTGTAATCCATGCTCTGCAGCGGAATCATCGCGGCGGCGAAGAGCCGCTCCGGCGCAGCTTTGCAAAAGTCGGCCAGCCAATCGTTGTACGCGCGGGCCAGCGCGTAGGCCACGTCGGGATCTTCGACCAGATGAAAACCTTCGGCGAACCACGTCGGATACAGGAATGCCTGGTCGACACCCATCGCATCCATGTCGCGAAGCCGGGCTTGCGCGTTGGAGGCGCCTTCGGTCATAGGATGGCGCCGATCGGGGTCAAGCTCTCCAACTTTGTCCCAGGTCATACCGGGACGCCAAATGGCGTGGCGCGGGATGTTGGAGTTAACGGTGTCGCGGAACACCTTACCGTTGACCTTGAGATAGGAACCGAGCTTCCCTTCTTCGCGCCAGAGCGCATGCTTGCCCAGCGTGCGGTATTCGGGATCGAGGTATCTGGTCCACAGTTCGGGTGGTTCGACCACATGCGAATCACCGTCGAGCACGGCAAAACTTTTGTTCGCCATTGGTTTGCCTCTTAGCATCTCGCGAGACAGTGAGTCTCAGCCGCGGAGAGCCGATTTCGGGTTCAGTGATTCCTTGATCTCCTGTTCGCTCGGCCACCAATCGGGACGCTCGATTTCGGTCACGCGCTCACGGATGAACTTCTTAGGCGTGTCGATGCGATAAAGCTTGCGCGCGTTCTCGCCCAGGAACTTCTTCTGGTACGACTCCGGCAATTCGCATTGACGCATGGTGTCAATTGCGCGCCAGGCGTCGTCGCCGTCGTGATGGTAGACGTCGGATGACCACGCCAGGATGTTGCCGTAAAACTCCGGCAGCCGCGACGGCGGCGCCTCGTCGCCCTCGAAGCCGGTCACGCAATGCTCGAAAAAGGTTTCGCTCGGCAGGCGCTTGAGCGGCGGCAATTTCCGCTCATTGCGATAGAGCGTGTAGAACTTGTCGCACTCGTCGAGCAGAAAACTCAGCCAGGTCGAAGAAGCCTCGAACACCGCCGCGCGCACCTTGGGAAAACGCTCGAAAAAGCCCGTCATCAGCACCATCGTCACCCACAGCGAGGCTTCGGCCTGGAAATTCTGCACGTTGGTCAGGAAGTTGTGAGGCAATTCCGAGGAACTCGCGGTGAGCGAAATCAATTCGGCACCGGAGTACTGCTCGGTATAACCGCCGGGCTTCAGCACTCCAAGTGCCGGAAACGGGTGCATGCCGTAGACCACGCCGGTCTCTTCCATTGCGCGCCACACGCGAGTGTATTTTGGCTGAATCGGATAATTGCCCATCGCATCGATCGGGCGGATCAATCCGACCCGGCAGCCCTTTGCTGCAACCCGCAATAGCTCCTGCTCGGCGAACTTCGGATCCTGCATCGGCAGCAAGGCTGCAAAATAGATTCGCTCCGGATCTTCCTGGCAATACTCGTGAGCCCAATCGTTGTAGGCCTTGCACATCGCCCGCGCCCCGACCGCGCTCTGAATCCACGGATAGGTGTCGATGTCGGTCGGGATGATCATCACCTGGTCGATGCCCTGAACGTCCATATCGAGCAGCCGGGGCTTCGGCTCGTACGAACCGCGATGGTCGATATACGCCGCCTGTTCCTTGGTGAGCCCCGTCTTGCGATTCAGGTTGCGGACGTTGAGCGCCCGCTGGATATCGTGCTTGAGGCCCGGACCGGCGAGGCTGAGAACGTTGAGCTGGCCGGCATGGCCGCCGATACGCTGGGAACCGAGACCAGTGTTAGCAAAGCCGTTGACGACGAGCTGCTTGCTTTCCTGGTCAAACCAGGTGCTTTGCTTGAGGGCCTCGAACTCATCGTGGGTGAGATATTCCTTGGCCCGGTCCCAAAGCCAGGGCGGTTCGGTGACGTGCGCGTCGCAGTCGAAGGTCGGAAAATCCTTGGTCATCGGCGCAAATTTCTGAACCGGCATCTCACACCTCTCTCATCGAAATCGACACAAGCTGATTCTCTCAAAACATCCAGGCGAATTCCAACCAGGCCCGCGCTGCGCGAAGGGCAGCCTGCGCGTCGCGCAATGCCGTGCAACACGACCAGCTCGGGACAACCGGCGCGGCTTCGCGGACGTTGGCTACTGCAATGGCTGAGCGGCGGTTTTGCGGCGCGCAAGGAGCCGATCAGCGTCAAATTTGAACACCTTCGCGATATTCAGGCCCAGGATCTTCGCGCGCTGTTCGTCGCTCAGGTGCTGCATCTGGCGTTCGATCGCCTCAGCGGAATGGGGCCATGACCCTTCTGCGTGCGGGTAGTCATTGGCCCACATGAAGTTGTCGACGAGATTGCACGCCTCGGCTAATCGGAGGCCGGCAGAGTCTTCCTGGAAGGAGACCACTCCATGTTGGCGGAAGTATTCGCTCGGCAACTGCTTGAGCTTCGGATAGGCCCACAGATGATGCTTACGATAAGCCTCGTCCATCGCGTCGAGCGCCCACGGCACCCATCCAATGCCGCATTCGATTAGCGCAAACCGCAGCTTGGGAAAGCGTTCGAACACCCCCGATGCGCAAAGGCACGACATCGGTTCGATGACCGTGGTGCAGGCGTGGGTCACGTAATTGATGATCGCACCGCCATCCTTGCGCGCCGCGCGCGGGTCCATTCCGGTCGAGATGTGAAAGGTGATCGGTATGTCGCAATCCTGAATCGCCGCCCACATCGGGTCGTAGAGCGGCAGGTTGTAGTTAGGATGGCGCGCGTCGTGAGCACCCCAGACCGGCTTGCAAGGTAAATTGACGCCGCGAAAGCCGATTTTCGCCGCGCGTTTGATTTCGTCGATCGCGACGTCGACGTCGGCGGTCATAATCGCCGCTATCGGGGACATAAAATCGTTATAGGGACCGAAGGTTTCCCACGCCCAATCATTCCACACCCGGCATTGCGCGGCGCCGAATTCGACGTCGTGCGTCGCCCACATCGAGAGGCCTTTGTTGGGGAAGAGGATTTCCGCGTCGACGCCGTCGCGGACATGATCGCGAATCCGATCCTCGGGCGAGCGCCCGGCCTCACCGCGCAAGCGATCTTCGCCGCCCTTGGGGGCGTCGGCAATATTGCGCGCACGCATCCGCGACTTCTGATAGCCCTCGACGACCATCCATTTCTCGCCGTTCTCGTCCACCTCAACGTGGGGGAGACGCGGCTGGAATTTCTTGTCGATTCGCTGCCACCAAAGCCCACCTGGCTCGTTGCAGTGGCAATCGGCCGAGATCATCAGGTAGCGGCCGGGGTCGCCCGGTTGAACCGTACGCTCCCAACCCTGATGGCCCGGCGTCTCCAGCCGCCAGCGGTTCTTTTCGTCGACCTGAACGGTTTCCTGCGGCATCGCAATATTCTCCAAGGCGCGCGGTAAATCCCGGTTAAATCCGCTCGATTATCGTGGCAACTCCCATCCCGCCGCCGATACACATGGTGATAAGCCCGGTGGTCTTGTCCTGACGTTCGAGTTCGTCCAGCGCCGTGCCAATTAACATCGCCCCGGTGGCTCCCAGCGGATGACCAAGCGCGATCGCGCCGCCGTTGACGTTCACCGTTTCGGGGTCCATCTCGCAGTCGCGCATGACCTTCAGCGGCACCGCCGCGAACGCCTCGTTGATCTCGACGAGGTGGATATCCTTGATGCTCATCCCCGCCTTCTTGAGCACCCTGCGGGTCGCGGGCACCGGGGCTGTGAGCATGATTATGGGCTCGTCGCCTGCGGTCGCGGTTGCAACGATACGGGCGCGCGGTTTCATGCCGTGGCTGCGCGCATACTCGGGAGACGCGACCAGCAGCGCACTTGCGCCATCGACGATGCCGGAGGAGTTTCCTGCATGATGAACGTGGTTGATCTTTTCGACATTCGCATATCGCGACTGCGCCTTCTGGTCGAAGCTCAGGGCGTCGCCCTTCTGCACGTACTTACCTAGCTCTTCGAACGAGAGAGGCAGCTTTCCGAGTCCTTCGACGGTGGTATCGGGCCGCGGATGCTCGTCATGTTCGAGCAGCGGTTTGCCATCTGCGTCGCGCACCGTCACCAGGCTCTTCTTGAGACGACCTTCGCGATGAGCCCGCGCATAGCGTTGTTGGCTCGATAGCGCATAACGATCGCAATCGTCGCGGCTGAAGCCCTCCAGCGTCGCAATCAAGTCGGCTGAAATGCCTTGTTGCACAAGCGGATGCAGCTCGCGCAGATGCCGGTTATGGCCGTCGATGCCGCCGCGATCGGCGTTCATCGGCACCCGTGACATCGACTCGACACCACCCGCCACCACCAGGTCCTTCTCGCCTGACTTGATACCCATGGCGGCGAAATTGAGCGCCTGCTGCCCCGAACCACAAAAGCGGTTGATCGTCACGCCGGTCGAATCGTTCGGCCACTCCGCCGCCAGCACGGACATCCGTGCGATGCACATGGCTTGCTCGCCATAGGCGGTCACACAGCCGACGATCACGTCCTCGACCTCGAGCGGATTCACGTGATTGCGATCTTTTATGGCGTTGAGGACCTGCGCCATAAGTTCCTGCGGATGCAGACCCGCCAGCGCCCCATCTTTCTTGCCGCGTCCGCGAGGTGTTCGTACCGCGTCTATGATCCAGGCTTCGCCCATTGCTCCCTCCATTCAGAAAACGCCGTTGAGTCCTCCAGCCGGTTCGACATCCGTAGGCCCGATAATTGCCCCGGTTGGACCTTTATATCTTGCAATTGAATGGCCGATGTTTCAAACGCGCCGCCCGTTGTCGTGTTCGGCGCCGCGTCCGCGATCTTTAGCAAGCGCAGCGACGCCGGCCTCAATAACTGCACATCGGGGAGCGGTTTGATGGCCATTCCCCGCTCCGCTTACCGCACGTCAAAAGGACGAAACCGGGGTTCACACAACCAGACTGCCAATCCGACTGCGACGCCTTCGTCCTAATCAAGGGCAATTGCGACCCGGTCCGCCACACTTTTACACGCTTCCAAAGCTATTGACGAATAATCAGTCACTTTCCCGCATATAGTCATCGCGGACCCCATTATTGCGCGACTTATTGTGTCACGACCGATTCTGAACTCCGGCAATCTGCTTTGACGTAACCATCGGTGTTTCACTAGAGTTCCGTGCACTATGGATGAAATCACGCCCGACCGGAAGAAAGCAGCGGCGCTCACCCGCCAGGTTGGAATGGATTTCGGCGCGGCGCTGAGTGTCGCATTGGCGTTTATCGGCGACCGCCTTGGTATTTTCAAAGCGATGGCCGCTGGCGGCCCGATGACGGTCAAGCAACTAGCCGATCATACGAAGCTGAACGAGCGATATCTGCGCGAATGGGCCGCGACCATGGCCGCCTCCGGTTACATCGAATACGACCCGGCCACAACCGCGTTCGGTATGAATGCGGAACAGGCGACGGTGCTCGCCCGCGAAGACAGTACCTTTTTCATGGGTGGAGGGTTCCAATATGCGGTCGCCTGTTACCGGCAAATTCCGAAGCTGATGCAGGCCTTCGAGCACGGCGGAGGGGTACCATTTACTGATTTCGGCCCGGATATTGTCGAGGCGATCGA